>NZ_JBNFXP010000001.1:0-406053 GCF_052877535.1 Vibrio sp. PNB23_22_6 | reverse complement strand
CAGCGAGGAACGAGCGTGACTCAGAATCTGTTATCAAAATGCGCTGCGGGTTCATTGCTATGAAAGCCCTTCAGTGCACTTTGCCAATCAGATTCCTAGTCGCGCTTAGGCTTGCTGGAATGACGCGCTAAAATTTCCTAACGAGAATCAGATTCTTAAGGCGCTTTTTGTTGAGTGCATACCAGACAGCGTCATTCCTTAGAATGAAGAACGAACGAGCAGGAAATCTCTTTCCTGCTCACTACTTTAAGTCGTCATTCTGAACAGCGAGGAACGAGCGTGACTCAGAATCTGTTATCAAAATGCGCTGCGGGTTCATTGCTATGAAAGCCCTTCAGTGCTCTTTGCCCTCAGATTCCTAGTCGCGCTTAGGCTTGTTGGAATGATGCGCTATAAGTTTTTCAAATAATCAGAGTCTTAAGATTCTTTTCAGCGAGTACAAACCTAACCGAGTTATTCCCTATAGCGAAGAATGAGTGAGTGGGTAATCTCTCTTTAACGCGAAAGTAACCCTCACAATAAAAGGGCTTCCAACTGGAAGCCCTTGCTGATTACTGGTGATCATTCGCTAGGAACTCGGCTTTCTCAAGTGCGCGGCTAGTACTTTAGTAAACCTCGCTGCCTCACCACCGGTACATGCGCGGTGGTCAAAGGTAATCGACAGTGGTATCGCCTTAACCGCTACGGCATGTCCATCTCGAATCACCACTTTCTCAATGATTCGACCTGCACCCACAATCGCGACTTGTGGAGGAGTGACTACGGGTGTTGCGTAAATGCCTGCAATTGCGCCAAAGTTTGAAAGCGTAATAGTCGCATGTTGCAACTGCTCGCGGCCAATTTTTCTGCCACGAATACCTTGTACAGTTTGGTCTAGCCAACGGCGTACCTCTTGTGGCTCATACTCATCAGCGTGTCGAAGAACAGGCACGTACAAACCGTGTCGGCTGTCTACGGCAATACCAATGTTGACAGTACAGTGGACACAGCGCGTCATGGTTTCTGCGTCAAACCAGGCATTCATGGCGGGCTCTTCCTGACAAGCATGAACGATGGCTTGTACCAAACGGATACTGATATCTTCACCTTCTTTCCAGCCATCTAACACGGCTTCTTCGGTGATGGTAACGGCCGCGACGTTTTGATGAGATTCCGCCATGGTCGAAACCATCGTCCGGCGTGCACCTTTCAGCACTTCGGTCCCTGGGCGTTGTTTGCCAGCTTCGTCGTAGATATCGGAATCGACAATCAAGCCATCAGGCCCACTGCCTGTGACCATGGCAAGATCTACGCCCAGTTTCTTAGCTAGTAAGCGAGCAGAGGGAAGAGCGGTGATCAGGTTGTCTGGTGATGGGTTATGTTCGCCGCCAATCCAGAAGTCATCCACATTCACGCTGTGCGCATGTTGGGATACATTACCCACCACAGTTGCTGCATCAGCAGTTTGTTTTTGCTCGGAGACTGTTTGTTCTGCGCCGGTTTCATCGATTTCCAGAAGCAGAGCACCAATGTTAATTATGTCGCCTTCTTCCCCGTGACGACTCACAATTCTGCCGCTGTATGGGGCAGGCACATCAACGGTCGCTTTGGCGGTTTCTACGGTGAGTACAACTTGGTCGAGTTGGACCATATCGCCAACATCAATGTGCCATTTTACGATTTCTGATTCAGCGAGACCCTCGCCGAGATCAGGTAAATTAAACGTCTTCATTTCCAATCCTCCACGAGTTCGCGTGCGGCCAGCACAATGTCTTCCTCTTGAATCATGTAGTAATCTTCGTTGCGGTAGTACGGCATAATGGTATCCATGCCAGTGACGCGTTTTGGTGGCGCTTTAAGCAAGCACATCGCATGCTCAGCGGTTTGAGCTAAAAGCTCAGCGCCGACACCGCAGGTTTTACTCGCTTCGTGCACCACAAGCAGGCGTCCTGTTTTCTCTAATGAGCGGAAGATGGTCGCGGTATCAATCGGTTTGATGCTGGCCAAATCAATCACTTCCACTTCAATACCTTGATTTGATAGTGTTTGAGACGCTTGTAGTGATTCCACCACGCACGCGCCCCAAGTCACTAATGTGATGTCGCGACCTTTGCGTAAGGTAAAACAAGTGTCGAGAGGCAGAGCCTCGCCGTTATCCACCACTTCAGATTTCACTGTGCGATAGATGCGTTTCGGTTCGAAGAACATCACCGGATCATTGCTACGAATCGCGGCAAGCAGTAGCCCGTATGCACGTTGAGGAGAAGACGGAATCACCACCTTGAAACCAGCGGTGTGGGCGAACAGTGCTTCGACACTTTCTGAATGATGCTCTGGCGCGTGGATCCCACCACCAAACGGCGCACGGAACACCGCAGGGCAGGTGAGTCGTCCTCGAGTTCGGTTACGTATTCGCGCGGCGTGACACATCAAATGCTCCAATGCGGGGAAGACAAAGCCTTGGAACTGGAATTCTGCAATAGGGCGTAATCCTTGCGTTGCCATACCGACCGTTACGCCACCAATTAGGGCTTCGGCAAGGGGGGTGTCGATAACACGTTTAAGGCCGTATTTTTGTTTTAGCCCAACGGTCGCACGGAATACACCGCCGTTATCACCTACGTCTTCACCGAGGACGACTACATGAGGGTCGCGTTCCATTTCATGATGCAGCGCGAGGTTCACCGCTTCAACTAACGTGAGTTCAGCCATGTTTTCCTCCCTGCATACGCATTGCTTTGTTGATCAGTTCATCCCTTTGCGCGTGAAGCTCTTGTGGAAGAGATTCGTAAAGGAAATCAAAGCCCGTTTCTGGTGCCTGATTTGGCATCTTGAGATAGCGTTCGACCGCAAGTTCAACTTGCTCTTTACAGTGCTCTTGCCACTGTTGCTCTTGCTCGTTGTTCCAAGCGCCTTGGTTAGTGAGGAAGACTTTGAGGCGACGAACTGGTTCGTATTGCCATGCGGTTTGGACTTCATCCTCGTTACGATAGCGAGTAGCGTCGTCTGCTGTAGTGTGGTCGCTTAAACGGTAGCTGATCGCTTCAATAAGCGTCGCGCCTTTGCCTTTTCTGGCTCGGTCGAGGGCATTCATTGTCGCATCGAATACGGCAACAACATCGTTACCATCGACAGTAATACCGGGTATACCAGCCCCTTTGGCTTTTTCTGATAAAAACTCAGCGGCGCATTGCAAACTACGCGGGACGGATATTGCCCATTGGTTATTGTTCACCATAAACACCAATGGAATATTCCAGATACCAGCACAGTTAATGGATTCAAGAAAGTCGCCTTTGGAAGTCGCACCGTCACCACACATGACTAAAGCAGCGTCGTGATTACCGTGGATCTTCAATGCTGAAGCGACTCCGACAGCATGGGTGCACTGTGTTGCGATAGGAATGCAGAAAGGTAAATCTCGGCTAGGTATCGGGCTACCTTCTGGGGTAAAAACACTGCCTCGCTCATCACCTCCCCAGTATTGCAGGTTTTTTTCCATACCGATGCCACGACACCACAATGCAGGCATGTCGCGATAATAAGGGATAAACACATCGCTGGTTTTTAGTGCTCTGCCCACCGCAATGCCAATGGCTTCTGAGCCGAGGTGCGAAGGGTAGGTGCCCAGTTTACCAGTGCGTTGCAAGGCAACGGCTTTGTTATCGTAGGTGCGAGTTAATACCATATCTTGATAGAACCCGACCAAGGTTTTTAAGTCAGCCCAATTGGGTAGTTGGCTAACGAGATTCCCATCATGGTCGATAAACCGATGCATGGGTAATGCCTGAACGTTCATCTCAAGCTCCTTTTGACGCTGCGGGTCTTTTGGACTGCAGCTGCTCATTGTTAAATCAAAGCCAATATGAGTACTCAAGCATTGATATCAGCGCAAAAGGCTATACCTAGGGTTAGTGTTCTAATAGTACGCACTTATACCAATGCTGCGTTTAACGAACTTGTGCTTTGGAAAACGCAATGCGTTACTTATTACTGCTGTTTACACCGCCTAATCCAGTAATGATTCTTGGTATAACCAGATACAGTAAGTGTAAACAAAATGTTAATTTATGCTTTAATCCGGGCTGAGTCCAACAGTAAAGTTTTGCTTACACCGTGAGTTGGTAGGCTAATGCACTGGTTTTTAGCGTTATACGTTTTCTAAATTGAATGGAATCACTGAGTTTGACAGGAATGTTGCAACAAAATTGCCTACTCAAATCGAAGCGTTACGAGGCAGTGAGACAGCCTGCTTCTTGAAGTCATTAGGAGATAGAGGTAGTGTAGCGACTCATTAAAGGGAGCATACCCTGAGAATATCATGGAGAAGTTATGTATCACGTTCACGTTTATTTTCCGTTGCAACGAAAGGAAGAAGCGCAGGCTTTAAATGACATTATTCGCAGAGAGCGCGAAGATGTGTTGCACGTATTCCCACTTGTATGCAAATTAGTTGGCCCGCATAAAATGCCCATGTTCGAAATGCACTTAGAATCGCTGAGCGAAGAATTTGTTGCTTGGTTAGATAACCATCGCGGGGTTTTCTCTGCCCTCATCCACCCTGTGAGTAATGAAGAGCTGCTTGACCATACTGAGCGCGCGATTTGGCTTGGCCGCGAGCTCGGTGTTTTTGAGGAAAAGCTCGAGGCTTAGATTTATTGGGTAGGCGATGATATTCCCGCCTGTTTGTCCTACCCAGATTCAGCAACTCCTTCCATCGTGTGCTAAACCTTAACAAAGAGAAAAAAATATTATTTGATGTTTAACAGTGCATTAAAACGAGATTAAGCACGATAATCTAGGGAAGTGCAGTTTACGACCCCAACGCCATTGGCAGTGGAAAGGACATTTCTGAAGGGGGGTGGGTATGTTAGCAATACTCTTAGTGGCATTGGCGCTGACCATTTTTTGGCTGCTGTTTCGTAACGGCCCTGCTTTTTCTGAGCGCATGCCAAGCAAAAAACGCAATTGGGTTGGGCCTACTACCAACCAAGAAGAGTGGCGAGGCTATTGCTCTGAAGTATTTCGACCATTCAGCTCACAAACTACCTTTTACGCCATTGCGTATTTCGCTAATTTCGTCGCTGCGGCAAATGCGATCTCTTGGTCGATAGTTTACGAAGGTGACTACCCGATCATTATGAGTCGATTTGGCAGTTATTTTATTCTCAATACCCATGATACCTTACTAGTGGCAGGGTTTGTCGCATTGGCATGTTTTATTATAAATTGGCAATTCGCGGTACACTGTGCCGGTATCTTCAGCCAATATTTAGTTCGTGTATTAGTGATCAATCGAACTCGTTTTGTTGCGATAAGTTTGGTGTTTTGCTGTTACTTTTCCTACTTACTTACGATTGGGATTTTTTGGTTATTCCATGATGATTATTCTATTTGGCAAGGACTGAAACTAACGCCAGTGTTCTTGCTACTTGCTCTGTTGATTGCCGTGGTTGTGCCATCCATGAAGAAAGAATAAACACCACGCATTCTGTTTTGTTACTGTATACCCAAGCATCTTGAGGTTATTTGGGTATAGAAATTCCATTGATGTTGAGTTAGCATTGCCGACCTTTTTTTCCGTCAGTGGGAGGACTTATGTATATCGGTTTTGACTATGGCACCGCAAACTGTTCGGTAGCAAAAATGGCACAAGGTGAGCCTCAGTTGCTAAACCTTGAAGGGAGTAGCCCTTACATTCCTTCCACTTTAGCGGCACCAACTCGTGAATCGGTATCTGAGCATCTGTTTCGTCATCGCAGCATCAAACCTTTTGATCAGGTAGGCGAGCAAGTCCTGCGCCGCGCCATCAACTTCAACCGTGAAGAGAGCATTGAACTTGAGCCTGAAGATATGGTGTTTGGTCAAGCCGCGTTAGAACGCTACTTGGAAGACCCGCGTGATATCTATTACGTGAAGTCACCCAAGTCGTTTTTGGGGGCGTCAGGTCTGCGTGATGTTCAACTGAGCTTCTTTGAGGATCTCGTTTGCGCCATGATGGATAACATCAAGTCGCAAGCTGAACATGATGCACAGCAAATCATTACCGATGCGGTAATCGGTCGTCCGATCAACTTCCACGGTCGCGGCGGTGAAGCGGCCAACATTCAAGCGGAAGGCATTCTACTGAGAGCGGCAAAGCGTGCGGGTTTTCAAAATGTAGAATTTCAATTTGAGCCAGTTGCTGCAGGTTTAGAATACGAAGCAACGCTGACGGAAGATAAAACCATTTTGGTTGTCGATATTGGTGGTGGTACCACTGACTGCTCATTGATTCAAATGGGGCCGTCTTGGCGTGGTAAAGCTGACAGAACGGCAAGTTTGCTAGCGCATAGCGGCCAGCGCGTCGGAGGTAACGATCTGGATATTGCATTAGCATTTAAACAATTGATGTTCCCATTCGGCATGGAAAGTAAGATGGAGTCGGGCATTCTGATGCCAACGACTCAGTTCTGGAATCCAATCGCGATCAACAATGTAGAAGCACAAAGTGATTTTTATTCTCGTGAAAACCTTGCCGCATTAAAGTTGTTGCAAAAACAAGCGCAAGAACCAGAGAAACTCGCGCGTCTTCTGGAGGTGTACCACGAGTCTCTTGGCTATAACATTGTACGTCGAGCGGAGGAGGCCAAGGTCGCGCTTTCAGATCAATCCTCTTACCGTGCAGGCATCAATCTTCTTTCTGAATTGATTGAGGTCGATGTACTGCGTGATGAAATGATAGAGGCGATTGAATCTCCTAAGAATAAAATGACCGCATTAGTGACAGAGGCAGTCGAGCAAGCAGGGGTAAAACCTGATGCTATCTTTATGACCGGTGGTTCAGCGCGCTCACCAATTCTTCGTGATGCTGTGCAAACGGTCTTACCGAATATACCCGTGGTGAGTGGCAACTACTTTGGCTCAGTCACCGCAGGGTTGGCTCGTTGGGCCGAGGTGTGCTTCAAATAGCAATACCCTAATTCAGAGAGTAGGTTGTTCGACAATCGTCATGTTTGCGTGTTGCTAGCTCGTCATATCGATAGTTGTGGTGGTGGTTTTACGTGCTAGTTTTGTGGGATATGAGTTCAAAGTGACTATCTAATCTTCAGTTGCTTGTCGTTAACGGAAATATGACAGTAATCTCGTCGAGGATGCGGTATTCTCTCGCACCTTTATCATTGCCTGAAGCTCCGTTTTATCAGGGTTTCACGGATAATTAAGAAATTCCAAAAATGAAATACGAACAACAGATCGGATATCGATATCCTAAAGGTCGATTTGCTATGGTGAGTGTCTATGCATTCACAGGGGCTGCGATTTTAGCATCGACAATTTTTTCTCTTTTACTGTTTTTGTCTATCGATGAAAACCCGATGATGCAGGCGTTATTTGGTGGTCTGGCCATCATATTTGAAGCTGGTAAGTTTTACGCTTGGTATGAATACGGTGAGCGTCGTGCACACCGAAATTACACAGGCGCACTTACCGCGTTAGTATTTTATTTGGTACTGGCAGCGATTTCGATTGGGGGGAGTATTGGTGGCATTAACAGTGCAACCAATACGGCACAAAGCCATATCTCTGCTGAGCAAGCAAAAGTCGAAGGGTACAACCGTCAAATTACGTCAATCGACAATCAGATTGAGCTTAATAATATGGCGGCGCAGAAGTACATTGAGATGGAGCGAATTGCCACTGGTGTAACGCGTATTCAAGAACAAAATAAGAAGCTACGTGAAGAGCAACAACGTTTAGCAATGGAGCGAGATAGCTTGCCACCAGTTGCACAAGGTTCCGTTATTGGACTCATTGATAGCTTGGCAAAGGCGTTCGGCACAACGTCTTCGCAAGCGCAATTGGGGTTGGTTGTGTTCCTGTCAATATTATTGGACTTCTTTGCTGCGTTCTTCGTGGGCTTGATTGGTGAGGAGCAGCGCTTCCGTCAATTCTTTCATCGCTACGGTGGCGTCACGCTCGCGAATGTTCGAGATATCGAACCAGAACCGGCGGGTTACCTTCCTCATATCAAAGAGGACGAGCAGGTTGATGCGGCACAACCAACGGAACCTGAAGAGTCCAAAACGTTGATAGAACAAGTGAGTGAGGCACTAGGGGAGCGTCAAATTACCTGTACGAAGAAGGCAGTCTCTAAGCAATTTAGATTGTCAGCAGAAGAGGTAGACAAGGTCTTTGAAAAACTCAGCGAGCTGGGACTTGTCGGTAAAAAAGCCAATCATCATTACCATTGGATTGGATCGGGAACGGCTTAATTTCGAATCAATCAATACCAAAAAGAGCATCTCTTCATAAAGCGATGCTCTTTTTTTTTATCCTGAATATGGGTGGACGTCATCCAGCTTAGTCGCCACCAAGTTCAATTTCTTTTGCTAAGTTTTTACCGTGAACAACCACGCCTTCAACTTCGACAGTGGCACCTGCTAGGTTAGATTCTTGGATACCAGTAATTTGAGTATTGTCATCAATCATCACTGTTTTTGTTTGAAAGTCTGGCACATGCTCGGCTTGGCAGGAGAGCACAAAACTACGAGTTGAAGCGTCGTAACTGTTCACTAAGCCTGTACAACCAAACTTTAGTAATCTTTCATGCGAATCGGCGGCATGTGAATCCACGGCATGTGAATCCGCGAAACTACTTGCTGAAGCACAAACACCAAAAAGCATAATCAGTGGCAGTGTTATTTTACGCATTGCTTAATCCCTCATTTGATTATACGTATTTGAGTGAGAATAGTAGAGAAAAGGGGAATACGCACAAACGAAAAAGCACCACGTGTATGGTGCTTTGATAAGGGGTTAGTCTTCTAGTTCAACTTCGCGAGCAACGTTTTGGTCATTGATGATGATGCCTTCCACTTCAACCCATGCATCGTTGATGTTCATCTTATCGATATTTTCAAAGCGAGTTTGTGCATCGATGATCACTTCATTGTCTGCAATAATTTGTTCTGCGTTATTTTCACAATGAGAAACTGTGAACGATACTAGTTCATTAGTATCTGCGCTGTAAATGGCGTTAGAAACTCGACCTTCACATTCAAATTCTTTACCTTGCCAGTTGCCTTGGTTGTCATCCCAATCTGGTTGTTCAAATTCGATGATAGACGCAATACGCTGATCTGATACAAACTTAGATGTTACTTCAACTTCCACGCCTTGTTTTAGTTTACTCTTTAGGTTCGCATCACAGCGGTAACTATCATCTAAGCGGTAACACGTTGATGAATCAGTCACGAATGAGCCACGGTAGTTTAGAGTGAAGCTTGGCGTACTTGTATGCAAGTCCTCAACTGAAGTGACAATACCTTCGATATCACTGTCATCAAATGCATCATCAATGTCATAGCCGTCTAACTCAACTTCCGTTGCGACGAAGTGGTCACCTGAGCTGTGGCCTTCAACCTCTACCCATTGTCCCACTTTCAAGCCAGCATGAGGCAGGGCTGCGTTGCTGTAGTCAACGTTTATGTTTGAGCCAAGCACAAACATCGCTTCGTTTGCGTTCATTTGTGCAATTCGACCTTCAATTTCATAGTGATTTGCTAGTCCCGGATACTCATGTTCTACATCAATCTCAACAACGGAAAGAACCTTGTAACCGGCATTTGCTGTTGGTAAAGAAGAAACTAAAACCCAGCTTCCATCATCAATACCAGAAGTTTTTAAATCAGAGTATACGAGTTGAATACCGTTGATAGAGAATATTCCTTTATCTTCATCAATAAAGTTGATTCTCCCTGCCATTGTCGGTTCTAGTGTAACTGTTGCTGTATTGATTTTCTGCGCAGTGTCAACTCGAACTACCATGTTTTTCATAGCATCAGTGAAAGTAAATTTTTCCAATTCGATGTTGTTAAACTTCACATTTGAAACGGTGAATTTGAGCCCGTTTACGGTAATTTCGTTTCCATTAACGTCCTCAATAGAACCAGTCACTGACGCAACAGTTGGTTCGGTTACAGGTGGCTTCACTGAACCACCATTGTTGTCACCATTGCCACCACCTGAACCGCCGCCACAACCAGACAACGCAAGACCTACAGCAGAGACAAGTAATAGTTTTTTCATGATATCGACCTAAATTTGAAAGCTTATTTATTAATTTGGTTGTATCTTATGTTTTGTATCGTGAAGTGATCGTGAAGAAACGTGAGCCCTATGAAAATTTTGATTGTTGATGATAACCACAATGTTTCCGAGACCATTGCGGACTATCTAGAGCTCGAGGGAATGACGATTGATTGCGCTTATCATGGAGAAGCAGCGCTAAATTTAGTTCAAGCAAATCATTATGATGTGATCATAATGGACATCATGATGCCGAAGTTAGACGGTATCAGCACCGTACAGAAACTTCGCCAAGATCACCTTTGTGGTACCCCAATCTTATTCTTAACCGCGAAAGATACTTTGGACGACAAGGTAGCGGCATTTCATGCGGGTGGAGATGACTACCTGATGAAGCCATTTGCCATGCAGGAGTTGAGTTTACGAGTGCATGCGTTAGCGAACCGTGGGCCGAGACAAGATATCGGTACACTGAAATTTGCTGATATCCAGCTTGATGCCCGTACCGATCAAGTAACGCGCATGGGCAAGGCAATTAAGCTCAGCCGCATTCAAACCAAAATCCTAAAACTGTTGATTAAGCGTGCACCCGCAACGGTTTCTCGCAATGAAGTGATAGAGAGTGTATGGGGAGATGAGCCCCCAGGTAGTGATGCGCTACGTAGCCACATTTATGGCCTCCGAACAGCACTAGATAAAGGTTTTGACGATTCCAGATTAGAGACCATTCATGGACAAGGTTACCGACTCAAAGCATAGCCAATACCCAAGTATTTATCGCAAAATACGTTGGGGCTTCGGCTTTATGACATTTGTGATGTTTACGTTATTTTGGTCGCTGATTTATGTGGCAGAGAACAAATTAGAAATTCTTAGCTTACATCACTGGCTCGATACTGAAGCAGCACTGTATGAGGATAATTACCAAAAACTGGGCTGGGACGCACCTTTGCCGAATGTGCTTGAGTTTGACTCTTACTGGAGTGAGGCGCCGACGCCTAGTTGGCTACTGGCCTTTAAAACGCCAGGTTTTTACGAGTACCTTTTAGGCGATGAGGATAAGCACTTTGTGGTGCTTGAACATCCATCAGGTAAAGGGCTTATGTATATCGTTTTTCATGATGACTCAGATGATTACTTGGATGAATATGAAAGTTCTCTGCATCAACTGACGTTTCTTCTTGGTGGCGTGTTCTTATTTTTCATTATGGGTTACAGCATTTACATGGTGCGCAGCCTATCGCGTCCGCTGTCTCAAATTGAACAAAAAATTGGCCAAATGCCACCAGATCGCCCAGCGTTTGAGGTGGATACGAAATTCAGTGAAACGCGCCATATCGAGCAAACATTGTTGGATAGCAAAAGTGACATTGCTGGTTTTTTCCGTCGTGAGCAAGAATTCAGTCGATTTGCTTCTCATGAGTTACGCACACCAATTATGGTCATCCAAGGTTCGACGGATATTTTAAGTCGCATACCGGAACAACCAAGAGTTGCGCAGAAGGCCATTGCGCGAATGCAGTTGGCGTGCGAAGAAATGCGAGTGCTCACAGAAGCCTTTCTTCTTTTGGGTAAAGAGAGCGTTGAGTCGCAGCATTTTGGTGATCACGCGCTGATAGCTTGCCTCAATGCGCAGCTTGAAGAACTGTCGCCTTTGTTTGCAAAACAGGACTCGTCGTATCAACTGGTTGAACTGAATAGTGGACAAGTACATGCGCCAGAAAGCTTTGTAACTATCGTCATCAATAACCTGATTAAGAATGCGTTTAGCTACAGTATCGGTGATATCCAAATCGAGCTGGATGGTACGAAGTTAACGATTGTTAATCGCCATGATGGTAATGAGACTTACAATGCAGGTTATGGATGTGGGCTGGTTATTGTTGAACGGATTTGTGAACGTATGAACTGGCAATTTGACCTTGCTGATGATGGCGTTAGGTTCTCCGCACAAGTTGATTTCATTTCATTGCAAAACCGATAGCCATCTCATTTTACTTCGTCTATTACCCAAAGCCAGAGCCTGTCCTCTGGCTTTTTTGTTCTAACCCTGAGTGAAAGAATAAAAAATTAAGATTTGAATTAGACTAAGTAAGTGAAAGAAAAAGCGCAAGGAGTGACTATGCTCTCGTATCAGGTCAGTAGAGGCATTGAAATCGATAAAACTCAGGTTGAAATCATTAATTATATAAAGGATTTCAAGAGTTGGCCTGAGTGGTCCCCTTGGCTCATACTCGAACCCAACTGCGATCTCACTTACAGCCCTGAACAAGGGCGAGTTGGGTCAGGGTTCCAGTGGAATGGTACACGTATCGGTACCGGAGCTATTGTGCTTGAAAGCACTCAGGCTCATCGACTGGATATGGAGCTGCATTTCTTTCGTCCTTTTAAAAGCCAAGCAAAAGTGACGTTTCTCGTGACACCGTTAAATAAAGGCTGTCTTGTTGAATGGCGAATGCAGTCGCGTGTTCCTTGGTTCTTGTTCTTCTTGAGAGGCATGTTTAAATCGATGGTGGAAATGGATTATGACCGAGGGTTGCGTATGCTCAAAAGTCAGTTGGAAACTGGAAAAGTGCTGTCAGAACTCATCGAAATAGGGAGTCGAAAGCAAGGAGAAATCAATTACATTGGATTATCTGGAGCTGGAGTCACTCAAGAAATTGGCCCAATAATGCAAGAGAATGTCGCGCGCTTATATGAACTCGTCGAACAAAATAATGTGCGAGTGACAGGTGAGCTGTTCAGTTTCTACTTATCAATGGATATGAAGCGAGGCTACTTCGAGTTTATTACTTGCTTACCTGTTGAAGAAGGAACCAGTGCAATCGGTGACGTTGTGACTGGTACTATCCCGGCCTGCGATACCTTTGTGGTAGAGCATCAAGGAGAATATGTGTTTTTGGGCAATGCTTGGTCGATGGCGATGAGCCTTACACGGTATGACGGTATTAAGGTGAAGAGTAAACCGCTTGGTATTGAGCGTTACCTGAATAATCCTAACGACACGGAGAAAGCGAAGCTTCGTACTGAGGTGATACTCTTTCGAAGATGATTACCCCAAAGTCATTGCCGCGGAACCAAACATCTCGAGGTCACTTGGTTATACTCGTTGTAAAAATATTAACTAACATCCCTTTTCATCCTAACTGCATGATAGTATTAGGTATACAGAATGATGAATGCCTCAATGGCAACATCGCGTTATGTCATGGATGAGATATGAAAACGAAATACGCCTTAATTGTAGCCTGCATTTTTGCTGGCTTTGCTTACGCAGACGATACTCCTAAAAATATCATTTATATGATCGGTGACGGCATGGGGCCTGCTTTTACCACGGCGTACCGCTATTACCAAGATAACCCAGATACCAAAGAAATTGAGCCCACTGTTTATGACGCGATTTTGGTTGGTATGGCAAAAACCTATCCAGATGACGATACTTTTGTCACTGACAGCGCCGCCAGTGCAACAGCATTGAGCAGCGGTGTTAAAAGTTATAATGGTGCGATCGCGGTGGATAGCGATAAAAAGCCAGTCAAAACCATGCTAGAAATAGCAAAAGAACAGGGCATGACGACGGCATTGATCGCGACTTCTCAAATTAACCATGCAACACCTGCAAGCTTCGCCGCTCACAACGAATCACGCCGTAACTACGATGAAATTGCCGATGATTACTTAGACAATGAAATTAAAGGCCATTTGCCGGTCGATTTATTGTTAGGTGGTGGGGTTCGTTATTTTGAGCGTGAAGATCGAAATTTGGCGGAAGAATTTAAGCTGCAAGGCTACCAGTACCTAACGGACTTTGAAGCTCTACCATCTTTGCAAACCTTGCCTGCCTTGGGGTTGTTTGCGGATAAAGCTTTTCCATTTGCATTGGATGAGAACCCAACGCGTTTAGAAGTGATGACGAACAAAGCGTTGTCTTTGCTGCAACGTACAGATAATGGTTTCTTCGTCATGATTGAAGGCAGTCAAATTGATTGGTGTGGCCATGCTAATGATATCGCCTGTGCGATGGCTGAAATGGATGATTTCGCGAAGTCTATTGCACTCGCCAAAGCGTATGTTGATGCGCATCCTGATACCTTGCTGGTAGTGACGGCTGATCACTCAACGGGCGGCTTAACAATTGGGTCTGACGGCAAATACCGATGGGATACGGAGGTAATCAAAGGCGTACGCCAAACCGCATGGCCGTTGGCAATGGCTTTAGCAAAATCGACGGATATTAGACAAGCATGGTCTGAGTCTGTTGATTGGGGGTTGTCAGACGAACAATACCAACAATTGAAGCAAGCTAAGCAAAGTGAAGAGCCAGTCAAGGCACTGTATCAAGAAGTGAAAGATGTGATTAATAAGCAGAGCTATACCGGCTGGACGACAAAGGGTCATACCGCGGTGGATGTGCAAGTTTTTGCCTATGGTAAAGGATCGCAAAAGTTTGTGGGTTCTCAGAACAACACCGATATTGCAAAGCAATTGATTGAATTTATCCAGTAGGTTGCCATAGGGAAAGGAGTTGTATCGTTGAGTGCATCACGCTTTCCTGCTTAACACTGAGTGACACTTTCAGTTAAGTGGAATAGTTTGTATTTTGATTAATGCGTGTTTCCATCTTTGACCTCATGTCTTTGTTTGGAATTGTTAACCCTGTTTGATACTCCTTGATACAGATCTAAACAAAGCTAGCGGTTAAAGAGGAAAACGAAAACCGTTTATATTCTGTTTACGTTTGTATTCCGACGCATGACATTAACTTTGCGTTAACGAATTGAAGGGAAATAGAAATCTAGATAATTGAAAGGTAGATGAATATATAAAAATCAGTAAAGCTAGCGCTATTTCCTGATTTTTATGCAATGCGCTGTCTTATATGGCAGGTTGTATGGTTACCTCTGGTTTTGTCTTGGCTTGTTCTTTTCGCAGGAGCATTTCATTGACGATCTTTTCAACGTAAAGTTGCTGATATTGTTGATCACACCAACGCTTACTCAGGCCGCGACGGTTGAACTCGGCTCCAATGGCAACACGCGTCTGATTAGATGGACGTTTGTAATAAAGCGTCTCACACAATTGCATGCTGCTCATCTGCTGTGCATAAACATTAACACTGCTACTTCTCATCCCCAGTTGCGCAGCCTGCTGGTTACTGCAGGCAGTAGAAAACAGTGATGCAATTGCAATAATAAGAGATTTATATTTATTCATGCTTTTTCCGACGCTTAGTTAGGATATCGTGTAGGCGTTTTTCAAGATACATTTTGAGAGCCGAAGCGTGCAACTGTCAATGTGGAATTAGGGAAAACCACGTTTTCAGTTGTTGATAGTGTGTTATACCCAAGTGACTTCAAGATGCAGGATTCAGAGCGTTGTCACTGATTGCCTGTTTACCGAAAGTAAGCAAGGAAAACAACGCAGCGTAATAGCAAGCTCTTTCCAAGTTGTTTGACGATGCTATTTATTCAACAAAGAACGAGCTTCCGTGACACGCTCTCAAAGGGCCCTATTTGCGGATAATAAGGGCCTTGGTTCGTATGCTTTGTTAACAATTTTTGATTTAAAACCACTAGATCTTCAAAGTATTGCCTCGCCTTCAAACCAAGCCATTCTCGCTGAACCTAGCACCTGAGGTTACTTGGGTATACTTAAGGAAGAAAGGGGAGTTGCATCGGATACCTTTTATCTTTATACAAAATATCATCTTACTGTCATAAAAGTTTCATCTTATTGTGGTTGTGAAGAATAGTGTTTTTATACATAGTGTTAGTAAGCCAGAAAAAATTGGCTGTTATCATAAGAATGGAGTTTTCCTATGCACAATGAAATGATTCAACCATCCCACTTCGGTATTATTGGACGTACTTGTATCGCGTCAATTGCAATGATAGCGGTCGCTTTCGTTCTGTTCTAATAGCGGAACGAATCCTATTAAGCATGCCTTATTAAATGAGAGAAATTCAGGGAACTACCATCGAGAGATAAGGTATTCCCCTGAAAATCAAACTCACATCAACTAAATTAGCTCAATAGGCTATAAATAAACGCACTTACCGCAACAACACCCGTCATCATTACAAAGTAAGTCGACGCTTTTCCACGATATTGTTTGAGGCTTCCACTTTGTAGACTGCCAGCATCGGCATAATGAACAAAATCATGGCGATCACTGGGCCTGATAGCGCTTCCATCATTCCGAGAATGCTTGGATTCAGAATGGCAGCGATCCAAATTGAGATAAATAGTATTACCACACTAAGGCGATCAACTCGTTGTTTCGGCATGTCTGAATGCTTTGTAATCAAACCATTTAAGCTTTCGCACGCGCCGAGAAAATGGCCTAGGAAAGACGACGTAATCGCCACAAACGCGACAAGTGGGCCAAGCATCGCAATAAACGGGTTGTCAGTTGCGTTCGCAAGATAAGAGATCACGGATACGTTTAGCGATTTAGCCTCTGAAAGCTGCTCTGGTGAAAGAGCGAGAACGCATGAGAAGACAAACAGTAGAACAAACGCTATCAACATGACACTGGTACGGCGTAGGATCATTTCGTATTTTACATCTGCGTTTTTACCATAGTGACGACGCTGAACATTCGCGAAACTTGAGATCGCAGCCGCATGGCTGAATGAGAAGATCACGACAGGAATAGCAAGCCACATTGTACTAGCGAGTGACGACAGATCTGGGGTTTCCAGTACAGGTATGCTCCAGTTTGGAATCAAGTAGAATGAAAGAAGTGCGTGTCGCGGGTAACGCTCTAATGGAAGCAAGTAGTGAAAATAATACCCAATGGATCCTTTCATTATCGGTAGATACAGCACATCGAGGCAAGGGTGTTGCGCGTTGACTTGTGGAGCAGGTGTTGGCGAAAGTGGGAGCGGAATCGGTAGTGAAATTAACCGTTGATCCAAATAATGCACTAGCTTACATACTCTATTGCTCATTAGGCTTTATTGCCGTGGAGGAAGATGAAAACTATTTCGGTGATGAAGAGCTGCGCTTGGTCATGCAACTAGGCCGCTAATCCTGCACTTCTGTGATACAAATCCGCACTTAATCAGTGCATTGCTAAATATAAAGTGAGATCTGAATTTATTAGGTTGTTGAAAATTAAGGGTGTTTGAAATTGGCATCGGGTTTGCATTCTTATGTTCATCGTTAACTCGATGCGCCGCTTTTCCTTAGCAGGCGGTTAAGCGGATAGGGTATTACTTTTTTGAGCTTTATAGGCAATGTAGCCTCTCTCGTTTCGGGAGAGGTTTTTTTTTGCTTGTAGCTGGTCAAACATTTCATTGCTTAAGAGTTGATACCGGACATTACCGCTGTAATCGGCTATTCTGCATGGGCTTAGAAAAGTCATCGCAGATAGAAACGGGTTTAATCCGTCTGGTTTGACGCGCGATTTCCCTGTGGAAGTTATTACTCATGGATGCAGCCCACAGCAACAGGTTCACGTTACACAATTCAATGAGCTCAAGGATTTATTGATGATACTTAAAGGTGTGCGCCCAGCATTGATTGTGATGGAAGAAGTCGTCAAACTGCGCTAACAATTAATAGAAACCGTACAGTCAGTGTCGGAATACGAGGAAATATGAGCAGCATTTTGGAATGTATCAGAACAGTCGGTCGTGGTGAACGTGGTAGAAGGCCACTTAACTTTGACCAAGCGTTTCGTGTGATGGATGAATACCTAAACGGTGAATGCGATGACGATCAGATGGCGATGTTATTGATGCTGATCCGCGTACAGAACGAGACTCAACAAGAAATCGCTGGCTTTGTAAAAGCATTCCAATCCCGTATGCCCGCTATTGGTGCAGAGATCGACTGGCCATGTTACGCAGGTAAGCGAGCAGCGGCAGGCCAGCCTTGGCATTTGTTGGCGGCGAAGATCCTTGCTGAAAATGGACATAAAGTGTTGATGCACGGCTATCACGATCGTCAATCAGAACGCTTGCACGCTGAAGATTACCTCGACACGTTTGCCATTACCAAGGCCAACTCAGCTGAAGAAGCAAAGCGTGTGTTAGAAACGCAGAACATTGTTTACTTGCCGCTTAATGCCTTTGCGCCTCAAGCTGAAACCATGATCGGTTGGAAGAATCGTTATGGGCTCAGAACGCCGATTAATACTGTGGTTCGAGCGCTGAATCCTGGACAGGCAACGATTGGTATTCGTGGTAGCTTCCATCCAGGGTTTCAACAACTTCATGCTGAAGTCGAATATGAAATAGGTCAAACCGCTCACGCTGTAGTCTCATTCAAAGGGCAATCGGGTGAATCGGAATACAATCCCAAAGTAAGCCAAACGGTATGGCTGAGCCAAACGAGCGGCGTAACTTCGCATTACTGGACGGAGCAAATGTTGTCTGATGTGACAATGCCGAAACGTTGTCCGTTTGGCACATCCTTAGCCGACATGAATCAAATGGGGAATACGGTACTGGCGACTATGACAGTAGTTTTGTTTGCACAAATGCATGACAGAGAAAAATCGTTTGAACGTGCATTCTCATATTGGCAGGCGTACTGTTTAAATACGTAAAACCAAAGTGTAAAAGCTTGTAAAACCCACAGCGCAAAGTTGTTGAATCTGAATCCATTATCTATTGTTTGAAGAAGGTAAAAGATCCTAGCTCGCCAATGATATTTTTATCGCTTTGTTTTATATGAGGGGGCGAATTGCAGTTCTAGCCTCAATCGCGTTCGTTTTAAGCTCGATTGAGATTTTGAAATCCGATAATGGTAGATACAGAGGACATGGATAATGGTTCTAAAGCATACCACTTCGAGTGAAAAGGCTTCTCATCCTATTCCACAGGAAGCGTTCGATTGGTACGATGAATACGCGCATGGAAAGATCTCTCGCCGTGAGTTTCTCAACAGGCTTAGCGGCCTTGCTATATTAGGCTTTAGCATGACGACTCTTGTCGGTGCGCTGACGCCTAATTACGCTCTTGCCGAGCAAGTCTCCTTTAATGACCCAGAAATAAAAGCCAGTTACGCAATTTTCCCGTCACCGAATGGACACGGAGAAGGGCGTGGTTATTTGGTCATGCCGCAAAAGAAGACATTAAAATCGCCAACGGTGTTGGTGATTCATGAAAACCGAGGCTTAAACCCTTACATCAAAGATGTCGCTAGACGACTCGGTAAAGACGGTTTTATTGCATTTGCTCCTGACGCGCTTTATCCACTTGGTGGTTACCCAGGTAACGATGATGAAGGCCGAGCAATGCAAAAAGAATTGGACAGATCCAAGATGGAGCAAGACTTTATCGCTGCAGCGAATTTCATTAAACAACATAAAAGTGGCAACGGTAAGTTTGGCGCGGTAGGGTTTTGTTTTGGTGGCTATATCGTCAACATGCTTGCCGCAGTGATGCCTGATATGCTTGATGCTGGGGTGCCTTTCTATGGAACGCCTGCCGCGCAAGAACTACAGAAACAAGTAAAAGGCCCTTTGTTGATTCACTTTGCGGGACTCGATAAACGCGTAAACGAGACTTGGCCTGCTTATGAGCAGCAACTGATCGCGACCGATGCTCAGTATCAGGCGTTAATGTATGAGAATGTCAATCACGGTTTCCATAACGACTCGACGGCACGTTATGCACCAGAAGAAGCGGCGCTCGCTTGGGAGCGTACGGTAAGGTTCTTTAAAGAACATTTAGAACAAAGTTAGCCCAAGTACAGATGCACTTATCGGGTTTAGTGACCCTTTTGGGAAGATGAAGCGTATTGTTTGAATGCTTGTAAAATGACAGTCGAAAGTGATGAGGTTTGTTATCTAATCTAGGAATAAAGAGCGATTTGGAACGGGTTTATGTTTTCAATGAGACTTACCTTCCACTGAATACTAGATAAAGCTCCAGGGATCACAAGAATATGGCTCTGGAGTTTCCTTTATTTGCAGTTTAAGGAGTGAACTTCTAGCTCGGTATAGCCAGTCGAGTCGTCCATGGCTTTTGTAAACTGGAGCTCCGAATAAGAATGGATGATCAACTCTGCCGTGGTATCAACGAGAGTACCTTCCATCAAGTGCCCGCCCCAAACACATCCTTCTTGCTCAGACACTGAGATATGAGCGTGTTGATGTTCTGGTGTAAGCGTTCCCATCACGGACACAATCTCAAATGGCGCGTGTTTCGTTAACGTACCTTCTACGCCATCCAAACGAAGTTTGAGGTCAGAGATTCAACCAACACAAGAAGCAATCGAACCTGCTTTGATATCATGTTTTTTGACGAGCAGTTCAAGGTTCTGTTTTAAATCCATGCCTTTGGTTAGACGAACCGCGATCACTTTAATCGACATGTTATTTCCTAATCAAAACTAGCAAGCAGGAGAGAGCTGTATCTAGATCTGTATAACGTTTTGCTTTTCCGAGCACACGCATGCCTTGCATGTTGTTAAGAATAAATCGAGCCAGGTCTTCTGGTTTCAGTGTTTTCGGAATCAAGGTTTCCTTCTGTGCGTTTTTTAACACATCAGAAAAGACATCGATAAGGTAGTCAAACAGGTAATGGCCTTTACGTAGTACATCGTCGTCTTCTCCGGCGTGCTCTATCAATGCATTTTGAATAAAACAACCACAGCTGCGTTTGCGTTGTAGCTTAGCAAATGCCCTCAAAAATGATTCTAATTCTGAAAGTGACGCACCTTCATTTTCTAAATCCGTTAAAGAGGGCAGTGAGACTTTTTTTAAATACGTATCGAGCGCCTCATAGTAAAGCTGCTGTTTATCACCATAGGTGTTGTAAAGACTGAAGCGATTGATGTTCAACTCGTCAGTGAGATCCGAGATGGAGGTGTTCGCGAAGCCCTTGCGCCAAAACACATCCATAGCCATGAGAAGCTTTACATCTCGATCGAAGTTGGCCTTTCTTGCCATATATTACCTACCTGGGCCTGTTTTTAGTAATTGAACTATTTTGGAGGGATGGACAGAGAACCTAAAGGCGTTCTAACTGAACCAAAATCGCGTTAGCGCATGACCCCAAATTCATGTGAACCCACAAATGGCATCAAAAATTTCGCCTAGCAAACAGACCCAAAACGGTTTGAAATTTTTTGATAGTGAAGTTCTTGACTGATCGTTTATAAACTCACTGTAGTATAACCTAACCAGTCAGTTAGAAAAAGATAAATGGATGTGAAATGAAGCTTTATGAAACCGCAATGACGCCGAGTTGTAAGCGAGTTAACCTTTTTCTTAAGGAAATTGGAGGCGAGGTTGAGCGATTGGTGCTGAATGTTCGTGAAGGTGACAACCTGACCGATGCATTTAAAACAAAAAGCGTAAACGGTAAAGTACCAGTGTTAGAGCTCGATGATGGAACGACGCTGTGTGAAAGCGTGGCCATTTGTCGTTACCTCGGTGAGGTGTTTGAAAATGACTTGGCACTGTTTGGTGCAAACCCACTAGAATGCGCTCAAGTGGAAATGTGGCATCGCGTCGTTGAGTTTCAAGGGCTTTATACGGCGTTTCAAGCCTTCAGAAACATCACCTCATATTACTCGTTGGTATGAGCGGCTGGCCACACGCCAAGCATTTCAGGACTGTTTTTTATGAACCTGCGGGGGGGTCTACACTCGCTGTTCTCACCTCTCATTCACCAAACATCTTCTATTTCTTGAAGTTTTTCTTACTTTTTCTGCTGTTAGCCTATAATTAAATTTAAAAATAGAGTTTACCTCAATTGGTTTTAAGGCGTTTTAGAGTTTTGTGCTCTTAGTGTGTAGACGTTCTTTTCATCATGGCATTTCACCGGAAATTAAGGACATCAAGGAACAAGGAGAGGTTATGGGGCTTCAAATTAAAACCATTAACGCTGTGCTGTTCGCGTTGCTCGTGGCATCGGTATGTGGTCTGGTTGCGATGTATCAGAATCACAGCCAACAGCACCAACAAATTGAAGTGCTTCAAGCGCAGTTGATTGAAAAAGAGAATCAAATCGTCGTTTCAAATGAAGCGTTGTCATACCGACGTTATCAGCATCAGCTGTTAGTTGAAGACTATGACCGCTTTAGAAGTCAGCAGTCATTAAATAGCATGGTTCGTTAGTGAGCCTAGAGTGCGAGTATTAAGGAGTGATGTGGCGATAAGTGACGGATTCAATCACTCCCGTTTCCGTTTTATTTATGCCATTGACCTGCCTTTGGAAGTAATACGGGATTAGGGTTGGTGAGCGTCCTTAATCGCATAATACAGAGTGACAGGTGTTTTATTGAGTGACCCTGATGCAAGTGTTCCTACTAGCGCATGATCAAATTGGTAGTAGCCCTTTCCCCAATGGAATGCTTTGGTTGTTTTTGGGTTCACTCCCCCCATATTGATGGTCGACCCAGACATCCATCAAACTACGAGTGGTGTAGGGCAATGTCCCCCGACTTGACCATTCTGCATCGCCAATGTCATTGCCGCGTGGTCTAGTTCCGCCCATTCCCAAGATGAACTTCTATTCTTATTAGGCCGGCTCTGCCATCCTGGGATCGCCAGTTAAATGAAACAGTACACCGTAGGCGTACGTTTGCCGAGACTTCATGCGTGTATATTCACAGTCGAAGTGCGGTGTAATCGAACTGTGGTTGAGTTCAGAACAGACATTGTTCACGTCAAGGAACTTGCCATCAACACATCGAAAAGTTCCCGATAGGTACGCCAAGGGCTTGTTTTTGCATCCAGTAGGGTGCTAATCCGCTTGAAGCATGAGTTAGCCAATCCTCGGTGGTTGGAAAGCGAGCCTTCTGCTCAGCGAATGACGAAGAAGAAAAACACAGACAAAGAATCAGCCAGCAGAAGCGAACGCGCGGAAAGACGCATAATAAAATCCATAAAAAAATAAAAAGGGTGACGATATCGCGTTGTTATGTGTGCATACTGTGGATTCAGTTGGTTTTTCGCTGACAGGGTTTGAAATATTGCGTGAAATTTCAATCTAGGCTGGCGAGCTAGAATTGGAGAGAGAAACACAATGGGTGTGATTGCAAACATCATGGAGAAGTTTGTAAGTGTGCGTTCAACCACTCAAATGAAATGATAAAGAAGTTAAGTAACTTGTTGGATATAAGTCGATATGTACTATTTTTAATATCGTAATGTGATAAAAGGTTGTGTCAGTTACTGCGCTTCGTTGTACATCGTCAAATACTGTGTTGGATATAAACCAAAAGGATAAGCAGTTGAATAATTCAAATGAGCATTTAGAGAAAATACTGTCAAAAGCGTTTACAGCTTCTCTGATCCGATTCTCGGTTATTACGTTTATTGTGATTGTCTGTAGTTGGGCATTTTTACCGTTTCTTCCAATCTTACTTTGGGCTTTGGTATTGGCGATTGCGCTTTATCCCCTTAGTGAATTTATACAAGCTAAATTAGGTTGGACATCAGCGCGTTCAGCAACCGTGATAGCACTTATTGGCGCACTAATATTGGGTACGCCAACCGCAATGGTTGGCAACTCGCTAGCATCCAAAACTCTTGGTTCATTTAATGCCTACCAAGAGGGAACGTTAGTCATCACCCCCCCAACGCAGAGTGTCAAAGAGTGGCCGGTTGTGGGGGAAAAGTTGCATGCAGTGTGGTTTGAGGCATCGAATGATTTGCCGCAGTTTATTGAAAAACGTCAACCTCAGGTGAAAGGGGCGTTGAATTGGTTTGTGGATGCAGCAAGTGGCGCGGCAAAGAACGTATTATTGCTGATCGGTGCCATTATTATCGCGGGTATCATGTTGGCATGGGCAGAACCTGCCGCCAAATCCATTCGTAAAATTTTTATCAGCTTATCGGACGAAGCCAAAGGCCCAGAGCTACACAAGCTGACAACCGCCACCATCAGACAAGTGGCAGTGGGCATTATCGGTATCGCATTTTTAACCGCGATGGTGTTTGGTGCTGTTGTTGCCTTATCTGGTGTGCCAGCTGCTGCGTTATTTGCCGTTGTCGCACTGATATTTGCGATTGTTCAATTGCCCGTCACCATCATCGCGTTAGTTGCAGTTGGCTTATTGTGGTCTGGTGATAGTGGCACAGTGCACAATGTGATTTTTACCATATTACTGATCGTTGCGAGTTTAGTTGATAACTTTTTAAAACCATTGATCTTAGGTCGAGGGTTGGAAGTGCCGATGCCAATTGTTCTTATAGGTGCCATTGGCGGTATGATGTCGGGCGGTATTTTGGGTATGTTTATTGGCGCGGCGTTCTTAGCAGCAGGATACCAAGTGTTTATGAAGTGGGTGGATGCAGAGACGCAAGATGTCGCCAACGTTATTGAAAATAGTGAATCAAAAACGGATAAAACCTAGCGAACGACCTTGCTCATGCCTGGCTTGCAATACCCTCAATGCTTTAGAACGACTGGCTAATGTTGTCAGCGGGTCATGGTTGGCTTAAAACTTAACCGTTTGAGTTCTATACCTACCGATAGATTCGTTAAGCTAATCACAAACGCCTCGACGCCATCAGCTAATCCCTTAAACACACTCGCTTTCATTTCATAAAAGAGCCAATACTTTGTTCTGTGCTCAATTTCAACATTGTTAACCACAAAACCATTCTTGAGTAGGCGCCTTGTTTGCTTCTGGGATAGTAGGAGTGGTGATCTCAAAGGTAAGCCCTTAATATGCTTTAACTTGCCGAACCAATCCATTGCGGCCGCATTTTGTGTCGTCACATTTAAGCGTCGATCAAGTACGAAAATACCGCCTTGATTCTGGTCGAACATCAATTCCAGTAACTTACTGCGCTGTTCCGCGATCGCTTGACCTGTCACGTTGTGAAATTGAAGTAGTGATTGCTGTTCTCTCTCAATGGGATTTTCAACCATTTCGTTGAAGCAAGCAGTGAGCTTTCCTACTTCATCGTTGTGCGTGATTGGGATTGGATTGGCCTTATGTTTATGAATCTGTAAATTTCGCATTTTTGCGAACGAACGAAGCCCTTAACGAATCTATTCTTAAATCTCAGGCCTAGGAGAACGCAAGGCACTGTCTACATGTTAACTATGGAGACTACTTATGACTAAGGCAGGAAAATCATCAAAATCGAAACTGCATAAACAGAGGTTTTGTTCAGCTCCCGAAGTTCGAAGCAGAGAACTGAGTCATGTATTAGATGGTAGTAGGGCCCGTCTCATCGCCAAGTTGGACCGGATGTGGGTTAATGGAACTCAACTTACTTACTACTTTTTTAAAGAGCCAGCAATATGGAGAGGAGGAAGTGGCCAAGAAGATGCCGTGAGGGATGCCTTTGCTATGTGGAAAGAGTTAGGAATTGGCCTAATATTCAGAGAAGTCCAGCATGCTGAAGAAGCAATGATTCGGATTGGTTTTGATCAATCGGATGGTTCTTGGTCATACGTTGGGCGTGACTGCATTGATTTTGTAACGAGCCCTAACCAAAGAACAACGAATTATGGTTGGGACTTAACAACCCCGTATGGGAGAGACACAGCTTTACATGAAATCGGACATATACTTGGGTTTCCGCATGAGCATCAAAACCCGCGTGCTGGGATCGTGTGGGATGAGGAAAAAGTGTATGAAAGTTTAGGGGGGTCTCCTAACTTTTGGTCAAGAGAAACAACCTATAGGAATATTATTCGAAAAATACCACCTAACTCCGTTGATGGTTCCGATTGGGATAAAGATTCAATTATGCACTATCAATTTGAGGCAGGCCTAATCAAAGATCCAGCAATATATAAAACACAACCATTGGTTCCTCAGGGGGGGTTATCACCAATCGACATACAAACTGTGACAACCTTATATCCTGAGCAGAAAGCAACGCTCCCAGAGCTTCGTCAATATGAGTCTCAAAGGATTACTATTAAAGCAGGAGAGCAAGTTGATTTCATTATTAAACCGTCTTTGACTAGAAAATATACATTGCAAACATTTGGCAAAATGGACACCGTAATGGTGTTGTTTGAGCTTAGAGATGGTGTCGAAGAATACATCGAAGGCGATGATGATTCAGGTTTTGACGTTAATGCTAGAATCGAAACTCATTTGCATAAAGGTCGTAAGTACATTGTAAGAACAAGACTGTACTTTACCAATGCTCAGGGGAGTGGGGCTATTATGCTATGGTGATGTAGAGCGAATCAACGCTTCATTCACTTATGGCGATTTGGGATATACAACATATCTCTACATAGTTTTAGCCCAGCTTTATCTAAGCTGGGCGCAGAGAGACGTTCACACGAAATTTGATACGTTTCGTGCGATAGATAAGAATAAAAAGTGGTAATTGAAATCTCAGCGCTTAGAATGCGCAAACTAAAAGTTATAACTGATGTAGAGTGATTTTATGCTTCGTGATTACACCTTTGATTGTCTTGTAACCATGCCTCGCCATGAACTGGAAGAGTTTAGTGCTCGCATGATCAGTAAAATGGTACCAGAAGACGTGATGAATGAGCTATTTACTTTTGAACAAGAAGAAGTGGATAGTGAAGAGCGCATGCTGACAGCACGCCTTGATGCCATGTTACGTATGACGGCAATCGCATTGAGTGAAATTCAACAAGCGTTCGATGACTCAGACAACGCGAAGCAAAACAGCGAGCGAATGACACGTCTCGTTCTTTGGCATTTCTACGCGATCTCATTTAACTTGGAAGAAGCGATCACGCTTGAAACACACTGTGCGCAAGTTGAAAAATTACTCAAAAACACACCGACAGACGTATTTGTTTGGGTTAAAACACTGACCGAGCTTCTACACACTTACGCTGAAATCAACGCGAAAGAGAATTCTCAAGACTAAGCTTGATCTGGTTTTTAGACGTTGACCGCAAACAAAGGCGAGCCATAAGGTTCGCCTTGTTCTATTCCGGGGCTAGAAACGAACCTGCTTTCGCCTTTTTAAATGAATAAATACTGATTTGGCCAGAATCTCAGCTGGTGGCCTCCTCAATAACGCTGCGTGTTAGAGCGACAGTACCCACTTCGGATGATCACCAACTAGCGAACAGCACCATTCCTTCTTACACTAAAATGGAAATGTTTTTTTTCAATCCCTTTAATGTGTGATGGCTATTCAACTAAATACGGAAAACTTATGCCCAAAGACTCCCCCAGTTTTTACGCTCGATTTATTACTGCAGCGCTTTTATCTGTGTATACAGAGATAGCCTTGGCGTGAGTAAGTTATGGATCCATTAACGCAGGGTTTACTGGGTGCATCGTTACCACAGTCGGCAAGTAAAAGGGGACAGTTGGTTATCGCTGGCGTTTTAGGATTGTTTGCTGGAATGGCTCCGGATTTAGATGTACTTATCCGTTCATCGAGTGACCCATTGTTAGTGTTGGAGTATCACCGACAGTTTACTCATTCACTGTTGTTTATTCCCATTGGTAGCTTAATTTGCACTTTGGTTTTACATCCGTTATTTGCAAAAAGGCGTGGACTCACGTTTAAACAAAGTTGGTTTTATTGCACGTTAGGCTATGGCACTCACGCGCTGCTGGATGCTTGCACCAGTTATGGCACCCAACTATTTTGGCCGCTAAGCAACCTACGTTATGCATGGAATACCGTCTCGGTTATCGATCCTGCATTTACATTGCCCATATTGATACTCGTTTCTTTTGCAACATTGAAGCGAAACCCTTGGTATGCTCGTATCGCTTTTCTTTGGGCTCTGGTTTACCTAACGTTAGGGATGATTCAGCGAGACAAAGCTGAAGTCGCAGGATGGGAGTTAGCGCAAGAAAGGCAGCATACACCGATACGGCTGGCGGCAAAACCTACGTTTGCCAACATATTGGTTTGGAAAATCGTGTATGAAACGGAAGGGCACTACCACATCGATGCAGTAAGGGTAGGAGCGACAGTCAAATCCTATCCTGGAGAATCCGTTGCCAAGCTAGACGTCAATAGAGACTTCCCGTGGCTTGACCCAAAATCACAACAAGCCAAAGACATCGAACGCTTTCGATGGTTTTCTAATGGCTATGTTGCGCAAGATCCTAGCGATAAACTGCGGATCATTGATGTACGTTATTCAGTCGTACCAAATGAGGTCAATGCGCTATGGAGCATTCAGTTATCACCAATCGCAACGGCCCATGCACACGCCGAATACAAAACGCATCGTGATAATAGCTCAGAATCACGAGAAGCTTTTCTCGGTATGCTCACCGACTTTGATTGATGTGGGTGTTAAATTGAGAGATGCAACTGTTGACGGAGCCCCATATGGAGAACAACTCGGCCCCCATTCTCTATTCACTGCACAATTGCCCTTATGCCATTCGCGCTCGGTTTGCTCTGCTTAAGGCGCATCAGAGCGTACTCATTCGGTCAATCAAGCTCGATAACAAACCAACAGAGATGTTAGAAGCATCACCAAAGGGGAGTGTGCCCGTTTTAGTCATGCCCAAATCCACATTAGGGAATAGAAATACACCAAAAGCAACTGAGGTGTTGGAAGAAAGTCTAGATATCATGATTTGGGCGCTTTCTCAAAACGATCCGGATGGCTTGTTACAAGGTGATAATCCAAAAGCCTTGCCTATAATGCGCTCTATAATCGAAGACTTCGAACGAACTTTCATCCCGGCACTCAATATCTTTGGGTGTGCTAAACGCTACCATGAAGACAATACGGATAAATTACGTAAAGCGTGTGAAATCGAACTTGCCAAGCTTGAAGCGCGTTTAACTGAGCATTCATTTCTGTTCTCGGATCAAGAGAGTTTAGTCGATATCGCACTACTGCCATTTCTACGTAAATATGCTCGCATTGATAAGCAGTGGTTTCGTCAAAGCCCATACGTGAAGTTAAAAGTTTGGCTGAATGGTTACATACAAAGTCCGCAGTTTTCCAGAGTTATGAAAAATTATGAGCTATGGGAGGGCAGAAATAAAGATGAGTATTTTTAATGCGTTATATATAAACTTAGAACGAAGGCGAACAATTGGTTTCGCCTTTTTAAATTTGGATTGTTTATAGCGAGCTTAAGCAAGTGTTAATCTAAATGTTTAAATTGCAACGCGACCAATCGCTGATACAACTCACAGCTTTGCATCAATGATTGGTGATTGCCGATATCAATCAGCTCGCCACCGTCTAATACCGCAATCTTATCCGCATGTTGGATGGTGGATAGGCGATGTGCAATGATCAAGGTCGTACGGTCTTCCATTAACGCCTCAAGCGCTTGCTGGACATGGTGTTCACTTTCACTGTCGAGTGCGCTGGTGGCTTCATCAAGCAATAAGATTTTCGGATCTTTAAGAATCGCACGAGCAATGGCAATTCTCTGCTTTTGGCCGCCAGACAGTCTTACGCCGCGCTCACCTAAAAAGCTACGATAGCCATCAGGCAGCTTCTCGATAAATTCATGCGCATGGGCTTTCTTTGCCGCTTCAATCACTTGCTCGTCTGTGGCGTCTGGGTTGCCGTAGCGAATGTTGTGGAACACATCGTGGCTAAACAACGCTGGTTGCTGAGGTACCAACGCCATTTGACGGCGAAGATCGTTTGGATCGAACTGTCGAATGTCTTCTCCTCCAAATAGCACTTGCCCTTGCTGCGGGTCGTAAAAACGTTGCAGTAACTCGAATAGTGTCGTTTTACCCGCACCAGAAGGGCCAACCAACGCCAACACCTTGCCTTGTTCTGCCGTCAGGTTTAACCCCTTGATAGCAGGTTGGTCAGGGCGAGAAGGATAGTTAAAGTTCACTGAGTGAAATCTCACTTCAGCAGGCATATCTTCGCTGATTGGCAAGTGGTTGATTGGCGCGCTGATATCGCTCTCCACTTGTAGAATTTCAATCAATCTCTCGGTTGCGCCTGCGGCTCGTTGCAGTTCGCCTAACACTTCTGAAATGGTTGCGGTAGAAGAGGCCACCATAATGGCGTAAAACACAAATGCGGCTAGATCACCCGCCGACATCTTGCCATTAATTACGTCACTACCGCCAACCCAAAGCATGCCAGCAATGGCACTGAACACAATCACAATAACGCCAGAGATCAGAATCGCGCGCTGCTTTACTCGTTGTCTACCTACCTCGTAGGCTCTTTCTACTTCAACGGCAAAGGCGGCTCTCTCATGTTGTTCTGAGCTAAAGCTTTGCACCGTTTTGATATGTTCTATCGCTTCACCCGCATAACTGCCGACATTGGCCATGGAGTCTTGACTTTGGCGAGATAGGGCACGTACTCGTCGTCCGTAAACCAAAATAGGAACCAACACGAATGGCACGGAAGCAAGCACAATCAACGTGAGCTTAAAGTTGGTCGCAAACAACATAATGATCGCGCCAAAACACATTAAGGCGCTGCGCATCGCCATAGAGAACGACGAGCCAATAATGCTTTGTAGCAACGTGGTATCCGTGGTGAGGCGCGACATAATATCGCCGCTGCTGTTGGTCTCAAAGTAGCTAGGGTGCAGTGTGATCACATGGTTAAACACCGCAAGGCGAATATCGGCGCTGACGCGTTCACCCACCGATGAAACAAGATAGAAACGGAAGAACGTACCTACCGCAATACACAGCGTGACACCCACAATAAACTGAATCGCATTAGTGAGCTCTTGCAATGATTGCTGAGCAAATCCTTGGTCAATCAGAATGCGTACGCCATAGCCAACCGATAAGGTGAGACTTGCCGTCGCAACCAGTGCTACTAAGGCAGCGGAAACCCGCCATTTATAGGGTGACACAAAGGCGTTGAGTTTAAGGAGAATACCGAGGTTCTTTTTATTTTTACTGCCCATGAGTGGCTCACAAAGCTTTGTAGGTACTTGGCATAGTATGCGACTTTGGAGAGTTAGACCAGTGAGCACCCACGATTAAGTGATGGGATGAGTTACTTTGGCTTGTATACATTGTTAACGATTTTTAATTTAGAATCCCTAGATCTTCAAATCGTTGCCTCGTCTACAAGCAACGCATTCTCGATGAACTTAGCATCTCGAGGTTACTTGGGGATAAGGTTTGATTGGCCATTAAGAACCGTTCAATTAAAAATATCGGTGTACGATATAGTCAGCATATTCGCTCGTAAATCCCACGCAGCTAAAATTGAGTATTTCGCCAGCATAGTAGGTGTGCTGATTTCCTTGCATCTTATCGAGTTTGTCATAAAACCCGTCGTTCATTTCAGCGGAATCGACATGAGGGAAGTATTTCCAATGAATAAATTGATGAATAGACTCTATCTCCCCGCCCATTTGGCGAACAAACGTTCTTAGGTTATCAGTGACATCTTTTTCGCTGATGTTTTTATCGGTTAGAACATAAAAAGAATAGATTGGCTGTCCGGCTTGTCTGTAATACCAGAAAACGGGATGACCCTCTCGCTCCCGAATGAAGTTCTCAGGTACGTAGCCTGTCTTTTCAACGAAATGGTTCACCGTGCAAAGAATGGTTTGATAATCAAGATACATGATTTTTTCGAATAGCATCTGCTCTTGAACACTCAAGTCCATAAATAACGCCGTCTCATCCAATGGTGAGGTAACGATAAGCTTATCGAACTCTTCTTCACCTACCTGCGAATGAATGGTGATGACTTCACCTCGGTTGATTTGGGTAATCTCAGCCTCAAATCGGACATCATGCTCTTTTGCGACTCGTGTCCATAGTTCCTGGATACCATCGGGAAAGAGATAAACTTGGCTTTTTAAGTAAGCTACGATGGTCTTCCTGTTGACATATTTCAATACATAAGCCGTTGGCACATGATCGGAGTAGCAATAGCCGAACCCGGAAAGAAACAGACTGAAGATGTTGGCCAAGTCAGTCATTTTTTTCTCTTTGGCAAATTGGTCGAACGGCACAGTAATCTCCGGGGAAAGATTGTGAAACCCGGGTGATTCCAGCGCTCTGTATTGCTTGAGAATACGCCGGTAACGGAAAAACAGTTGCCAGAGCACTTTGAGCTTGAACGTCAGTGACTGTGTCGCGATTTGTTGGCCGTTTTTGTCGACATAAATACTTTGGCCGAAACGAACCTGCTCGATGGGGATCCCATATTGTTTGGCTAGCTGGAGCGGTACGGTGTTATTCTCCGTGACAATACCCGCCCCGAGTTCGTAGGTTTTTGAGCCGAGCTCGACACTCAGGCACTTTCCGCCAGCGTGATCGGTACGCTCGAAGACCGTGATGTGTTTATAGCCTTTTTGCTTCAGGGCTTCTGCAGCACTGAGCCCCGCCGCACCCGCACCAAGGATGGCAATACGCTGATTGAGATCTATCTTATTGTTTTGTGGACTGTCCATAGAAGGTTTTTCTTTAAAATTGTCGACGCACACAGCAACCCTGCCATGGTGCCCCCCGCGATACTTGCTGTCATGACATCCTGCCCCGAAAGAAATAGTCCAGATATCGGTGTTTGAACGCGCAGGAACTTTTGCCTAAAGCGCTGCGGTGAATGGGCAATACCATAGATCTCTCCTTGCTCGTGGTACGAGAAATGACGCGTACTGAGTGGGGTAGAGACTTCGTAATAATCGACCTTGCCCTCAAGCTGCGGTGCCACGCGGTAGAGCTGCTTCAACATTTGCTGCGCTAATCGTTCTTTAAGTGCGTTATATTCTTCGCCACGGTTATGCCATTTGGTCGCTTCCCATTGTTTAAACCAGTTATAGGGCACCAAAATCACAACTTCAGCAGTGCTTTTTCCGGGATGAGTTTGTTCTGCTGATGGGTCTTTTGCCCAAGGGAATGAGACAAAAGATACTGGAAGCGTGGAGGCAAAATCCTTGTATTCGGCTCGCCCTTGATCATGATTGTACTGCTGCGGGAAAATCCAGTAATTGCATTTGGGTAAATTTAACGTTGAAGAGGACTCTTTGATACCAATATATAATCCGACATGCGCCGTTGAAGGTTCTAACTTGTCAATAAGCTTGTCTAACTGATGCTTCTGACACACCTCTTTGGGCAATAAATGCGAATAGGTGTTCACAATACCAGTGGCGCTAACAATCGTCGTGGCGTAAAACCTTTCCCCGTCATTCATACGCACGCCAACAGCTCTATTGTTCTCGATGATAATTTCACGCACGTCGGCCTGTGTTAAGGCCACACCTCCCGATTGCTCAATAATCGGAACGATGCACTCGGCAAGTTTCGATGCTCCGCCTACTGGATAAGCGGCCCCTTCGATATAGTGATTAGCAAGCAATGCATGCATGTAAAAACTGCTTTTTGACGGTTCTAAACCATAATCGCCATATTGACAGGTCAATACCCCAATCAGTTTGGGATTGTCGGTAATCCCACTTAATACTTCTAATGTGGTTTTGTCGGAGAATTTGAGCGTGCCGCGACGAAGAAAATCGCCAAAGAGATTTGACAGAAATGGAGGGAGGGTTTTTTCAATGTAATAACCGCTACCGAGTTTTTGTGCCTCATCGAGTAAAGAGAAGTACGTATCGATTGAGGCTTTATCCTGTTCTTCTGGGAAGTATTGCTTTAGCTTGCTCTTAAGGTTCTCTCGCCCTCTAGGGAACTGGAATTCATCTTTGCCAAAGACCGCTCGGTCATAAATGTCATCAAGGGGAGCCCATTTGAGCGTGTCTTTCGAAATATAGCGAAAGACCTTGTTTAATGTCGTTCCCTCGATATGAACTTGGCCCACATAGTGCAGACCCACATCCCAGGAATATCCCTTGCGGCCAAACGTATGGGTATATCCCCCGAGTACGTTGTGTTGCTCTAACAGAAGGACGCGTTTTCCTGTCTGGGCTAAAAAGGAGGCTGCACTCATGCCTCCGGTTCCTGAGCCAATGATAATAATATCAAAGGTGCGAGCGTCTCTAGTTTGAGCTGATTTAATGTAGTTTTTGTATCCCTTGCCAATCATATTGCGCACCTTTCGGTTAAGGTTGCATTATTATCAAAGTGCCTAGGGGCTAGGCAATTTCATCAATCAATACTAATAACGAAAAAGACATCCGTTCTAATAATAGCAGTAAAATTAGGAGGCTAGCGCAAAAATTGTAGTCAGCGAGCAATTCAAGAAAAAAATGCCAAGTCACCCCCAATGAGTGGCGAAAAACCGTTAAATACTAAGTGATACCAATTGAAGTACATAACTGCTCACCCTAGATTGCTGGAACGCGAATTCTGATCATGTACTTGCTGCGATAGGTATGAATGCTCTAAAACATTACTCCCCAAAAGCACCTTGAAATTCACATTAACGCCTGAGAAGGTAACTCAAACGCCCTCTAATGCTTACTAGAGAAGCGTTTGAGTGGGAATGAATTAAGCGAGGTGTTTAGCGAGTAGCAGATCTACTTTGCCTTTTGCTGTTTTGCTAATGGTCTGCATAAACTGAAAACTTGGCTTGGCGATGCCTGATTGCTCTAAGCCTTCTATCATTTTCAGCCAAAGGTTGGCGGTCATTTGGGCATCGGCTAAAGCGCGGTGAAAAACACCGTCATTGACGATGTTTTTGTAACGAATAAGCTCCCCCAGTTTGTGTGATGGCGCATCTTGGATCAATCGTCTTGCCACCAGCAAGGAGCAAGCGAACTCGCCGGAATAACCAGAGTGGATTCTCTCAAGCTCGGCATCTAAAAATCGTTTATCGAACGATGCATTGTGAGCGATAAGGTTCTCCCCGGCAATGAATTCACTAAACGATGCCATTACTTCATCACAACCGGGTGCAGTGCGTAACATGTTATTGGTGATACCAGTGTAATTTTCAATGAATGAGCTTACTCTGAAGCCCGGATTCATCAACTGCTGAAAACTATCGATAACCTCACCATCGACTAATTTCACCGCACCAATTTCAATGGCACGATCGCCCATATTAGGAGAGAGGCCAGTGGTTTCAAAGTCGAGTACGACCACGGAATTTGCTTGAGGCATGACGTTTTCCAATTAATCAAGAATGTGCAGAGTATCATCGAAAGCGATAGAAAAAGAAAGCTCACGGCGCACTCTTGAGGAGTCAACACCGCACTACTCAAGGCGGTCATTCAAGCGAGTCCAAGCGAAATTAGGAATCTCACACAGCGCGCTTCTAAGCTATCGATAAAAACTGTGTCCGGTATTTGATGACTGTTGCAACTTAACGCGTTCTTCCCGATAGAGAAGTTGATTGATTCGGGCGTTTTAATCGCTTACTGAATAATGTGGCGAAATCTTATCAATATGAGAGCTTAATAACACGCCGTTGGCGACACTTAATGTATGCTTAGTCCAAGCGAAGAAGAGGATTCTATTAATGGCAAAAAGCGCCAAGCTTCACAATGAAGACAAACTGGTTAAAAAGGCACTAGAGATTGGCGGGAAGATGGCGAAGTTGCAAGGCTTTGATCTTCCTCAGTCACCACAACCTGTTAGAGTAAAAGCGATTTACCTATTCTTGGTCGATGCCAAGCAGATCACGCCATTACCTGATAACAAGCTCGACGGCGCAAACATCAAACACAGACTGGCTCTTTGGATTCATAGTGCGTTGCCAGACAATGACCCACTAAAATAAAATCATGATGAGTGGTGACAAGGCGAATCGAATGGTTCGCCTTGTTTGCTCTTGGCAAGTTCAACACGGTCTTCTAGCGCTTTCGGTATTATTGACTTACAAAACAGAATCAAAATAGCTAAAGATTAGTCTCGAGAAGCGCTACAATGCTCGTATTGCAATAGCATAACCAAGAATTCTCATTCACAGAAAACTTAAAGTAACCCTACATGTCTAAAGATTTCGAATTCACCACAGAATACACACTCGACAAGCCTTTCTTTGCGGAGTGTTATGATCAAACTAGTCAGCCACCTAAGTTCCCACAAGCTTATCTGAAAGGGATCCTCTTTCTTATCTTCGGTGTGGTGTTATTGGAATTTGAGCTGCTACCTAACGGTTACGTCGGTTGGTTCTTTATCGTATTGAGTGTTATTGAAGCGTTCAGTGTTTATTTTAAGCGAACTTGGTGGTTATGGCGACAAACCATCAGCTCAAACCGCGGCAAAAAAGTGGTGTTTCAAGTGAACGAGAACGGTGTGAATTACAAAAGCGGTAAAATCGATCGCAGGATTGCTTGGAAAGAAATCGACCAACTAGAACAAACCGATTTGGGCCTTATCCTCCATCTGGGTAAGCAACGTCAATACGTCAGTAAATCTTGCTTAAATGAAGAAGTGATCGGGTTCATGTTAGAGCAGCACGCGGCATCAAAAGCTAATTAACCTTATCGCGCGCAATGGGGCTTTACCCAAAACCGAGTTTTGTGCAAGGCGAGTTATTTGGGTCGCCTTGTTTGATCTATTCTCGGGTATTCTAGCGAGTCTAAGCGAGACAAGGAATATCAGAAAACGCGCTTCCAAGCTAATAGGCAAACTGAGCCACACAGCATGTGGTTAGTAGATTTTCAATCATGCACGTTCCCTTGCGGTTCAGAATAACGAGATCCAAACAACTGACTAACGATGCTTGTACTTTCAACTCATATTTGCCCCTTTTCAAACTTGCGCAACAGAACACTGATAATCCCTGTCAGAAAATAACCCGACTTGTGCTAATGGCAGACTACGCACATCGATGCTCGCTTTCTCCCATTCTCGCGCAAAATCGGCATTTCTAACCACCAAATTCCACCTGCATTGTTATGCGGTATCATTGATAAACAATATCATTGAAAGGCATAAATCGCAGTTGGATATATATGGACGCCCATGTGATTGCAAGAACTGATTCGGTTCACTGACATATATACGATGTCCCTATGAGCTTTTACTGCACGCGCCATGATGTAATCTGCTCTCTGCTTCCTATACATTTCTACGGCATCAGTAAAGCCTTATCCAGAATTAGGTTTTCGCAGAGATGTTGACCGTAAGCTTAAAATACAAGGACTTCTTCACTTCAAATGTCTGCCGCCATCAAGGTGCAAAGTTCTTCCTGTCATGTAGTGACTAGCCAAAACAAACTTGATGCCATCTATCACTTCTTCAAAGCCCGCCTCTTTGGGGATCAGTGCTTTTTGCAGAGCTTTGGACTTGTACGTCTCGTCGTCATGTTCATTGAACTTAAGCATGGCTGGAGAGATAGTATTGACTTTCACCTTTGGAGCCAGCATCGCTGAGAACGAAAGCGTCAGGTTGTTGAGTGCGGCTTTGCTTGCAGCGTAAGCGATGTGTTTCTTACTGCCTTTTTCCACAACGTAATCACTGATGTGAATAATGTCCGAAGTTTTATCGCCAGACATCAGATTGTCTTTGAGTGTTAAATTGACCAGATAAGGCACGGTAGCGTGAAGCGTCATCATCTGGCTCATGATTTGTGATGCGTTCTCAATGGGATTATTCTTGTTCTCCGACTTCCAGTCGGATGCATTATGTATGATGGCTCGAAGTGTTTTATATTCTTGACCAACGTAATGAAGAAAGCCCTCTAAGCTACCTTGTTGATAAAAGTCTACCTGTTGCAAGTCTGCCCCATTGTCGCGCAATAGTTGCAGTTGAGGATAGCAGCTTCTGTAGGTACCAACGACATTGTAACCGTCCGATAACAGTTGCTGCGCCAGTGCGAAGCCTAGTCGCTTTCCCACACCAGTTACTAGAATCGTTTCATTCATCGTAAAAACTCAGCTCTAGTTTGAGGATTAGTTTTGAAAATACCACCGAGAGCGGTTGTTGAGGTTTCTGAGTTTGCATCCATGACGCCTCTGGATTTAACGCAATAGTGAGTTGCTTTTATAGTTACGGCAACATTTTCTGTTTCAACTAGAGTCTGTATCGCGACCAGAATTTGCTGAGTAAGGCGTTCTTGGACCTGAGGGCGTTGAGCGAAGAATCGAACAATACGGTTTATTTTAGACAGCCCGAGAATCTTGGATTCAGGGATATAGGCAACTTGTGCTAAACCATCGATGGTGATGAAGTGATGTTCGCACGTCGATGTTAAATCTATGTCTGATACCTTAACCATTTCATTAAGAGACATTTTGTTGTCTATCACAGTGATTTTTGGAAAGTTATTGTAATCGAGCCCTGAAAATATCTCATGAACGTACATTTTTGCAATGCGGTGAGGTGTTTCAGAGAGACTGTCATCGGTTAAATCCAGTCCAAGAGTACTGACAACTTCAGTTAAAAGTCCTTTGATGCGGCTGTACTTCTCATCATTGTCCATTTTGCTTGGTGTCATCGGTGTTTCTAGTCCTCTTGCGAGCAAAGCTTCTCTTACTTTTTCAGCATCAGTGGTTAGCATTTATTCGCTCCTTTTGAATTATTGTCGTGGTCTGCCTCATAGCTCAGGGTGAGCGAGACGGAGTCGGCAAAACGTAAAGCATGAGGTTTATCAATTCTAACTTGAGCGTATCGTACCCATGGATGATCTATACAAATGCTGAGTACGTCGCTGGTTAACTTTTCTAAAAGCAAAAATCTTCCGGATTCGACATGTTGAATAATTCTTTTGCAGATGTTTTTGTAGTTAAGTGCATGGTCCACATCGTCTGCGAGACAAAGGTTGTTCGCGGGGTAATGGATTTCTGCATTTATAATGATGTCTTGCTGCTTAGTTTTCTCTTCTTCGTTGAAACCTATAAAAGTTCTTAGTCTGAGATTTGTAATGGTAATAATGGCGTTGTGATTCATAGCAGTTTCCGATCCTTAGAAGTAAATGTCAGTCGTTCTTTCTTACGGCAGTTGCAAGGACTCAGTGAAACTGAGCTTAAAAGGGATAAGTTCGGTTTTCTGACTCAACTGATCGAAGTTATTCCAGATGTGCTGAAAAGAGATGTTTAGAGTGGGGTGAAGTTCTTGCGCGGCAACATCGACTAAAGGTCGAAGCACAAAAGCGTACTCGGTGATTTCGCATCTAGGCAGCTCTACTCCGTCGATAATGCCTACTTGATTACCATAAAGAAGGATATCGATATCTAGAGTACGTGAAGCATACGCTTTCGTCTCACGCTTGCGATCATTCTCTAATTCGATTTGATGTAAAACCTTAGCCAGTTGTGCGACAGGGAGGTCACATTCGAATCCAACGACGAGGTTTAGAAAGTTATCCCCTTCGAAACCAACAGACTGGCAATCGTAGAAATTAGAAATGCGCAGAGGTGCAAAGCGATTATTTAATGCATGGATAGATTCTGTGATGTGATGTTCGCGGTTAATGTTGCTTCCAATGCTTACATAGACGGTGGCCATATTATTATCATCCCCTTTAAGCAACTTTGTTGCGTATTTCGGTGATTGCGAGCGATTATTTACGGTTGATTCCGAACACCTGAACCAATACTTTTTCTCTTTCCATATTTTACTCTAAGTGTTCAGATTGTGCCAGAATGAGCTCTTGAAATGAGATAAGATTACTAATCTTGAACGATATAATGGACATAGGTTATTTATTAACACTGAGCGTTAATGATTTTATTTTCTTGAATTTAATTTGTCAGTTGTTATTGAAGAGAGCGCTTATTTTATTAAAGACGCGTCGATACTCTTAAGTGATGAAGTTTATAATCAGGTTGTTAGCTGTGGATTAGTTTCTTTCACTGATTATGATTATGGGGTAGAACGACCTGAGTTCTTAGTACCTCAAATATGAAGTCATACGAGACTAAAAACGGCACATAGACAAAAGGCGAACCATTTGGTTCGCCTTTTGTTATTCAAGTTAGTTTCCAACTTAGTTATCGGTTTCCAACTCGGTTATCACAGTTTCCAACTTGGTTATCTGTGATCACTACAAAAATTAATCTTCGTAGTTATTGATGTTTGGGCACGAGCAGATTAGGTTACGGTCGCCGTATACGTTATCTACGCGGTTTACTGTTGGCCAGTATTTCCAAGATTTGGTTGCTTTAGAAGGGAAGCAGCCAAGCTCACGAGAGTAAGGGCGATTCCATTCTTCTTTAGCAAGGTCAACTTGAGTGTGTGGCGCATTAACAAGCGGGTTGTTATCCAGCGGCCATTCACCGTTCTTAACCATCGTCATCTCTTCACGGATTGCGATCATCGCATCACAGAAGCGGTCTAGCTCTTCTAGGTCTTCCGATTCCGTTGGCTCAACCATTAGCGTGCCTGCTACAGGGAACGACATGGTTGGTGCGTGGAAACCGTAGTCCATAAGACGCTTGGCGATGTCTTCTTCGCTGATGCCTGTTTCTTCTTTCAGTGGACGAATGTCGATAATACATTCGTGCGCGACGCGGCCATTCGTACCACGGTAAAGAACAGGGTAGTGTGGGCGCAGCGTTTCCATCACGTAGTTGGCGTTCAGAATCGCCACTTTTGTTGCGTCAGTAAGGCCTGCTTCCCCCATCATTGCGATGTAAGCCCAAGAGATAGGCAGGATAGATGCACTACCCATATCCGCTGCCGATACTGCGAAGTTTTCGCCGTCTGCACCATTTTCAATGTGGCCTGGTAGGAAAGGCGCTAGGTGTGATTTCACACCGATAGGCCCCATACCCGGACCGCCACCACCATGTGGGATACAGAAGGTTTTGTGTAGGTTTAGGTGAGAAACGTCTGAGCCGATAAAGCCCGGCGTTGTTAGACCAACCTGTGCATTCATGTTTGCGCCGTCTAGGTAAACCTGACCGCCCGCAGCATGAACCATTTCACACACTTCTTTCACTTGCTCTTCATATACGCCGTGCGTAGAAGGGTAAGTGATCATGATGCTTGATAGGTTGTCTTTGTGCTTTTCGATTTTCGCTGCTAGGTCGTCGATGTCGATGTTGCCCTCGTCATCACACTTAACCACGACAACTTTCATTGACACCATAGACGCTGTCGCAGGGTTCGTACCGTGCGCAGAGCTTGGGATCAAACATACGTTGCGGTGACCTTCGCCACGGCTTTCGTGGTAGCGTTGAATCGCGATAAGACCTGCGTACTCACCCGATGCACCAGAGTTTGGTTGCAGTGAGAATGCGTCGTAGCCTGTGATTTCACATAGCTTCTCTTTAAGATCTTTTGCTAGCGCTGCGTAACCAGCGGCTTGTTCTGCTGGTGCGAATGGGTGGATCGAACCAAACTCAGGCCAAGTTACCGGAATCATCTCTGCTGCTGCGTTCAGCTTCATCGTACAGCTGCCCAGAGGGATCATGCCGTGCGTGAGCGAGAAGTCTTTGTTCTCTAGCTGTTTCAGGTAACGCATCATCTGTGTTTCGCTGTGGTGCGTGTTAAACACAGGGTGAGTTAAGTACTCTGTTGTGCGGCGCAGAGCTTCTGGAATGGCTGCAAACTCGTTGCCTGCGATTTCAGTGGATAGTGCTACCACGTCTTCTTTCACACCGAATACCGCGAATAGGGCTTCTACGTCTGCCACAGTTGTGGTTTCGTCGAAGCTTACACCTAGCTGAGTACCAAGCTTACGCAGGTTGATGTCTGCGGCTAGTGCTTTCGCGTATAGATCTTCGGTTTGTGCACCTGTGTTGATGGTGATGGTGTCGAAGAAGCTGTTGTGAGCAAGCTCGAAGCCGCCTTTTGTTAGGCCAGCCGCTAGGATTGCTGTCATGTGGTGCGTACGACGTGCAATAGTGCGTAGACCTTCTGCGCCGTGGTAAACCGCGTAGAAAGAAGCCATGTTGGCTAGCAGTGCTTGAGCGGTACAGATGTTTGATGTCGCTTTTTCGCGGCGGATGTGCTGCTCACGCGTTTGCATTGCCATGCGCAGTGCTTGGTTGCCGTTAGTATCGATAGAAACGCCGATAACACGACCTGGCATAGTACGCTTGTGCTTGTCACGTGTTGCCATGAAGGCTGCGTGTGGACCGCCGTACCCCATAGGCACGCCGAAACGTTGTGCAGAGCCAATTGCCACGTCTGCGCCCATTTCACCCGCAGGTTTTAGTAGGGCAGAAGCCAATAGGTCGGTCGCGATAGTTACCAGCGTTTTATTCGCTTGTGCTTTTGCGATGATATCCGTTAGGTCACGAACTTCACCCGTTGTGCCAGGATATTGAACGAGTGCGCCGAATACATCTTGCTCTGGTAGTGAGTCTAGAGAACCAACTAAGACTTCAAAACCGATGAATTTCGCACGCGTTTTTACCACTTCGATGGTTTGTGGATGAACGTCGTCAGCAACGAAGAATACGTTACTCTTGCTCTTACCCGCACGCTTACAAAGTGTCATCGCTTCTGCCGCTGCCGTTGCTTCATCCAGCAATGACGCATTCGCGATTTCCATTCCCGTTAGATCCATCACCATTTGTTGATAGTTTAGAAGGGCTTCTAGACGGCCTTGTGAGATCTCTGGTTGATAAGGGGTGTAAGCGGTATACCAGCCCGGGTTTTCCATCACGTTACGTAGAATCACGTTAGGCGTGAAGGTGTTGTAGTAACCCTGACCAATGAAGGTACGTTTAACTTGGTTCTGATCAGCGAACTTGCGCATTGCAACCAGCATGTCGGCTTCGCTTTTTGCTTCTGCCAGTGTGAGTGGTTGTTCTAGGCGAATTTGCGCTGGTACGGTTTCGTCGATAAGCGCATCAAGGCTAACGGCGTTGATCGCTTCCAACATTTTCTGTTGATCAGATTTGTTTGGTCCATTGTGGCGAGCAACGAACTCGTTTTGTGTGCTGAGGCTTTGAAGTAATTCAGTCATTGTCCTTTACCTACTCCTTGGTTCGGGTATCGGAAATGGTCATCTGACACATTTAATTATACGTCCGAACCTAGAAAAAAAGCTGCCCACTTGGTGTTAAGGGGACAGCTTTCGTATTGTCCTAATTACTCTTCTTCGATAGAGCTTAGGTATTCTTCCGCATCTTTTAAGTCATCCAACTCAGATGGGTCTGAAAGCTTCACTTTCACAATCCAACCACCTTCGTATGGTTCTTCGTTGATTAGCTCTGGGCTGTCTTCTAGTTCTTCGTTGATTTCAACGACTTCACCTGTGATTGGTGAGTAGATGTCTGAAGCGGCTTTTACAGATTCCACCAAAGCAAAGCTTTCGCCTGCTTCGACTTCATCTTCCACTTCTGGCAGGTCAACGAATACCACGTCACCTAGCATCTCTTGCGCGTGCTCTGAAATACCGATAGTTACTGTGCCGTCACCGTTGTCACGTACCCACTCATGGCTATCTGTAAACTTCAGTGTTTTGTCCATTGCTTAATCTCCAAATAACTTGTCAGGAATATTCTGATCTAATAAATCGTTTTATTGGTAAAGAGGGTAACGGTTGCAAAGTTCTTTGACTTGTTTGCGAACGCGTTTTTCGACTTCTGCGTCACCTTCAGGGTTGTTAACCAAACCATCCAGCACATCGCCAATCCAGTTACCAATGAGTTTGAATTCTTCAGCGCCAAAGCCGCGGCTTGTCCCCGCAGGCGTTCCTAAACGAATGCCCGATGTAATCATAGGCTTCTCTGTATCAAATGGGATGCCATTTTTATTACATGTGATGCCTGCACGCTCTAGCGCCTCTTCTGCTTGGTTGCCTTTCAAGCCTTTAGGGCGAAGGTCAACCAGCATGAGGTGCGTGTCAGTACCACCAGTTACGATGTCGCACCCGCGAGTTTGCAATACTTCCGCTAGAACTTTTGCGTTATTGATCACCGAATCAATATAAGTTTTAAATTCAGGGCCAAGCGCTTCTCCAAATGCGACCGCTTTAGACGCGATGACATGCATCAGTGGACCGCCTTGTAAGCCTGGGAATACCGCTGAGTTAATTTTCTTAATGATGTCTTCGTGATTGGTCAGAATCATACCGCCACGTGGACCGCGCAGTGTCTTGTGTGTGGTCGTTGTTACGACGTGTGCGTAAGGAAGTGGGCTAGGGTGCGCGCCTGTCGCAACAAGACCGGCGATGTGGGCCATGTCGACCATTAGAATCGCGTTAACTTCGTCGGCGATTTCACGGAATTTTGCGAAGTCGATAGTACGTGGAATAGCACTACCACCTGCGATGATCATTTTAGGTTGGTGCTCAAGTGCCAGTTGGCGAACGTCTTCGTAGTCGATTTCGAGTGTTTCGCGATCCACGCCGTATTGCACTGCGTTAAACCATTTACCAGAAAGCGCAGGGCGTGCTCCGTGAGTGAGGTGGCCGCCAGCGTCAAGAGACATACCAAGAATGGTGTCGCCAGGTTGTAGCAGTGCCAGTTTTACTGCGCCGTTTGCTTGTGCGCCTGAGTGTGGTTGAACGTTTGCGTATTCACAATCAAAAAGCGTTTTTGCACGTTCGATAGCAATGGTTTCCACAGTATCAACGTGCTCACAGCCACCATAGTAACGGCGACCTGGATAACCTTCCGCATATTTGTTGGTTAGGCATGTGCCTTGAGCTTGCATTACCGCTTTAGACACGATGTTCTCAGAAGCGATAAGTTCGATTTGTTCGTTTTGGCGAGCGAATTCTGCCTGAATGCCTGCAAAAACCGCATCATCTGTCGCAGAGAGGTTGGTAGAGAAAAAGTTTTCCAAGCTGTAGTTAGGGTAACTCTTGTTCATGGTAGTTGACCTTCCAAATTGTAAAATGAACCCGCAGTAGAAATAGTTGTTTGATTGCGATGGTGGCTCATTTATCCTCAAAACAGCTGAACTGCAAAGCAGAACAGAGTGAACTTCGGCCCGAAATAAGTGGGCACACGCCGTCGGATTGTGCTTTCTCGTATCCAATCTCTTACAGAAATGTGCATCTCCGCATCTAACAAGTTGGTAACATAGCGTTTGCAGTATGAATAATCAACCCGAAATTTCCTATAGGAAACAAGATTTCTGGTTTTGTTAACAAGAGCACGCTTTAATTAACGTGGTGGACTTTTATCCACTATAGGGTTCATGCACAATGCTAAATAGGAAGGGATAATGGAATTTTTAAAGAGGGATTTATGGCAGAAAGTGTATACGATGAATACCCGTCGATGACGTTGGCGAAAGAGCATAATGATAAGAACATAGAGCCGCTTAAGCTCGGTCAGCGCATTAAAGATATCCGCTCAAAACTTGGTATTACTTTAGAAGAGGCGAGCCAACGTACTGGTCTTGCGCGCTCTACACTGAGTAAGATTGAAAACGAGCAGATCTCTCCTACCTTCCAAGCAATGCAAAAATTGGCGCATGGCTTACAAATTGACATGCCGCAACTATTTGAACCGCCGAGAAAAAAGGTGGCGACAGGGCGTAGGGATGTCACTAAAAAGAAAGAGGGTAAACCGCACCCAACGCAAACCTATGAACATGAGCTGCTGGCGACGCAACTTTCCCATAAAAAAATGATGCCGTTTAAGAGCCAAATTCGAGCTCGCAGTTTTGATGAATACAAAGATTGGGTTCGCCATGATGGAGAAGAGTTTTTGCTCATCTTATCCGGTGAGGTTATGTTTTATTCTGAGTTCTATGAGCCTGTTGTATTAAGCGAAGGCGACAGTGTGTATTACGATGCGAACATGGGCCATATGTTGACCAGTGTGAGTGAGGAAGATGCGCACATTTTGTGGGTAACGGCCAAATAGTGATAAGTAGTTGTAAATTTCCTATAGTGAAAGCAAACGATTGCTATTCGTTTTGAATACGTTAATATTACGCTCTGTTGATGGTATATCACTCATAAAAGCGTATTTTTTGTGCGTTTTGTTGTGATAAAAATGTTAAAAATCACATTTTTGAACGTCGAGTGATGTCTTGTTCGTGCAAAATTGAATCAGCCGTGTTTATTATTGGAAATACAATGAATGCCGACAGCATCATCGGGTCTATCTAAATGGAGACGAAAATGACTCAAGAACTTCTGAAAACACCACTGCATGCACTTCATGTTGAAGCAGGCGCAAAGATGGTCCCGTTCGCGGGTTACGACATGCCTGTTCAATACCTACTGGGCGTAAAGAAAGAACATTTACACACGCGCGACGCGGCAGGTCTGTTTGATGTTTCTCATATGGGTCAACTTCGTTTGATTGGTGATGGTGCAGCAGCATTTCTAGAAACATTGGTTCCGGTGGATATTGTTGATTTAGGTGCAGGCAAGCAGCGTTACGCGTTCTTTACCAATGAGCAAGGCGGCATCATGGACGACTTGATGGTGGCGAACCTTGGCGATCATCTGTTTGTTGTTGTGAACGCTGCCTGTAAAGAGCAAGACATTGCACACCTTCAAGCGCATCTTCCATCTGGTATTGAGCTGGAAATCATTGATGATCGCGCACTGCTTGCGATTCAAGGTCCTAAAGCGGCACAAGTGCTGGCGCGTTTTGCTCCAGAAGTGGCAGAGATGTTGTTTATGGATGTACGTAAAGTTGAACTGCTTGGCGTAGAGTGCATTGTTTCTCGTAGTGGTTACACCGGCGAAGATGGTTACGAAATCTCGGTACCAGCTGACAAAGCAGAAGAACTTGCACGTAAACTGACGGGCGAAGAAGAAGTCGAGTGGATCGGCCTTGGCGCGCGTGACTCACTACGCCTTGAGTGTGGTCTGTGCTTATACGGTCACGACCTAGACACCACAACGACACCTGTAGAGGCAAGCCTGCTATGGGGTATTCAAAAAGTGCGTCGTACGGACGGTGAACGTGCGGGGGGCTTCCCGGGGGCAGACATCATTCTTAAGCAGATAGAGACGAAAGATGTGGCACGTAAGCGCATCGGCTTGGTTGGTCAAACTAAAGCGCCAGTGCGTGAAGGTGCTGAGTTGTTTGATTCGGACGGCAACAAGGTTGGTGTGGTAACCAGTGGTACAGCGGGTCCTAATGCGGGCAAGCCAGTATCAATGGGGTATGTGCGTGCGGATTTAGCCGCTATTGGCACTGAGCTGTTTGCAGAAGTACGCGGCAAAATGCTACCAATGACGGTAGAGAAAATGCCATTCGTACCACAACGTTACTACCGCGGTTAATTAGCTTAATTTATTGATTTATTAAACTAGTGTTGTCATTCCAGCGAGCTCAAGCGAGACTAGGAATCTACTCTCCACGCGCTGTATAACCGCCGTGTCGCACTCTCTGAAATGATAAATACATAAAAATGCCGAGCAGCAAGCTCGGCATTTTTTATGTTCGTTTGAAAGACGTTGATTAAGCGATTAACTCATCAATAGGGCAGCGTACTTCAATAACAATATCGCTTAGTTTCGCTGGCTGAAGCATGTCTTCTTTTGCGATGCCAAACTGGTTTGCCATGATCGTATTGAACAGACCTCAGTGATTGTTCAGCAATTTATCACGGTGCTGGGCGTCTTGTGGCCAGGTCTCTTGCATCATTGGGCCTCTCAGTGATGCTAGCGGGTTGTAATAAAGCCGTATCAGAACCATAGGAACCACTCATCAAACCGGTAAAGTTATTTGTCGTTAACGATCTTGTCGCGGCTGATATGGTCAAAGCCAGCTGTTCATCGATCTCCTCGCGGTTGGCGGAGTAACGTCGTTTCTCGCATTTGGGTGATTAGAAGCTTCAACCTTTACGATTACGATTACGGCGGGCCTTGGTTTTTCTACCGTGCTGACACTGATCGTTGTGCCAGTCATGTTTGCCACTGTTCAGGATTAAACCGACCACTGCATAGAGAGCATAAGAAAAGGGCGACCACTAATAGTGAAAAGTGTGTCGCCCTTTGTGTTTTATGCACCCAATAAAAAACACCTCCCTAAGCCGAAGCTAGAGGGAGGTGTCGAATGCCAAATCGAGAGAGGCATTATAAAGGCTAAGCACTCGTAAACTAGGTAAGCATAAGCTGCTCAGTATTGATTAAGCGGCTGCTTGTTGTTTTGCTTCTGCTTTGTTCTTTAGGAATGCGTAAGTGAAACCCGTTACCGCTGTACCTGCTGCGATGGCTGCCAAGTACATCAATACTGGAGAGATAGCGTTAGGGATGAGCAGTACGAACAGACCACCGTGTGGTGCCATCAGCTTTGCACCAAACAGCATTGATAGAGCACCGGTTAGAGCGCCACCTGCCATACACGCAGGAATAACACGCATTGGATCTTTCGCAGCGAATGGGATTGCACCTTCAGAGATGAAGCACAGACCCAGCACGAACGATGCTTTACCTGCTTCACGTTCAGTTTGTTCAAACTTGTTCTGCGCAATAAACGTCGCCAGACCCATACCTAGCGCAGGGACCATACCCGCCGCCATGATTGCTGCCATTGGTGCGTAAGTATGAGAAGCTAACAGACCAACACCGAACGCGTAAGCCGCTTTGTTCACCGGACCACCCAAGTCGAAACACATCATTGCGCCAAGGATAATACCTAGTAGCACTGCGCTGTCAGAACCCATGTTGTTCAGGAAGTCAGTCAGGGCATTCATGATGCCAGAAACCGGACCACCTACGATGTAAATCATCACAAGGCCTGTAAATAGCGTTGCAACAAATGGGATGATCAGAATTGGTTTCAACGCTTCCATCGATTGGGGAAGTGTTACTTTATCTGCAAGGAACTTCGCTGCGTAACCTGCAATGAAACCCGCAGCGATACCACCTAGGAAACCCGCGCCAGTCGAACTTGCTAGCATACCGCCAACCAGACCCGGAGCCAGACCCGGACGGTCAGCGATAGAGAATGCGATGTAACCAGCAAGTACAGGAATCATTAAAGCGAATGCAGAGTCACCACCGATTTTCATTAGCGCGGCTGCAAGCGTACCTTGTTCTTTAAACGCTTCGATACCGAATACGAAGGATAGGGCGATGATCAAACCACCAGCAACCACAACAGGAAGCATGTGTGATACACCTGTCATTAGGTGTTTGTATGCGCCTTTTTTCTCGTCTGTGGCTGATGAAGCGCTAGATGCGCCAGAGTGCTGGTACACGGTCGCTTGTTCGAATGCTTTATCCAACTCTTCTGCGGTTTTCTTCAGAGCTGGACCGGTTTTCGTGCGGTACATCTTTTTGCCATTAAAACGATCAAGCGGCACTTCGATGTCAGCCGCAATGATAACTAAATCCGCGTCTGCGATTTCTTGGTCAGTCAGTTGGTTTTTCGCACCTACTGAACCACGCGTTTCCACTTTGATTTGGTGACCACGGCGTTTACCTTCCTCTTCTAGCGCTTCTGCTGCCATGAAGGTGTGTGCAACGCCTGTTGGACATGCGGTGATCGCAACGATTTTCTTTGTTGCTGATGCGCTTTCTACTGTCGCTGCAACGGTGATTGCTTGCTCTAGCGTTGCTGCGTTTTCTACCGCAGTTTGTAGGAATGCAGATGCGTCTTTTGCAACGGTGCTGATATCTGCTTGGTAGACTTTTTTACCTACGAAACGAGAAGTATCAACGGTTGTGTTAGCCGCAATGACGATCACTTCTGCTTGTTCAATGTCAGCGTCTGTTAGCCGTGTTGGCTCAACCACGCTTGATTGACACTCAATTTTTGCGTTCCAACCCAACTTAGCTGCTGCTTGTTCTAGTAGGCCTGCCGCAATGATGCTGTTCGCAACACCACTTGGGCAAGCTGTAATAATGGCAATATTCATACTGATAACCTTCTGTTCCTTAGTTATTGTCTAAGTTCGTATTAGGGTAAAGCTCGGTTACTTGTGTTTGGAGCTTAATGTTCTCCAGTTCTTCCTGACTGGTTAGGCCAACGCCAACTTGGCTCACTGCTAGGGCAGAAAGCGCCGTCGCGAAGCGCAGCAAATCGTGTTTTGGCATCACCTGCATGTGGCCCCAGCACAGACCAGCAACGAGCGTGTCACCTGCACCTACTGTACTTACCACATTCATACGAGGTGGTTGTGCGCGCAGCCATTCACCTTGGTTTAGCCACATTACGCCGTCTGCTCCCATTGAAACCACGATGTTTTCGATGCCTTTGTCGCTTAGCGTTTGCGCGGCAGCTTGGCATTGCTCTGGTGTTTCTAGGTGATCGCCTACAAAGTCGCTTAGCTCTTCATCGTTTGGTTTAATAAGCCATGGATGTGCATCGATACCTGAACGAAGAGCGGCTTTGCTGCTATCGAACAACACTTTTTTGCCCAGTTGACGCAGCTTTTCAATCCACTCTGCACATTGCTCAGCAGTCACACCACCTGGAAGGCTGCCAGCAAGCACAAAGTAGTCGTGTGTTTCTGCAAGACGGAATAGGGTTTGTTCAAAGCGCACGATTTCTTCTGCGGTTACTTGAACGCCAGGGAAATTGATGTCACTGACTTGACCATCGGCTTCAACCAGTTTTACGTTGATGCGCGTCGCACCTTCCACCTCAACAAACTCATTGTTCACACCGATTTCCGCAAATAGCTGGTGGAAGAGCTCTGGGTTGTCTTTACCTAGGAAACCGGTCACCGTCACATCAGCACCAAGATCGCTCAGCACTTTGGCGACGTTTACGCCTTTGCCTGCTGCGTGTAGGTTGCTGTTTTCTACAAGGCTTACTGAACCGACTTTTAACGTGTTTAGCGAACCTGTTAGATCAAGCGCTGGGTTAAGCGTGATGGTAACGACCTTATTTGTTGCAGTTGTTGTTGCCGTTATAGAGTGAGATGTTGCTGTCATGAATCCGCTCCTTAACTTTCACCAAGACCAGACGCGATCGCTTTACCGATAGACTCAAGTGCTTGCGCTGCATCTGAACCGTCAGCAGAGAATTGAAGCTGGTGGCCGTGTTTCACACCAAGAGCGATCACTTTCATTAAGCTTTTCGCGTTGACGGCTTTGCCATCTCCATCTAGGTTTGCTACGCGAATGTTTGATTCGAATTTCTTTGCTTCTGCAACCAGCATTGCGCCTGGACGAGCGTGTAGACCGTGTGCGTTTTTGATCTTAAATGTTGCCGTGTTGCCATCTTCAGCTGTTTCGGTTGCCATTTCCTCACCTTTGAATAGCGCCAAAACTTGTTCTACAGTCACATCCAGTAGTTTGTTGTGTTCGTTGTTGAACACAAGCTTTGAGATCGTACTTAGGATAGATAGGTGAGCATTGTTGCAAGCGGCGAATGCAATCAGCGCACGTACTTTCTCGCCTTCAAACTCACAGTCGTTAGCAGTAGAAACAAAAGAAACGCCAGTGCGAGTCACTTGCTTATCGCTACCGACTAGCCATAGACCTTGACCAAGATGCGTTGGTGTTTTGGTTACTAGATCAGCGACGAACTCATTACCGGTACAGCCAGTATTCTTTAGTAAACCACCGGCAACCGCGCTCATTTGAACCATGTCGCTTGCTGGGAATAGCAGCTGAATAAGGGAAGCATCGAAATCGGCTTCTAGCTGAACGTCACCATGAAGTAGGGCAATGAGCTCGTCTTCATTTTTCGCATTGCGTAAACGCGCTTCCACGCCGTCAGCACCTAATACTTTGGTTAGCTGCTTAAGAATGCCCAAGTGCTCATCGGATTTTGCCGCGATACCGATAGCCACGAAGACTTGGTTGCCATCGCCCCATTCAACACCTTCAGGGAAGTGATGAACGGCTACGCCAGTGGTTTTCACCATTGAACGTGTATCGGTTGTACCGTGTGGAATCGCGATACCGTTACCCAAGAATGTTGAGTTTTGGTTTTCTCGGTTTAGCATGCCTTCTACATAACCTTGTTCAACCAGACCTTTGTTAGTTAGGCTTTGAGCGATGCTTTTGATCGCTTCAAATTTATCTGTCGCAGATTGTGAAAGGGTAATATCGTTCTTATTTAGCTTAAGCATGGTGCTTCTCCAGCCTTAAGGTCTCTATTTCTAATTCATCTTGGTTACGCAGCGCGCAACGCCGAGAGTGTATTTTTTGCTGAACGTGTCTATTCGCTTAATATCAAACTGAATCGATTCAGCAGGTAATTAAATTTTTAAAGCATTCAGCGAAACTGTTTAAAATCAGATGTTAACCTGTCAGTGCTTAACGATTGATTTAGGTGACTCCCGTCAACTTTTAAGTTTTGCTGAATCCTTTCAGCTTTTATACTGAATCGGTTCAGCGTATAATTCAACTTATCTTAGGATCGTTGATGTATTAATATGATCCGGCGCACATAGTAAGGCTTAGGATATGACACTGGATGAAATAGCGAAATTAGCAGGGGTTTCTAAGACCACATCAAGCTATGTAATAAATGGAAAAGCGCAGAAGTACCGCATCAGCGAGAAGACACAAAAGAAAGTGATGGCGGTTGTTGAGCAATATAATTACAAACCAGATCACGCGGCCTCTTCTTTACGTGCGGGGAACTCACGCTCATTTGGGTTAATCATTCCCGACTTAGAGAACACCAGTTATGCAAGGTTGGCGAAACTGATTGAACAAAACTCGCGTAAAGCGGGATACCAGATTTTAATTGGTTGCTCAGATGATGATCCGCAAACCGAAGAAAAGGTGGCTGAAGCTCTAGTGAGTCGCCGAATCGATGCGTTATTCGTTGCGAGCAGTATGCCAGCCGCAAGTGAATTCTATTTGAAGTTACAAAACTCAGGCACGCCCGTTATCGCACTTGACCGCCCGATGGACGATGAGCATTTCTGCTGCGTGATCAGTGAAGATTTTGATGCGGCGTTTGAACTTACCGAATCGGTCCTCTCTTCTGATATTGAAACGATCGGCCTTATCGGTGCATTGGAAGAGCTACAAGTATCGAAAGAGCGTGAGTTGGGTTTTCGTTCAGCATGCCAGCAAGAAGGTAAAACCGTTTCGGTTGGCTACGGCCAGCACTTCTCTCGGGAAGAAGGTAAGAAAGTGCTCGAAGGCTGGATTGCCCAAGGCAAGTTTCCAGATGCGGTTGTGACCATGTCTTACACCTTGCTTGAAGGTGTATTAGACGTGATGTTAGAAAAGCCGGATCTCATGGGAAAAGTGCGTTTAGCGACGTTTGGCGACAACCGTTTACTGGACTTCCTACCAATCAAAATTAACTCGTTGCCTCAGCAATTCGAACTGATTGCCGACAGCGCGATGGAGTTGGCTTTAAATGCATCGGCAAAACGCTATAAAGCGGGTATTGAGCTTATCCCTCGTAGGATTGTTAAGCGTTATCGAGATGCAATTTAAAGCTTAATCTCTACCGTCAGCGCCACAAATGCGTGGTCGCTGGCGTTCTTATCTCTCTCAAAAGACGGATTGATTAAGTGCGCATCAAGTACTTGGTAACTCGTCACTTCTGCAATCGATACATCTGCATGCGAGTTGAACTCTTGCGACAATAAGATGTAATCCAACACGTTTCCTTTTGCGAAGTGGTAATGGGTTGCTGGGCGTGGTTCTAATGTTGGCGCGATTTGCAGTTCCCAACCATCACTAAGCTTTAGGTCGATGACACTGTCACCGAATTTTTCGACTAAGACACGATTTACGCTTGTTGATGTGATGGGTTGGTTCATGTCGCCCATCAACACAGTCGGCATTGGGGTGAGAGCATATTGCTTTTGCATGGCATCGCGCAGCATTGCTGCCTCCCAGCCGCGTTGTTGCGTGGAAAGCCAGCGAGCAATGGGTCTACTTGCTTCTTCTGGTGTGTCAGAATCGGCAGGGCGTTGCGATTTTAGATGCGTAACATAAACAGCGATATGCCCCATGATAGGGTGAAGGATGATTGCTCGAATCGGTTTGCGACTGAAAAGAGGCGCGTCGACTTCACCGAAGGCATCGAGCGTCTCTTCATCGAATGTTACCGGTTCAAAATGTTCAATAGGAAAGCGAGACGCTACTGCAACAACAGGGCGAGAGTATATGTAATCCCCTTCGATATGTGGTGTGTCTACCGTGGCAAAATATTCATAACCCATCTCAGCGAAAAATGTTTTGGTTTCGTCAATACTAAATACTTCTTGTAAGCCAATGATGTCGGGATTCAGATGGTTAACTTGTGATGCGGTCCAAGCGAGCTTGTCTTGCCACTGCTCAAATGAGTAGATGTTCTCAAAGTCATAATACGCATTCGGTGGTGCGATAAAATTAAACAGGTTCGCAGTTGCAAAAGTCATTTGGCAGGGGTTGGACAAAATTTATGCTCGTTCAAAGAGTTATTGGGTCAGTATATACTCAAGTAACCGCTAGGTGCGAGAATACGCCAAGATCACGTTTCTATTTGGCCGTATTCCGTTTAAACTCCGTGCATCAAGACAAATGAGTAAACAACATGACCCAAGATTACGAAAACGAAGAGTATTTAGAAGGCGAAGAGATTGAGATCGAAGCGATTGGCATCGACGTTGACGCGCACCCAATTGAGCTGTACAAGCTTTTCAAAATCGCAAACTTGGTCAGTGGTGGTGGCGAAGCTAAACATGTAATCGATGAAGGTTACGTGGCTGTAAATGGTGAGCTAGAAACGCGTAAACGCCGCAAGATGTACGATGGTGATTTCTTTGAGTTCAATCAAGAGTACTACGTGGTTGTGTGTGACGCACCAGTAACAGAACCAGAAACCGCAGAGCAAAAAGCACAAAAGAAAGCGAAGAAAGAAGCGCAACCTGCTCGTAAAGAAAAGCCACGTAAAGAGAAGCAACCTAATGTAAAGGGTACTGGCCCTCAATCAACGGGTCGTAAAGCGGCGGATAAAAAATGGAAAGACCAACAAAACGCGTTGTCTCAATCTGCGAAAAAAGGCAAGAAAGCAGAAAAGCCTCAAGCCGTGCGCGATCCGAAGAGTGGTCGTAACTCGATCGACTTTTTCTAAGCCATTTTCTGCAAATCAAAACAAAAACGCCGACATCAGTTCGGCGTTTTTTATTTGGACTGGTATTAACGCCGATAGTTTATTGGTAAATGTAGGAGTGTGAGTTCTGCATCAAAGGCAACAACTCATGTGATTAGCGACTAAGCCTCATTACAAGCAAAAAGAAAAATACTAAGTACGCAGAAAATATGGTGATGATCGGTAGATATTTCATGGAACCTCCTCATAAGCTAGGTGTTCGTTATCTCATGAGAATCCCTTAAATTTAATGAATTAGACAAATTCATTATTGCAGGGTTTGACAGGGCAAATTTGAATTTCTCTAATTCATGGGCATTATGGTTTGCTCAATGAATAATGGCTTCAGTTAACCAAAACCAACAACTGGAGCGACCATGAAATCTAAACTAGCAACTCTTATTCCTACTCTTTTAATCGGACTATCAAGTTCTGCAGTATTTGCAAATACTGTGTTGGACAAACGTACTATTCCTACCCCGACTGGTGTTTCTAATGAGTTTTCCGCCCTAATAGAACAACGAGGCACTCAATCACTACTTAATGTTTCTGTACCAACCACAAAAGAAGAATGGATAAAGTTTCAAACGATGTATGACCAATCTGGTATCGAGCTTGCGCATTACGCGCTAGAGCAGACAGGGACGACGTTTGAAACGAAGCAGATTGGAGGTGTAGATACCTTCCTTGTGACCCCAAAAAATATAGCACCAGAATACAAAGATAAGTGGCTTGTCCACATCCATGGTGGTGCTTTTGTCCTTGGTGGTGGAGAGTCTGCAATGAGAGAAGCGATTTGGGTTGCAAACGGCTTAGGTGCTCAAGTTATCTCGATAGACTACCGCCAGCCGCCACATCACGCGTTCCCAGCGGCTATCGATGATGTGGTGACGGTATGGAAAGAGCTAATAAAGACGCAGGCTCCTGAAGCGACTGCCATGTTTGGTACGTCCGCTGGTGGTAATTTGACCCTGGCATCAACACTTAAGCTTCAAGAACTTGGGTTGCCTACTCCAGGTGCTTTGTTCGCAGGGACGCCGGCAGTCGATCTAAAAGAGACGTCAGACACATGGCACACATTGAAAGGGCTTGATCCACTTGGCCAACGCGAAGGCGTGATTCAAGGCACATTTGATCTGTACGCCAATGGGGAGCCTTTGGATAACCCGCTGTTATCACCAATCAATGCAGAAATAGAATCTTTTCCACCAACGATTTTCATCTCAGGTACTCGCGATCTTCTATTGAGTGACACCGTTCGAATGCATCGGTTATTGCGTAGTGCAGACGTTGACACGCACTTGCATGTATACGATGGTCAAGCCCACGGTGATTACATGAATGGCCTTATTGTGGATATGCCAGAATCAGACGATGCACTGAAAGAGCTTGGTTTGTTCTTCGATAAGTACATTAACTAGTGAGAGTTGAAGCTTTGAGTTCGACTAATTGACTTTTCATATCACAAGGACGTGACTCGTTTGATGGAGGCAGCCATGAAACAAGTACGTAAATTTTTCTCTTTTTGTACATCGACTTTATTAAAAGCGGTCAGCCATTATTCCACCCACCAATCTTTGATTGATCATGGTTATTCCATAACCCCAATGGAACAAGCCAAGGTACAGCCAGCCAATAAGACTCAGGGTGCACCTAGCGGTGGTCTAAAACAGCCAGTCAACGGGGAGGAAGAGAAATAGTGTTAAATCGTTATATTGCAATCTTATTCTATGCTTTGCTTATTTCTATCAGTTTATCCTCCCGAGCAAATGAACCGGTGAAGTTGGCTGACACATCGAGCCCAAGTGATACATTAGCCAGTTTTATGTACGCATCGGATGTGGTGATCAAACATTGGCAAGATGAGACCTTACAACTTCCTGAAGCTCAACAGGCTTATGCTCAGGCTCTAAGAACCATGGATCTCTCATTGGTACCTAACCGCAGCCGCACCGTCGTAACGATGGAAAGAATCATTTTACTGCGAGAGGTTATTGACCGATTTGATTTGGATGTTCGTGAAAGCTCGCCAGATCTTAATCAAGTCAGAGAGAATGATTTGTCGTATTGGCGTCTTGGAAACTCCGATATTGTTATCTCCAAGCAATTGAGTGGAGATAATGTTGACCAATTTTTGTTTTCAGCCGCGACGGTTCAGAGCTTACCCCGTTGGTATCGGACATTAGCTTCGAATGATTACGCCGTGGAGCCGAGAGATGATCACTATCAAACGTTTTTAGCCAGCCCAGGCCCTTTGATTTCTAAGCGGTACATACAGGCGTTGCCATCTTTGTTTAACCAGTTGTATGGACCACTTCCATTGTGGCAGTGGTTTGCATTAGCCTGTGTTCTGTCATTATGTAAAGTAATGATTAAAATCAGCTTTATGTTTGGCGATCGCTGGAACGATAAGTGGGAAAGTAAAGGGCTCAAGTGGCGAGTAGGCAGGTTAATTTCATTGGTGTCAGTGGTATTGCTACTGATGATGACCAGAAAGTTCATTGATGATGGTGTTTGGTTAACCGGGGGTATTTATCAGTTTTTCGCTACTTCTTTCTTAGTTGCGCAGTTCGTTTCTGTGTCTTGGTTGATCATGGCAATATTTAACTATTTTGCAGAGATCTATGTATTTAAAAAACACAATGGGAAGCACGTAGATTCTTCTCTCATCACTGTCTTGGCGAGAATTGTCGGTGGATTGACGATTGTGGTGCTTGGTGTTTATGTCATTGAGTATATGGGATTCTCAATCTCGCCCATACTTGCTGGTTTAGGTGTGGGTGGTTTGGCGGTCGCGCTTGCAATTCGCCCGGTGTTGGAGAATGTGATCAACGGGTTGACGCTCTATGCCGATGGTGGAATCAAAATTGGTGAACTTTGCCGTTATGGTGAAAAACTTGGAACAATCGAAAGCATCGGGTTGAGATCGACTCGGATCCGAACGTTAGAGCGATCTTTGATTACGATACCGAACTCAGAGTTCGCCAATATGGAAATTGATAATTTAGAAAGGCGCGATAAACGTCGGATGGATCATGTATTGAGGTTACGTTCGGAGATCAGTTTAGAGCAATTGCGCGTTTTGATAGTTAATATTCGGAGATTGTTACTCCAACATCCAATGACAGAAGCGGAACCTGTTCGTGTGAGGTTAATTGGAGTTGGGGAGTTCTCAATCAACATCAACATCATGGCGTATATTAGATGCCGAGACAATGAAGAGTTTATGGCCGTGCAAGAAGATATTCTTTTTGCCGTATTAGCGCAGGTAGAAAGTATTGGAGCGAAAATCGCACACTCCAACCAATACCAGTTAGTGAAGAAGCAGGGCTCGGATGATGAGGAGCGAAAGACAAAAGCCGCTCAAGTTGTAGCAAAATGGCATGAAGAGGGTGCGTTTCCGTTTCCTGATTTCAGCTATGAATACAAACATGAAATCAAAGACACCATTTTATACCCCCAAAAAACCTCTTCAGTTCGATAAGCTTCTGGCTTGTTATCTTCAAAAGAGTAGTGATTGCGTATCACTACTATTTTTTAGCGTGTAGGTAAAATGTGAGTTCCAACGGTACTTTTTAACCATGGAGGCAATCAGGCTGCTCAATGGAATCGAAGTAGCTTTGTATTGCTTGGTGTAGATGCTGGTTAAGCGGAAAGCCGCGCTTAGATTGCAAGTAACCCCCGTTAAGCTGAACTTGGTGCATTTCTTTAGGGAGCGTTGGAAGAGGGTAGCACTGCAATTCAGGTTCATTCACTGTCATAAAGGTGCTACCAAAACACAAAGCATCAGAGCTTTTGATTTTGTTAATTAAGACAGAGACACTGTGTGTCGCGAGTGTGACTTGTACTTGGTACCCTTTAGAGAGATATAGTTCTTCAATCGGTGAACGCTTGGTATTAATACCGTCTAGGAGTATTCGAGCGACAGGGATATCATGAATATCCTCCCAGTCTTGACCTTGGCTTAAGATCGGGTGATCTTTGCGTGCGACAAGGCTAATTTTGATGTCTTGAAGTTTGTGTTGATAGATATCTTGTGGCAACGGCATGCCTGCAAAATGAATTAAGTAGTCAATATTCCCACTAAGGACATCTAACAAACTGTGCTCTTGCCAGTACAGCATTTTAAAGCTTGCTTTAGGAAGCGCTTCTCTAAGTGCGCTAAATACCCCGTCACCAAATTGTTCGAGTAAAAAAACATTCATTGCAATGGTCACTTCGCCTGTAAATTCTAATGGCTCGAAGTGATGGTACGACTCAACGACTTTCATTATAGGGTTGAGCATTTCATCAGATGCCTCAGCAAGTTTCTCTGCCAGTTCCGATGGTTCAACACCATGTGCTTTGCGGATAAAAAGTTGGTCTCCAAATGTATCTCTTAATTTAGCCAGACCTCGACTCACGCTTGTTTGAGAGATGCCGAGCATATCTGCCGCTGCATGAGTATTTTGAGTCTCGACGACAGCTTTCAGTATTTTGAGAAGATTGAGATCCAAATCTTTTAAATCAATCATAAACCCTCACAGCAATAAATAGGAATCGTGCTTATTAGCATATGTGAATCGTTGACAAACTCAATGGTTCATTTTGTAAGCAATGAATAACAAAAGATGATGATAAATCGACAAGGTAATCACTGAAACTAGGCTGGGAGCAAAATTTAATGAGTGAGGAATTATTGGTTTGGTACTTGATAATCTATGAATTACAGCGGTTCAAATTTTCATGTTTTTCTTTTTAATTAAAAATACCCCGACGAATTATCGACGGGGTATATATGGTTTAATTATTTGGGTGTAATATTTTATGGAGATTCGTCTTTGTATTTTTAAAGTTACAGCAAATGATTTATTTCTAGAACGATTTCTTCAATGCCTAGAGTGAAGAACTGTACGCCCATACAAATTAGAAGAAAGCCCATGATACGCGTAAATGCATCAATTCCGTTTTGGCCTAGCGCTTTAAGTAGAGGGTACGCCATGGTTAGAGTAAAGGTCGCAATCAACGTAACGCCATTCTAATCTATCCAGATTTTGTTCTTCCGCGCTTAGCATGGTGCTTAAGGTGTCGACTGTTGCGTTTGAGTCGATTTTGAGTACTTCGCTTTTACAAATACCGCCTGCCGAGTAAAGCGGGTAACTTAACGCAGCGCGTTCTTCATACTTCCATGCTTCTGGCAATGAGGCTTTTAACTGCACCTGTAAATCGTGAGGCAATTCTTTGATAAGCAATCGACGATCTGCTGAATGTATGTATTGAAACAAACAAATCGTTGTGCTCGTAGTGAGTTGACTCATCAAACTGACCAACTCCGAGTTAGAAAAATGATCGAGCAGATTGGCCGCTAAACTCGGGTTAACATCTATGAGCATTTCCCAAATCGCGATACGTTCTTCGTTTGTGAGCTTGTGGAAAATCGAGGCGAGTTGCTGAGACTCTGCCTGACTAATCAGTTGTGCAGTTTTTTCGCATTGTCGTTTGAGAGGCATTCACCTAGTTTGAAATACAGGTTTTGGGTACTTTTATCCTGAAAAGGTAAGTTTATAAAGGTCATAACTTTGGCCCTAGAAGTAAGTTTTGGCTTGATAACAGGGAGTTACCCTTGGGTATTCATGTCGTTGTTGTTTATGGCTAAACGAACAAAGAGAGTGATCGTTGCTGTCACCATCAAAAGGAGGCTGCCAATTGAGAACCACTTTGCTAGTAATGCTTGATACTGTTCGATAAATGGATGTCTCATCACCCATTTGCCGATGAATAGCAGTGTTACTACCCACGTTAAAGAACTGGTGAAGCTGATAACAACCGTTCGCCAAAAACTAAGTTGAGCCACGCCCATTAACATCGGCGTGAGTACCCGAACAAAAGGAATGAATCGTGAAATAAACGGGGACAAGAAACCGTATTTATTCAATAGAGAGCGAGTTTTTGGCAGTGCATCTTTTGGTAGAGTTTGTTCCGCTTTATTCATGAACTTTGAATTGTGTAGCCAACGCCCCTGCAGATAAGCAATGACACTACCAACAAATGCGCAAAGGGAGAGGACAATTAACGCACTTGAAAAATCGAGTGCACCTAACCCAACAAGACCACCGACAAAAAGGACTAAGCCGTCGCCCGGCAGTGGCAAAAACACCAGACTCGACTCCAAGAATGGAACCACGCCGAGTAACAGCAATAAGATGTGCAGGGAATTGATTTCAAGAAGCGCATCAAAATCTTGTGACCAAATTGCGCTAAGAATATCTTGCATAGCATTCTCCAATTTATCGTGGGGCTTTGGCGTACGAGTGCCAAAGCCCTTTTTCATGATTAATCAAACATTAAAATGATGTAGGCGAAGAATAGAATGAGGTGCGTGGCCCCATTGAGTGAATTGGTTCTACCGTTACTGAAGCTCACACTGGTCATGAGGAGCGTTGCGCCGAGCAATACCATTTCTGCAGGTGCAAGGCCCAAACGAATTGGCTCGTTCATTACGCCAGATATCAGCAGTACCGCTGGGACGGTCAGCGCTATCGTCGCAAGTACTGAACCGAAAAAGAGATTCATCGCACGCTGCAGTTGATTGGTTACCGCTGCTTTGACTGCGCCGACGGCTTCTGGAGCAAGAATGATCAACGCAACCACCAATCCACCTAATGCTGCTGGTGCGCCCATGACGGTGATACCATCATTGATTGGAATCGCCAGGCTTTTCGCAAGTAAGATGATCACGACGAGATAGCTGACGAGCATGATGGTATGGAATGCATTGCTATGAAGTGGCCCATGGTGATCGTGACAGTCCTCATTATCCGCATCGATAAAATAACTGGTATGGCTTCGTGTCTGAACAAAGAGGAACACGGCATAGAGCGCAATCGAAGCGAGCACCAATGTCCACGTTAGGCTAGTCGACATGTTGCCGAAGGCATCCGTACTGGTGAAGTTAGGCAGCACCAAACAAAGTAGCGCCAGTGGAATAATTGCTACCAAGTAGGCCTTGATGCCATCTAGATTGTAGGTTTGAGTGTGATACTTCAAACCTCCGATCAGCAAGGTAATACCTACAAAGCCATTCAACACTGCCATAACAACAGCAAACATAGTGTCCCTTGCTAAGTACGGGTTTGAATCACCGGTAAGCATGACGGATGAGACCATGATGACTTCGAGCAGTACAACGGAAAGGGTAAGGATGAGAGTGCCGTAAGGATCGCCTAGTTTGATGGCAAGCGCGTCAGAGTGGCGTACCACCGAGAAGATCGCGACCATGACCACATAGAACAGGACACCCGTTGTCAGTACGTAGGAAATTGGTGCTAAACCGCCAGTCAGAAGGTTGTCGCCAATAAGCTTAAAAAACAGTACGGCGAGAATACCTAAAGGCAATTTGTATTCTTGTTTGAGTAGGTTAAGCATGTTGAGTCTTTATTGCGTTGCCGAAGGCTCGTTATGTTCCTTTAACGAGGAGATATCGGATGAATACTGCAATTCCTCTGCGGTAAAACGATGTGGTAACAATAAAGGCAATGAAATCGTGTTGAAATGGTTTAGAGAAATTCATATCTGCATCATCAATTATGAATTTCTCTAATTCGTATCGTTGAAAAACAAAAAATAATAATAAGGGGGTAAACAACGCTTACTGAGGAAATAACTATGGAACGTGCCATCTACTTAAATGATAGAAAATACCGAATTTGTGATATCGGGGAAGGGGAATGCACTTTGGTCATTACCTATTCTGATGATGTCGAATCCTTGTTTTATAGCTATAGCCATTTGTACTTGGAGTTGGAAAGGGTATTGATAGTAGACATATCACGCTGCTGGAGTCAGAGGCTAGAGGAAATGACTACGGCAGAATGTGAATTATTGGCCAAAGACATTCAATTATTAGCAGATGTTTATTGGCTTGATGAGGTGAAAGTAATGACTTAATGTAAAAATGAATCCCTTGAAATTAGTCTTTTTGATAAGTTTTACTTTCGAAAATTACAGATGCTAAACACGCGATAATTGCTAATTGCTAATTGGAATAGGATGCTGATTTTTTCTCGATGTATCTAAAAAATAGGGATAGCCCGAAGCAAATGAGGAAATAAACCAATCCCACTATAAGCCAGATCTCAAAAATGTAGCCAGACGAGTTCGCTATTTCTGTGCCAACAAAAGTCATCTCCTGAATTGAGATCAGCGATACGATTGACGTGTCTTTCACCAAGGCGATAGTTTGCCCGGCAAGTGCGGGTGTAATGGCTTTTAGCACTTGTGGCGCAATGACAAAGCGGTATTTTACCCAGCGAGAAAGGCCAAGTGAATCTGCGGCTTCCCATTGGCCTTTATCGACGCTTTGCAATCCAGCACGCACGACTTCTGCAATGTAAGCAGAAGAAAGTAAGCCAACACATAACACCCCAGACGCGAGGTTTTCCCAAAGGTTAGCAGGACCAAATAAGAAGAGTTGAAGCGCGTTAGGTTCGCCACGATAGTTACGCAACCGATCTTCTAATCCGAGCAGGGGAATTAATTGGTTGGAAATAAAGAAATAGAAAATGAATACAAACACCAATGGAGGTATGTTTCTCACCAATTGAATGAATGTATTCGCAGGTGTGCGTAACCAAACAGAATCAGAAAAACGCGCCAAACCAAGAACGGTACCAAATACGACTGCCAGGGCAATGCCCCATAAACTCAGACGTAAAGTCGAAATCAACCCCTGGAAGAAGTAGGGTAAGCTGCCGTCTGCTCTTGGCGTCAATAGCAGTTCCAGCGCTTCCTTCCAATGCCAGATGTAGTTCACCCCTACGGTGGAGCGATGATAGAGCCAACCCCCAACTAATGCACAGATGGCAAGCAGCACCCAATCAAGTAGATTAAAACGACTCAAGAAAAAGCCTGATTTTACTTTGTTAGGTGCAAGGCGTGTGGTGGTTTGTCCGCTCAAAAACTTAAACTCCGATGTGAACGTGGTAAAAGAGTGGCTCGCTCAAACAACGAGCCATCAAGGGTTACTGACCTTGTGCGATTTGATCTTGCCAATCTAATGTAGAGAACCAGTATTCGTAACGTTCATCTAGCCAGCCATCTTGTGTACGATCTTCAATCCATTGGTTGAAGAGTGCTTTTTTATCTTCTTCACCTAAGCGAACCGCAAACGCTTCGTTCCCTTTTGATAGGCGCTCAGTAAACGGAATAAACAGTTTGTCTGCGTGCTTGATTGCTTCATGTTCTGGTTTCGGGCTTGAAGCAATGACAGCGTGAGCATTACCGTTCAGGACTTCTTGGAATGCTTGAGCGTCATCATCAAATTGAAGAATTTTCGCTTTCGGGAATGTCTCACGTGCGACTTGCACTGTGAACGCACCACGTCGAGCTGCAATTTTTACACGGCGAGAATCAAAGTCTGAAAACTCACTAAAGCCTGAAGCTAACTCTTTGTTTGCAGCGATTTGAACGCCAGAATGAGAGTAAGGTTGGGTGAACAATACGCTCTTGGAACGCTCTGGTGTGATCGACATGCCACCAATGATGACATCAAACTTTTTAGAAAGTAGAGCAGGGATGATCCCGTCCCAAGCGGTTGGTACAAACTCCACTTTCAAGCCCGAATCTGCGGCGAGGCGTTTTGCTACATCAATTTCAAAACCGATCAATTCGCCTTGTTTGTTACGCATTGCCCAAGGTACGAAAGTCGACATACCGACGCGAAGCGTGCCGCGCTCTTTAATTTGGTCCACATTTGGGGTCGTTGCTTCTTCTTGTGCAAGCGAAGGCAAAGCAATAGCAAGTCCCAATAATGCGATGATGGTCGCTTTGAATAACTTCATCGTTATCTCCTTATAATTTGCGCCAACTGGCTCCCAGTTTGTGTTCCAGCCAAGCGGATAAGCCAGATAGTGACAATGTGAGAGCAAGGTAGATTGCTGCCACGCTAAACCAAATTTCAAACGGCATCGCCGTCTCAGATACAATGTTTCTCGCTTCTGTTGTCAGGTCGAAAATCGCCATCACGCTGACGATAGAAGAGTTTTTAATCAGTGAAACTACTTCGTTCGTCAGTGGTGGCAGAGTACGTTGAAGTACCTGAGGAAGAATCACGTCTTTGTAGGCAAAGAAAGGGGATAGCCCTAAGCTTTTTGCTGCCTCAAACTGCCCTTTTGGAATGCTGTTTAAGCCCGCACGGAAGATCTCAGCGGTGTATGCCCCTTGGAAAAGGGACAGCGCTAAAACGGCGGTACTGAAGCGGTCTAAACCGATCACGGGTCCAAATACAAAATAAAGCAAATAGATTTGGACGAGCAGTGGGGTGTTACGAATGAGCTCTACATAGGCGGAGCCAATTGCGTTGCCTACTTTTGAATCGCTGAGTCGCAAAAGCGCCGTCACTAACCCGATGGCTAAGGTAAAAAAGAGGCTTATCGCAGAGATTTTTAAGGTGACGATTAATCCGTCAATCAATTCAGCGGGCCACCATTCGCCATCTTCATAAAAGGCAATGTAGTCCGGCACGCGCTCCCACTGCCATTGATACCCCATGGCTTGAGCGCCAGAATCGAGTACCCATACAATGACAACCAAGAGGATGGCCATTTGTAATATTGCTTGCAGAACCGGTTTGATGATACGAATCACCATAGATTAGTAACTCAAAATTTGTTCAAGGAATGCTTGTGTTCGCGGATGTTGAGGCGTCTCAAAGAGCGCAACTGGCGAGTTCATTTCAATGATTTCACCCTCATCCATAAACACGACTCGGTTTGCGACTTTTTTTGCAAACCCCATTTCGTGTGTGACACAAATCATCGTCATGCCACTTTGGGCGAGTTCAACCATGACATCGAGCACTTCGTTGATCATTTCTGGATCAAGTGCTGATGTTGGCTCGTCAAACAATAACAAGTCTGGCGCCATACAAAGAGAACGGGCGATAGCAACACGCTGCTGCTGACCACCAGAAAGCTGAATAGGGTATTTGTTGGCTTGCTCTTCGATATTAACGCGGTTTAGATAATGGCGAGCACGCTGTTCTGCTTCTTGCTTGGATAGCTTAAGCGTGCGGACAGGAGCAAGCATGAGGTTTTCTAGGACAGTAAGATGCGGGAAAAGGTGGAAGTGTTGAAACACCATCACAACCTTTCCAGGCTTTTGTTTTTTCGAGCCTGCGGGTTGTTCAAAAACGCTCACTTCACCTTCTTGAATAGATTCAAGATGGTTAATACAACGAATCAGAGTCGATTTTCCTGAACCCGAAGGGCCACAGACGACAACGATTTCTCCAGTATGGACCGAAAAATTGATGTCCTTAAGAGCGTGGAATTCACCATACCATTTGTTTACGCCGCTGAACTCAACAACGATGTTTCTCTCTTTCAAAGCCGACAACTTTTGCAATACGTTTCTTTTAACAATAACAACTTAATTACCTTATTGCACCTCCAAAATAATAAAGTGCGTGGAAAACATGAGCCGAGATAACCAGTTAACCAAAGTGAGGCTAAAAAGTGTTCAACGCCAATAAAAAGCGGCATTGCGTCCGTAAAGACACAATGCCGTCAGAGGTTTAACCGATAGTGATTATGCGACAGCTAGTTCGAGGATTTTACGGCTATTCTCTAGGTCGATAGATTGGTTTTCTCCTAGTATCGTCATGCCGTGTTTACTTAGCTGATCAATAATGGCATTGATTGCCTCGTCACGATCGCCGCCGTAGTTTTCTAGCTGTGTTGCTACGCCCAGTTGGTGATAGAAGGCTTCGATTGCTTCGATCGTGCGTTCTGCCAAATCACCACCGTCAGCCAAACCGAATACGTTGCGTCCCATTTGTTCTAGTTTAGGACGCTTGAACGCCATTTGGTTACGCAGTAGTGATGGTTGAATGATCGCTAGCGAACGTGCGTGGTCAACGTGCCACAGTGCGGTCAGTTCATGGCCGATCATGTGCGTTGCCCAGTCGTGAGGAACGCCGCTACCGATGAGACCATTTAACGCTTGGTTTGCTGTCCACATGAGGTTCGCACGCCATTGATCGTTGTCGCGTTCAGCGAACTGTTCACCCAGTACTTGTAGGTTTTTCAGTAGTGCTTCTGCGTAACCGTCTTGAACCATCGCACCGGTTGGCTGTGTTAGGTATTGCTCACAAACGTGAACCCAAGCATCGACAATGCCGTTGATAAGTTGACGTTCAGGCAGTGTTTTCATGACATCAGGGTCAAGCACGGCGAATTTTGGCTGAACCGCAGGTGCCATGAAAGCCAGTTTGTCTTGCGTTTCTGCTTTAGTGATGACCGCACCCATGTTCGACTCAGAGCCTGTTGCTGGTAAAGTCAGAATCGCAGCTAGCGGGGTCGCTTGTGTTACTTGATGTTTGCCCACCATGATGTCCCAGCCATCACCATCGTACTTAGAAGATGCAGCAACGTATTTAGATCCATCGATAACGGAACCACCGCCTACAGCAAGAATGAAATCAATGCCTTGTTCTTTCACGATGGTAACCGCTTTGTCTAGTGTCTCTTTCGTTGGGTTTGGCTCAACACCGGAAAACTCCAACCAGTCTCGTCCCTCTAGTGCTTGTATTACTTGATCGTATACGCCGTTCTTTTTGATAGAACCGCCACCATAGATAACCAGTACTTTTTGACCCATAGGAATGGCGTCTTTGATCGCTGCAATTTGGTGTTGACCAAAGAAAATTTGAGTTGGGTTTACGTATGAAAAGTTCATTGCTTTACCTATTTCTTCCATTGTGAGGAGAGTGAATGCATGCATATTAGTACGATGAAAGGGGAGGGAGTAGGTCGATTTCTGTAAATTTATTGCCTATTCCTACAAAATTTCAGGTCTTATGCTGGAACTCTATTCAGAACTCAAAGTATAGTGCCCCATAATCGATGGAGTAGCGCAATGAACACACTTGCAGAGCTTATGCAGCAATACGCTGAGAGTCATGACTTGCATGATCTCGAAGGTATTAAAGAAACCGCGTTAGAAGGCGTTTGGTTTTATCGAAGCAGTAGGGGCAATCAGCGTCAGCCCTTTATTTATCAGTCTGGCATCATCGTTCTTGGTCAAGGGGACAAAAATATCCATATTGGCACGACGCCAGTGCGTTATGGGCCTGATGACTACTTGGTTGTAGGGGTACCTATGCCGTTGGAGTGTGAGGCAATTGCAACCAATAATGCACCTTTATATGGGATCTCAATAGATATCTCACCAGCACTTTTACAAAAGTTAGTCAAGAAACTCGAAGCGAAACGTTTTAGTAACGTTGTCGAGGATTCTGCTCAGTGCGGTTTGAAGTCGGTTCGTATGAACGATGCCATGCTTGATGCATGCAAGCGCTTGATGAGCATGTTATGCAATGAACTAGATATTGCGATGCTAGGAGATATGTTACTTGAAGAAATTGTTTATCGTGCACTTGTAAGTGAATCAGGGCACGTACTGTTTGAATTAGCACATCAGGAAGGATCTTACGCTAGGGTAGCAAAAGCGTTAAACCGTGTTCATCAGGCGTATCACGAACAACTGAATGTTCAAACCTTGGCAGAAGAAGCCAATATGAGCGTTTCTGCGTTCCATCAGGCTTTTCGTAATGTAACGCTCGAATCTCCATTACAATACATCAAAAAAGTAAGGTTAAACAAAGCACGAGAATTAATTCAACTGGAGGGAAGAAGGGTAAACGATGCAGCACGCTTAGTTGGATACAGCAGTCCTTCACAATTCAGTCGAGAATACAAAAGACATTTCAATGAAACGCCGAGAGCGACAAAAATTACTTGACCCATAGACCCAATATCGAACTTTGGTTAGATGTTTTTGTTTATTTGCGATCGACTTATTTATTCGGTCTATAAAATTACTTATCGGTGCAAAATAAGCCGTACTTTGTTGCAACGTTTTAGTGGAATGTTGAGAAGTGCTGTTGAAAATTTATAAATATTTAATGTGAAATGGGAAAGTTGTACTTAAGTTATTTTACGTCAAAACAAAAGTGTGAATGCAGCTTATGCAATTCATATAATAACGTGTAAACAATAACTTAAGGAAGAGCGCTATGCACCTTAGAAATGGGAAAGCAGCAAAGAGTGTCTTTACATTCAGCACTTTGACTGCTTCTTACCTAATGGCATTCAACAGCTACGCAGCCGTTGACTGTACCCCTTTAGATACTTGGGATTCGTCAAAAGTTTATCATGGCGGCGATCAAGTTCAGTTTGAAAACAACGCATACCAAGCGCGTTACTGGACGCAAAACAACAACCCTTCACAATCTGGTGAGTGGGGAGAGTGGAAAAACCTTGGCGCTTGTGATGGTGGCGTTATTGATCCCCCATTAAATGAAATACCGACAGTTACATTAACCTCACCTTCTGCGTCGGCTTCTATCATGGCGGGTGATGTTGTCAACTTGGCAGCGGATGCAACTGATGCCGATGGCTCCATCAGTAAAGTTGAGTTCTTTGTTGATGGTGCTTTGGTTGGTACTTCAACGTCTGCACCATTCTCAGCGACCTGGATAGCCGCGCAAGGTGCACACGAGTTTTCGACTAAAGCTTACGACGATAAAGGTGCAGTGAGCACAGTAAGTGCTGTAACGCTCACTGTCGCTGCGGATCAACCTAGTAACGAAGCGCCAACGGTAGACGTGGCGCTATCTGCAACTTCTGTTGAACTTGGCGGTACAGTAACGGTTTCAGCTAACGCAGCTGATGCAGATGGTACGGTCGCTAAAGTTGAGTTCTTTGCAGCAGGTACGCTTGTTGGTACGGCAACCGCTGCTCCTTACGCTGTTGATTTCACACCTGAACAAGTGGGTTCTGTCCCCATTTATGCGAAAGCAACGGATGACCTTGGCGCAACAACGGATTCTTCGCTTGCTTCTCTAAGCGTTAATGGCGGCCCAGTCGTGTCTAGCTGTCGTCCAGATGGCTTATACCAAACAACGGGCGTTGACGTTCCTTACTGTACAATTTACGACGAAGAAGGTCGTGAATTAATGGGCACCGATCACCCACGCCGTGTCATTGGTTACTTCACAAGCTGGCGTAGTGGTGATGATCCGCAAGCGACTTACCTCGTCAAAGATATTCCTTGGGAGCAACTTACCCACATCAACTACGCGTTCGTGAGCATTGGCTCTGATGGTAAAGTGAACGTTGGTGACGTGACTGATCCTACGAACCCTGCAACAGGTAAAACTTGGCCGGGTGTGGAAGTTGATCCTGCGTTAGGCTTTAAAGGTCACTTCGGTGCACTGGCAACTTATAAGCAAAAACATGACGTTAAAACTCTGATTTCGATTGGTGGTTGGGCAGAAACAGGCGGTCACTTCGGCGCTGATGGTAACCGTGTCGCTGATGGCGGTTTCTACACGATGACAACCAACGCAGACGGTTCAATCAACTACACAGGTATCGAGAAGTTTGCAACGTCTGCCGTAGAGATGATGCGTACCTACAAATTCGATGGTTTAGATATCGACTACGAATACCCCACGTCTATGGCTGGTGCGGGTAACCCTTACGATAAAGACTTCATGGAACCACGTCGTCCGTATTTATGGGCATCTTACCAGGAGTTAATGAGGGTACTTCGTGAGAAGCTAGATGTCGCCTCTAATCAAGACGGTATTCATTACATGCTGACGATTGCAGCACCATCTTCAGGTTACCTACTGCGTGGTATGGAAACCTTCGATGTAACTAAGTACCTCGATTACGTGAACATCATGTCTTACGACTTGCATGGTGCCTGGAACGATCACGTTGGCCACAACGCGGCACTGTTCGATACAGGTAAAGATTCAGAGCTCGCTCAGTGGAACGTTTACGGCACGGCTGCATACGGTGGTATTGGTTACTTGAACACTGACTGGGCGTATCATTACTTCCGTGGTTCAATGCCTGCTGGTCGCATTAACATTGGTGTGCCTTACTACACCCGTGGTTGGCAAGGTGTAACAGGTGGTGAAAATGGTCTTTGGGGCCGAGCTGCGCTACCTAACCAAACTGAGTGTGCACCAGGTACAGGTGAAGGCGAGAAGAACAACTGTGGTCACGGTGCTCTAGGTATCGATAACATGTGGCACGATACTGACCCTAAAGGTAACGAAATGGGCGCTGGTTCTAACCCAATATGGCACGCGAAGAACCTAGAGAAAGGCATTTGGGGTTCTTACGCTCAAGCGTACGGTCTAGATCCAGTAAACGAACCATCAGACCAATTGGTGGGTACGTACACGCGTAACTACGATGATGTTGCAGTAGCACCATGGCTATGGAACGCAGAGAAGAGCGTATTCCTGTCAACAGAAGACAAAGCGTCAGTTGAAGTGAAAGCAGACTACGTTATCGATAAAGAAATCGGCGGTATCATGTTCTGGGAACTAGCAGGTGACTATAGCTGTTACGTACTCGACGCGAACGGTAACCGTACGACGATTGATGCAACTGAACAGGCATGTGCGGCTGGTAATGGTGAGTACCACATGGGTAACACTATGACTAAAGCTATTTACGACAAGTTTAAGTCTGCAACGCCTTACGGCAACAAGATCGCAATAGGTACTATCCCGACAGAAGCAGTCGACATCGCAGTGAGTATTGGTGGCTTCAAAGTGGGTGACCAAAACTACCCAATTAATCCGAAGATCACGTTCACAAACAACACGGGTCAAGCGATTCCTGGCGGTACAGAGTTCCAGTTCGATATTCCTGTATCTGCACCGGATAACGCCAAAGATCAGTCTGGTGGTGGCCTCAGTGTGATTGCGTCTGGGCATACTCGTGCAAACAACATCGGTGGTTTGGACGGTGTAATGCACCGCGCATCCTTCTCTCTACCTGCATGGAAAGACCTGCCTGAGGGAGGGAGTTACGAGCTTGATATGGTTTACTACCTACCAATCTCTGGTCCTGCTAATTACACGGTGATTTCTGGTGGTAAAGAGTTTGCGTTCAAGTTTGAGCAACCAGAATTACCAATCGGTGAGCTAAACTCTGGCACTGGCACTGGCGGTGCGGAACCTGGTACTTGTGACACGGCTGGACTGGTCACTTACCCAGACTTCCCTCAAACAGATTGGCAAGGTAACCCAAGCCACGCAAACCAAGGTGATAAAGTGATTCATAACGGTGTGGTATACAAGGCGAACTGGTGGACAGCATCGGAACCAGGTAGTGATGGTAGTTGGTCAACAGTGTGTAATATCTAATCCAAATTAAATGGAGATGAAAAAGCGCGCGATGTACATCGCGCGCTTTATTTTTGCTGCTTTAATTCAGGCATCTGAAGCGCTAAAACTCGTAGTCCTCTGGTATTACAACAATGCCTTTCTCGGAAACATGGAAGCGTTTAGCATCTTCAATTTTATTGATTCCAATTTGGGTATGAGGTGGTATCTTCACATGTTTGTCGATGATGCAGCTAACCAGCTGGCAACCTTCTCCGACTTCAACGTTGTCAAAGATAATGCTATCGACAATAGTAGCGCTGTCGTTGATACTAACATCTGAAAAAATCACAGAATGTTGCACAGAGCCTCCGGAGTTAATCACACCATTTGCAATAATGGAGTTAATAAAAATACCTTCATTCCCCGTAGCGGAAGAGACGGTACGTGCTGGTGGAAATTGTCCCTCGTAGGTACGAATTGCCCAGTTGGGCTGATAGAGATTCATTGGTGGGACTGGCTCTAGTAGATCCATATTCGCCTCGTAGAAAGAATCAAGAGTGCCCACATCACGCCAGTAGCAATCTTTGTCTACTCGACCTTTACTACCACAGAATTTGTAGGCGTAAACGGACTCGGTATCGATCAATTTCGGAATGATGTCTTTACCAAAGTCATGGCTTGAAGTTTCCAATTTGGCATCTTCTTCCAGTGCAACTTGCAGAACGTCCATATCGAAAATGTAGATTCCCATAGAAACAAGGCTTTTCGTTGAGTCCTCAGGGAGAGTTGGTGGTTGATCAGGTTTTTCTACAAAGGACTGGACCAGACCATCTTCATTGATCCCCATGACGCCGAAGGCGCAGGCCTCTTCTACAGGAACATCCATGCAGGCAACCGTGAGTTTTGCACCATTCTCTTTATGCTCTTCTAGCATGGCTGCATAATCCATTCGATAGATATGATCACCAGAAAGTACCACGACGTACTTCGCATCATTACGAGATAACAGCCACATATTGTGGTAGATCGCATCGGCCGTCCCTTCATACCATGCTCCACCTTTGCGCATCTGCGGAGGTACGGCCGTGATGTATTCACCAAGTTCAGGGTTGAATATGGACCAACCGTCACGAAGGTGTTTTTGCAGTGAATGTGATTTGTACTGTGTCAGGACGAGAATCTTTCGTAAACCTGAATGAAGACAGTTAGTCAGTGTGAAGTCAATGATTCGGTACTTACCACCAAATGGTACGGCAGGCTTGGCTCTGTCATCAGTAAGGGGGCTTAGCCTAGAGCCCATTCCACCGGCCAAAATTACTGCGAGTGCATCTTGCATAAATCTTCCCTTTCCCTTGTATTATTTTCGAAACAGCATTAAACCCGGGGAGTGGGTTTATCCTAAATCTGCACGATGAATTGGTAATCGAATGTCCATTTCTTAAACTTTAGTTCAAGAATCGAGCCATAGAGTGTATTAAGCAAAATCAATGTGGTAGAGAGGGGACATCAGGCAATTGCACTAATTTAGGGGATGATCACCTTGTCTTGCACTGTATTGGGGCGATAGTTGGTGAGGAAGTCTGTGTTATGACGATCAGTACCCAAGTGCCTTGATGAAGCCACTTGGGTACAAAGCTATCCTTTAGTATGAACTATTAAAAGGAGAATGAATGGAAGAAAGAAATACTAGTGATCTTCTCTGATAGATTATGACAAACCAACAATATTGCCATGCTCGTCTAGGTCAAGGTTCATAAATGCAGGTTTATCTGGAAGGCCTGGCATGGTCATCACGTTACCGGAAAGCGCATAAATAAAACCTGCACCAGCGCATAAGCGTAGCTCGCGGATAGGCACAGTAAACCCGCTTGGCGCACCTTTAATCGCAGAATCTGTGGTGATAGACAATGGTGTTTTGGCAATACACACGGCGAGATCATCAAAGCCTAGTTTTTCAAAATCTGCCAGTTGCTTTTTAGCCAACTCACTCATCTCAATGCTCGATGCACCATATCCTGCTTCACACACGGCCATCAATTTCTCTTTTAAAGATTGGTCTTTGGTGTAAAGAGGGCGAAACTCAGAAGGTTGCTCACAAGTCTCGATCACATGTTGTGCCAGTTCAATCGCGCCTTCACCACCTAGGCCGAACGCCGTACTTACTGCCACTTTAACACCAGGATTGAAGCTGTTGATTAGGGATGTTAGCTCCGCCAACTCATCTGCGGAATCTTGTGGAAACTGGTTGATCGCGACAACGGTAGGGATACCATACTTATGTACGTTATTGATGTGCCATTTAAGGTTTTCAAACCCAGCTTCTAACGCTGCAGGATCCGGATTGAATATGGTATCGGGAATGGCCATTCCCGGTCGCAAGTCGTAGTGACCCGAGTTCGCTTTTAAACCACGTAATGTTGCGACAATCACCACACAGTCAGGTGCACGGTTGGCTGCCGTCGCTTTAATGTTGCACGCTTTTTCAAAGCCCATGTCTGAACCAAAACCAGCCTCAGTGACAACGTAACTAGAAAGTTTAAGTGCAATCTGGTCTGCGATGATGGAAGAGTTGCCGTGAGCAATGTTGGCAAACGGACCTGCGTGAATAAGAGTAGGGACGCCTTCAAGTGTTTGCATCAAGGTTGGTGCAATCGTCTCTTTGAGTGTTACTGCCATTGCCCCAGCAACTTGCAGGTCTTCTGTTGTGACAGGTTTTCCATCTAGATCGTAAGCAACAACGATACGACCGATACGCTGGCGGAGATCTTTTAGGTCTTGCGACAGCGCAAGAATCGCCATTAGCTCTGAAGCCGCTGAGATATCGAAACCTTCTTCGCGCTCAAAACCATTGATGGTTTTGCCTTCTTCGTTCAGGCCAATCTTAACCATGCGCAGCGCACGGTCGTTATGGTCCATTACGCGTTTCCACGTAATGCGCTCAACGTCTATTTTTAGTGCGTTGAGCCCGGTACGCGCTTCAAATGCATCGTAGCCTTCACGTTGCTCGTGGTATAAGCGAGCATCAAGCGCTGCAGAGGCAAGGTTATGGGCGGCTGTGACAGCATGAATGTCACCAGTAAGATGAAGATTAAGTTCGTCCATTGGCGCAACTTGAGAGTAGCCACCGCCCGCAGCACCACCTTTCACACCAAATACCGGCCCCATGGATGGTTGACGGATACACGCCATCACTGATGGGGTGATTTTTGATAGGCCCTGCGCAAGACCGATGGTTGTTACGGTTTTTCCTTCACCCAAAGGGGTAGGTGTAATTGCAGTGACCAGCACCAATTTACCATCTTGGTTGGTATTTAAGCGTTCAAGACATTGGGGATGAACTTTAGCTTTGTGTTTTCCGTGTGTATCGAACTCGTGCGGCAAAAGACCAGCATTTGCAGCAACGGTCACAATAGAAGACAACGGTGTGTTTCGGCAAATTTCAATATCAGACTGCATGGATACTCCAAAAAAATGGCTAACACGTCGCTTTCAACATAAACAATCGAATAGACAGTATTGTTATTGCGCAAACGTTTGCGTGGGGATGATACTGGTAAAATAAAAGCTGTAAAGCAGTTCATGCGCGGTAGCGTGCTACATGATAACAAAAAACACTAAATACTGCGTTAGATCAAAACAAAAAGGCCACCAAATGGTGGCCTTTACCAATTTTTTGCTCTAAGCACTTAGTTTTTAGCGATCCCAGTAGGTCTCTTCTAGGCTATCTTCACGCTCTGGTAGCGCTCGAGATAGACGAGGAGAGTGCTGAGTAAGCACTTCGTAGCTTACGCGGTTTGCGTATTTACAAATCTGGGATAGAGAAGAGTAAGTTAGACAACGTACTTCATGTTTCTCAGAGTTTGGTACTTCCTTCTGGTGGAAAGAGTTTGCTGCCATATCGTGAAGAAGTGCAGACAGTGCTGCATCACCAGCACCATTTGTGTTTTTAATCTCAAGTGGACCGCCAAGGTATGGGCCGATGTGAGAATACACTTTCATTGGCTTCTTACAGTCTTCTTGACGCATCGCGCGACTAAACTCGAATTTGTTGAACTCTTTAATGGAGCCTTCAAGAATATCATGTGTCGTTTCGCGTTTTACTATCTCGTCGGTGTAGCCTGCCATGTATAGGCCATCAGGCCCAGCGGTACACAGTACAAGATCAACCCATTCTAGTGCTTTGTCGGCGGCAGTAAGAGGATCAGATTCACCGGTTAACGCCGCGCCTTCTTCTTCATTCATCGCGACAACAGACACGTTTTCACGGATGTATTCCTGCCACCACTCAGCATTACCTTCAATGACGTACTTTGTGCCAAGCGTCAGAACTACAGGAACGTCATGCTTCTTAGCGAAGTTGATTGCACGCTGAACCGCTTTTGGCATTGGATCTTCTTCTTTACCACGCATAAGGTAAGAAGAAACAACAAGAGCAGAGGCTTTTTTGAATACTTCTTCTGGAATGCTTTCAGGAAGCAGTTGGTTCATGTGACCTTCGTTAATCGCGAAAGTTCGTTCACCATCTTGAGTAATGAGTGTATAGCAACGACCAATCGGACCATCAACCGTTTGGAGGTGGTTTAGGTTCATACGAGAAGATGTGCGGCATAGGTAGCGGTATGCAAATGAACCAACTTGGATGTTCTTAGACATCACACCTAGAAGCACCGATTTGCTGTCTGCCAATACTGAGTAGTTGTGCAGCGTGTTACCAATCGTGTCACCAGGGTACTGATGGGTAATCAGGCCTTTTTCGACTAGCTCTTCGTATAGTGCATCCGCTTTGCTCTCTTCAAGAACGAGCGAGTGTCCTTTGCTTAGTTTGTATTTTTCTAAAAACGCATCGTCAACGCGTGCTTCGATATCTACGATGGTTTGACCAACACCAACAACCGTTGGACGGTACAATTTCGGAGTTGGTCGAATTTGGTTAACTAATGGATCTCGAGCGTGAGTTGGGAAGTAGTGTTTAGATTTACGCTGACCAGGAAACTTCATGCTTGTTCTTTAATGAGAAAAAAAAGAGACGAAATTATATCACAAAAAAATGAAATTCATTACCTAAATCACAAAGAAATTTGCCCGCTGAAAAATGCAGCGGGCTGATGTTATTACAAGCGATTTAGGATTACTTTTCCTGTGTTACAGCCGGTTCTACGTAAGCTTTAGTGCCCCATAGTGGAACCGTTGATAAGCTGTGCTTAAAGCTACCGTCGGTCTCTTTGGTTGTGTAAGACAAATACAGCAATGTTTGGCTCTCTGGATCAAAGATGCGTCTTACTTTCATTGTTTTGAAGAAGATGCTCTTTGATTTTTTAAACACTACTTCTCCTGATTTACTTTTGTCGATTTTGGCTATCATTTCTGGGGTAATATCACCGGTTTGACGGCAAGATATGGAGCTGTCACTTGGATCGGATAAGCTTAAATTCGCTTCGATAGAGGCGATATGGCAAGTAACACCAGTGACTTCCTCATCCTGTAGGTGGCCGATTTTAATATCTTTCATCGTGAACATACCTAGCGATACATCACCAACCTCGTTATCGCCACATCCCGCTAAGACGGTAACTAAACTTAAAGCAAGCAAGCGTTTTTTCATTTTATATCCTTAAAATCGGCAAGTAATTGGTTCAATTTATCAGACAGACGAACTGAAAACAAAATTTGACGTTACCTCAGGAGTTTAGCTAGGTTTGTTAGAGGCTTCATGCTAATGTACCTCTCAATAACGGGTAGTGTAATCAAAGTCCCGTATTTACTCGCTGCAGGTTGATGAATGTGGCACTTAAGGTAACAAAATGAATGAACAACAGTTAGATATCATAAAACGAAAAAACGCATGGCTACATGATTTAGTCGAAGTGGAGTTTCCGACAAAAGAAAGTCTCGAAGGGCGTGAAATTTACTTCCAAACTCTTGAAACGCTAAGCCATGAGGTTATCGATAAATCACTGTTACTTACTAAAGATAATGTGCTGGAAGCAAAGGATATTTTCCTTGTCGATTTTCATAGACTGACGGTGATGTTCTCTATCCTTCAGTCACAGCGTTGGGACGAGCAGCGCGATCAAGAAATGATCATTGAGTATTTGACCCAGATAATTTTGGTTCCTGAGTTTGAGTTGTATGTCGGATTTAGTGATAGAGAGGCGGTCGGTGCGGCCATTGTGAGTCATCTGGAAGGGAACACCCTAATTTCGGATATTGCTGTTTCTCAACACTTAGACAAGCAGCAGTTTGCAGCAGATTTAGCTAAAAAACTCGATAGAGATAAAAAAATGTGTGAGACGATTGTGTTAGAACACTGATTTTTGTGGAGCTCTGTCCGGAATTCAACATTTCATCGACGCAACATTTCTCTTAAGCTGGGTAAAACACGATTAAGCGTTTTGAGCCTGTAATGGCGCTGTTGTTGTGCTTAGGGACGGCAGTAGTCAATGTTCACGACTCTGAAAGGGGAACTCAAACGAATACTGCTTCTACATGCCTATGAACCATCTTATCAATGGACCAATGTCATGTAAAAGGCTTTGAGCAAACCGATAACGAAGTCAAGCTGTTTATCGAATATCTAGATGCACAGCGAATCCACTCTGATGGCTATTTACCGTAAATAGCTCAGTACATGTTATTCAAATCTCAAGACTATATTTTTGATGGCATTATCATTTCAGACGATACGGCGCTACCATTTTTTCAGCGTTATCTACCTAATTTTCAACGTGTTGCTCAGTGGATTGCTGTAGGAATAAATGACGAACAAGCGTCGTTAGTCAATACGACACACAGGCACGGTATTGTATGAATGCGATCGTGTAGAGGAAAATATTAAACTGATTAATCTTCTACGACCAAGTATTAAAAATCAATATTATCTTGCCGTTCGAAGTATGACTTCCGAATTAATTCGCCAGCGCGTGACCGTAGAAATGGAGAAGTTTCCTCAAATTAATTTTGTCGAAATTCGGGATGAAAGTTTATCAGAAGCGGCAGAGCTTTTGTTACGTGGAAGGGGCCAACATTTGACCATGCCTTGTGTCAACTCGTGTTTGATAATTTAGAACGTTTCGTTTAGGAGCGTTATTTATATCCAGGTTGTGAAGACTAACGATAAGGTTATGTTGTTTTATATCGCATCTTTTTTGAGCTTGAGGGCGCTTTCGGTGATCTTGTGCGAAAAAAAGTGAATTGCTCTTTGTCATTTTTGAGAAATGCCAACTCTCTCGTTTAAAGCGACCTAAACTTTAATATCATGTTGAAATCTGAGCAGCAGGTGGAAAAGACCAAGATGATTGGTTGACACAAAAATTAAGGTTTGGGGGCATGCCATGGCTATTAACGAGATTAAATGCATCATATTTGACTGTGACGGAACATTGGTTGACAGTGAGCGTTTGTGTTGCCAGGCCTTAGTTAACGTATTCGGTCGGCACGGAACAGAAATGACCATCGATGACTGTATCGTCCATTTCAAAGGCGGTAAATTAGCAGATATCTTGATTGATGCTAAAAAGTTAATGGCAATGGATGTGTCAATCGATGTACTCGAGCCACAATATCGAGAAGAAGTGCAAAAGCTATTTGTGCGTCACTTGAAGCCAATGGAAGGCGTGAAAGAGTTGATCGATTTTCTCGACTCACACCATATTGAATACTGCGTAGCGTCGAATGGACCTAAAGATAAAGTTGAATATGCACTTGAATTAACGGGCTTACTTGATATTTTTAAAGGTAAGGTTTTTTCTGCGTTTGATGCAAACAGTTGGAAGCCTGAGCCGGATCTCATCATGTACAGTGCGATGAATATGGGCTTCCTGCCAAGTGATTGCTTATACGTTGATGATACACCAAAAGGCGTTGAAGCGGGCCTTAATGCAGGCATTAAGACGGTTCAGTTGTATAACGGTGTACTTATTAATCTTGTTGACGATGAACGAGTCATTCGTATTAACCACTTGCACGAACTAAAAGAGCAGCTGTTAGGCTGCTCGGTATAGCGATGCGCTAATTCTTAATCTCGTTTAATGGCACACGTTACTCAAACTATGAACATGTTTGAATTTAGTTTGTAGATAGGGGGTGTGATGTACACGTTGGATGGAAGAAAAGTGTTTTGTATGGAACCCACATGAAGCGCATGTGAATTTTTCGCCATTGGATGAGATCATATACTCATCACATTGACAGAGTGGGCATTGAAGGTCGTCAGTATTTTTTGTGTTGTTGTAATTATTCATATTATTCACTAGCAGCAAAATGGATTTGGCATCATCAAGAATAGCTGAAGGCTTACCTTTAAGACATTTTTTCATCAAATACAGAAAATTATTTCGATTCACTTCAAAATAAAATGTGCAAGCAGGGCAGCTCACATGATTGAGAACAGGTATCACATCAAAGGTGAGTTAATGTTACTAGCAACGAAAAGGGTCAGTGTGGCGTCTTTTCGTTGAGAGTGGATTGGACTAACGGTTTACCTTCGTACCTGCCACTTGCTCACGTTGTGTAATAAAACGGTGGCAATTCGTCGTCAATACAATGCATTCGTTTACTTATGACTCCTGTTATAGCTTTTTAAATTTTTATTTCTCACTGTTATATATGTGTCATATAAAGGCTATAAAATAGGAGTAGCTGTCACTGAAAATTTGGAATTGTGGCAGTGAAGTGTGAAGCAGATTTGCTTCAGGAGATGTAAAATACAGCAAGTCACAATGAGCGATCAAGACCAAAAGGATGAATGCCTAGAGATGCTTGATGCTCTTGAGAACGGTATTATCTTGTCGGATTACATTGGCTCAGAAGACGAATAAGTACAATTAGTACTCCCCCGTGTCACAACAGACGTTATACTAAGCTCATGTAAGACGAGCTAAAAGACCACTCACAGCGTCTAATGAACTTTCTAGCCCACCTGCATATTGCAGATCACTGTAATAGCCATTTAATGGGAAACTTGCTTGGAGATTTCGTAAAGGGAGATCCAAGCAAGCAGTATCAAACTGAAATTTCCAATGGCATAAAACTTCATCGCTTTGTCGATCGTATTACCGATCAACACGCCATTGTCGAAGAGTGCAAACCACACTTTACTGGCGTTGCACGCCGCTTTGCTCCCATCGCCCTTGATATGTTTTGGGATCATTGCTTAGCAAAACACTGGAATGCATTCCATCCTGACTCGCTTGACGAGTTTGTCTATTTCGCTTTTCAAAACGTCAACGCTCAAGTGGTTGACACATTACCACCTCGTTTTTTGCTGCTTCACAGCCGTATGTGGAGGGAGGGATGGCTTCTATCGTATCGAGCACTTGAGAATATTGAGTTTGCTTTACATCGAATGTCTCAGAGAAGCCCTCGAATGGCGGATTTAACCACAACATTTGAAGTGCTAGAAAATGAATATATGAGTTTAGAGGCGAAGTTTCCGTCGCTTTATCAAGATGTTCTGAACCAAGCGTACGAATACCATCAACAACTGAACAAATCTTAGGTTGACGGTTTCTAAAAGTAGTATGACTAAGGTGGCTCTGGTAAACTCTGCGCTCCAAAATTTATGAGGTTTATCATGTCCGTTAATTTCGCTGATCTTGGCATTGATCAACAGTTGGTAGAAACCCTAAGTGGTTTGAATATTGTGTCGCCAACACCTGTACAGGAAAAGTCGATTCCGCATGTATTATCGGGAAAAGATCTACTTGCTGCTGCGCAAACGGGAACCGGTAAAACGGCGGCGTTTGGATTGCCTATTATTCAAGCGGTACAGCAAAAGAAACTTAACGGAACCCCACAAGCGTTGATACTGGTTCCGACTCGTGAACTTGCACAACAGGTGTTTGATAATCTAGCGCAATATGCAGCTAATACAGAGCTTCGCATCGTATCTGTGTATGGTGGTACAAGCATTGGTGTACAAAAGAAGAATCTGAGAGAAGGGGCGGATATCCTTATAGCGACCCCTGGTCGTTTGCTTGACCATTTGTTTAACGGCAATGTAAACATCTCAAAAACAGGCATTCTTGTTCTTGACGAAGCCGATCGAATGTTAGACATGGGTTTTTGGCCTGACTTACAGCGCATTCTTCGTCGCTTACCAGAAACCAAGCAGATCATGCTTTTCTCTGCGACGTTTGAAAAGCGCATCAAAACGATCGCGTACAAATTGATGGATTCTCCGGTAGAAGTAGAAGTCTCCCCGGCGAATACCACAGCTGAAACTGTGAAGCAAATGGTTTATCCAGTGGATAAGAAGCGCAAACGTGAATTACTTGCGTATTTGATTGGCTCTCGCAACTGGCAACAAGTGTTGGTATTCACTAAGACGAAACAAGGTAGTGATGAGCTTGCGAAAGAGTTAAAGCTTGACGGTATTAAAGCGGTATCAATAAACGGGGATAAATCTCAAGGTGCCCGTCAACGTGCACTGGATGAGTTCAAAGCGGGTAAAGTTCGTGCTTTGATTGCAACAGACGTCGCAGCGCGTGGTTTAGATATTCAAGAGTTAGAGCAGGTAGTCAACTTTGATATGCCATTCAAGGCGGAAGATTATGTTCATCGAATTGGCCGTACTGGACGTGCAGGTAAGTCAGGTTTAGCCATCTCATTGATGAGTCGTGATGAAGAGTACCTGTTGCACGCAATAGAAAACTTGCTCGATCAGCGCCTGCCTCAAGAGTGGTTAGAAGGCTTTGAGCCGAGCTTGATCGAAGATATTGAGCCCGAACTCAATGGTTTAGGACAACGTAAGAGTCGCTCATCAGAAAAGCGTAAACTAAAGGCGAAACTCGCGATTCACAAAAATCGTGGGAAAAAGCGCCGATAAAAAGGTGATGATGGCTATCAACAATGTTGATTAAGCCGTTTTTGCTTTTTGAAATGCTTCAAGTGCTTGCGGCATGGCTAATAAGTAGCCTTGATACATATCGAAACCGAGCTTTTTAACTAAATTTAGTTGATGTTCGGTTTCAATTCCTTCCATGACTGTTTTTGAGGAGGTTTCTTGAGCAAGAGCCAATGCTTCCATCAAGCAAGAAAAATCTCCGTTTTCGTATCTTAAAAGTAAGGAGCGATCGATCTTAATGATGTTCGGCTTCACCGATCTTACTCGCTCAATTGTTGAAGCATCAATGCCGTAGTCATCTATTGCCAGTAAGTAGCCATTGTTACTTAAGTCTCTGGTTGCTTTATACAGCAGTGTCTCATTACGGGCATCCAGCTCAACCAACTCAATCACGATCTGGTCCCTTCGTAAGTTAGCTTGAATGATCGTACGATTGAGTAAGTTACGATAAGCGATATCTTGCGCAAGTAATTCTGCCGCTGTCGGCAATACATTGAGAAACAGCTTATTGTTATTGAATTTTGATTGACTGAAATTGTTTATGTGAATCAAACGGCTTAGACGTTCGACATTAATTTGGTCTTCGGCTGGAATGCAGTTGGATTGAAAAAATTGATCTGGTCTTATCAATAACCCATCTTGATTACTGATACGGACCAATGCTTCGAGTCCGACAATGGAAAGATCTTTATGATAGATAGGCTGGAAGACACTTCGCAATGTCAGATGCTTGTATTGTGCGATGTACTGTCCATCTACTTGCTTTAAAATGCAGTCAAGCAACTGCGAGATGCTCATCATTATTGTTACAACCTAGACTAATGCTATTCATTCGTTACTTTACTGATTGTTTGCAATTAGTTTTACGACGGAGTAGAAAATTTTCGCTGACGAATACACCAAAAGCAAGAGAGTTTGTGTTAGTTAAATAGAATAGTCGACCCATATCAAACAAATCGATAAATAAGTTAATAACGGGTCCAGCGAACTTGCAGGCTACCATTGTAACACGGCATACAATTGAAGATACTTTCTAACCAACTGTTGCTTATTTGAACGCCGTAATGGATGGCCTGACTTTATGTAACACGGGCTAATACCGAAGCGTGTATCAAGTGAATTGGTCAACTGAGACTCGCTGGTATACAAAGTGATGCCTTGTTCTGTGTATTCATCGATGGGTACGGGTAGTTCCCCCATCCACCAATGCAGTAACTCACGACTGGTTTTACTGCGGCTTATCCAGTGATCAGTCACCAAAAACAACAAATCGTTTGGTTGTAACGCATAGCCATACTCACTTTGCCATTCTGTGATAGAAGACAATAGATTCTCACGACAAGAATTACCTGCGCTGACCATATGATGACTCAGAACCCAAACTGTGCCTATTTCAGAAGAGATACGATAGTGATGAGGTAGATCTGGCGCATTAAGCACCTCAATAGGCTTGATGATACTGTTATACCCAAAATGTCGAAAGGTATGCTCCATACGTCTGGAAAAAGCGAGGCCTAAGTGATGTTCACTCATGCCTTGATTATGAACCGCAGGATAATGCTTCTCGCACAGTTTAAGACAATCGTCTTGAAAATCATTGACACTTTGGATGACTAAGTCGAGCAGCAAAGAATATACCTTCACAGTTAATAATATAAACTGCAAAAGGTTAGCATAGTCCTTTGAGGATAGACTAATTTAGTTAGGCAACTTCTTGATCTAAACTACAATTTTGGCACTATTACATAAGAGGGATGACATGATAAAACTAGAGAGAGCACAAAAAGAGGCGCTTGCAAATGCAATTCAAGATTACATGCAAGATGAGTTGAGTATCGATATCGGTCAATTTGATAGCGAGTTTTTAATAGACTTTATCACCGATAAGCTAGCACCACTTTATTACAATAAAGGGGTTGACGATGCAAAAGCGCTCATTGAACGACGGATGCTTGAAATGGCCGATGAACTGTATGAAATCGAGCAAGATGTTCAACTCTAACTATCGGTTTCTAGATAATTTGTGTCTTCTTCTAATTTTTCGAACAAGTTGTTTGAACGGGGGTTGTTGGCTGGGTGTAAATGATGGTAAATAATCTGTTTCATTCAAGGTTGGTAAGTTAATGTTATGTTTTCGAATAATATTAACTTAGAAAGATATCTAGGAACATGAAATGGGAACAGTAGTAAAGAATTACAACCTAACTGCACGATTTATGCATTGGCTATCTGCACTTTGCATCATCGGTTTGTTTGCTGTGGGTTTGTGGATGGTGGACCTTAGCTATTACAGCGAGTGGTATCGAACCGCACCACATTATCACCGATCTGTGGGCATTCTATTAGCCATACTCACTTTGGCACGCATCGTATGGAAGTGTGTGACAGCGTCACCTAAAGTGGAAGGGAAACCTTATGAAGTGGTTGCTGCAAAAGCGGTTCATGGTGTGATGTATCTGCTACTTATTGTTATCTTTATTTCAGGTTACCTCATCTCAACCTCTGACGGTCGTGGTATCGATGTGTTTAACTGGTTTACGATACTTGGGGTAGGAGAGTTATTTCCGGGACAATCAGACATCGCTGGGGAAATTCACTTTTATGCCGCTTGGGCTCTGATACTAATGGCTGGTGTACACGCCGTCGCTGCACTCAAACATCACTTTATCGATAAAGACAACACATTAAGAAAAATGCTAGGAGCTTCACAATGAAAAAGTCACTTTTTGCTACAGGATTAGCTTTCGCACTTGCATTACCATTCGGTGCAAATGCTGCGGATTATGTTATCGATACGAAAGGTGCTCACGCATCGATTAACTTTAAAGTTAGTCACTTAGGCTACAGTTTCATCAAGGGACGTTTTAATACATTCTCTGGTGATTTCTCTTTCGATGAAAACAACATTGCTGATGCGCAAGTAAACGTAGTAGTAGACACAACTAGCCTTGATTCTAATCACGCAGAACGTGATAAGCACATTCGTAGTAATGATTTCATCGACGCGAGCAAATACAGCGAAGCAACGTTTAAGAGCACTAAAGTGACCGATAAGGGTAATGGTAAACTCGATGTAACCGGCGACCTGACTCTACACGGTGTAACGAAACCAATTACCATTGAAGCTGAGTTTGTTGGTGCAGGTAACGACCCATGGGGGGGAGAGCGTGCTGGTTTTATCGGCCAAACTCGTCTAGAGCTTGCTGATTTTAAAATCCCAGTAATGGGGTCTTCAAGCTACGTTGATATGGAACTGCATATTGAAGGTATCAAAAAGTAATTCTTCATCTTTTATCGCTTAAACGAAGAAAGCGCTCATAACCAAGAGCGCTTTTTATTTTGTACCAACTTGTTTTGATAGTTTGTCGTGTTTATGCCGTTTCTAGGACTTTTTCTTCAACTAGATTTAGACGCTCTCCGTAAACAGGGCGTAGTGCTTGTAGAACCTCGTTACGAGTAATGACACCGACCATGTGGCCATTTTCTAGGACAGGCAGTACTTGTGGCTTGCTTACTTTCATGCTTTTCACTCGTTCTTCTAGAGAAAGAGAGGTAAAGCGAGTAGCCATGCCCATGCTTGTTGTTGGGTATAGTTGCTCTTTATCAATACATAGGAATTCAACAACATCCACCAATCGGTCACTTGCATCGATTGCGACAACGTCACGACTCATCAAATCCACCACTTTTTGCGCTTTAGCAGGGATGTAATCTTGGCACCACAATTCAACCATTACATCGTGGGCTGAGAAGAAACCAACCAAACGGTTTTCGATGTCAATAACTGGTGCGCTGATTAGATTTTGGTCCAATAGGGTATCTAGTGCGGTTGATACTGGCATATCTACGCTCAGAGTCACTGGACTCGGGTTCATGATCTCTTTTACAATTGATGCGTTTTTCATAGTGCTTTCCTTAACTGACGTGAGTGTTGTAGTGGTTGTGATGGATGAAATTTTTGCAGCTTTTAGTTCTGGTCGACGATAGATACACCAGTTAGCTAAGCCAACTAATACTCCGCCACCAATAATGTTGCCCAGCGTCACTGGAATTAGGTTGGCAGTGATAAAGTGTCCTACATTGAGGTCTGCGTACTGAGCAGCCGACACGCCAACGGAAGTCCAGAATGATTCCGGTGCGAAATTCGCGATAACGATACCTAGCGGTACCATGAACATGTTGGCCACACAGTGCTCAAAGCCACTGCTGACGAACATTGCCACAGGCATGATGGTCATCGCTGCTTTGGTCATTGCATTTGCAGCACTGAACGTAAGCCAGATTGCTAGACAAACCAATAGGTTACATAGAACCCCTAGGGCAAATGCTTGTACCAATGTGTGGTGTAATTTGTGCTGTGCAATATTTAGTGCGTTTAAACCCCATTGACCAGCATCCATTTGGTATAAGCCTGCTGCGCTGACTAGGGCGAGCAAGAACATGGCCCCGATAAAGTTACCGACATAAACTTTGCCCCAAATCGACAACATCTTGCCAAACGAAATTTGTTTGTTGGCCCAAGAGATACTGGAAAGTACTGAGCTGGTAAACAACTCACCACCGCAAATAACGATGAGAATCAACCCCATACTGAATGCTAAGCCACCGGCCAAACGGTTAAGGCCCCAACTGGCTTCTGCACTCCCTGTTGTCACTGTGATGTAAAACAAGAATGCTAGACCGATGAATGCGCCAGCCATGATGGCTAAACCCAGTGTCATGCTGCTGGTTTTGTTCGCTTTGCTAAGGGCAAACTTCTCGGCTTCAGCCATCATTTCTTTTGGAGAGAAATATTGATGATTTTGAGTGCTGGTCACCGTCATGTTGACTCCTTAGTTTGTGGTTTCATAGAAACTCCTTGGTTAATGAAATCGAGGTGTTTGTTGCGCTCGAAAGTGAAGGTGTTATTTGTTTTTGTTGCGGTGTTCCCGAACCGCATATCCAGATTACGCAGCTGAGCAGTAGAGGTAAAATTGATAATATTTAGAATCCTCATCAAATTATTTGATATGTTTTTCAGGCTAGGTAAAATGAACTTTATTGCGTATTAACGCAGTTAATTTTTGGGGACAGGAGTATGGAAAATACTCGCTGATTAGGGAGGACACTTTGCGCTACTCACTTAAGCAATTAGCGGTTTTTGACGCAGTTGCAGACACCGGCAGTGTAAGCCAGGCCGCGGATAAACTGGCTCTGACACAATCAGCGACAAGTATGTCGCTTGCGCAATTAGAAAAAATGCTTGGAAGGCCTTTATTTGAACGGCAAGGCAAGCAAATGGCGTTAACGCATTGGGGGATGTGGTTAAGGCCAAAAGCGAAGCGTTTGCTGCAAGACGCGCTGCAAATTGAGATGGGCTTTTACGAGCAGCATTTGCTCAGTGGACACATCCGACTAGGGGCAAGTCAAACACCAGCAGAACACCTCGTTCCTGACCTTATCAGTATCATTGATAACGATTTTCCAGAGATGCGAATTTCGTTAGGTGTGCAAAGTACGCAAGCAGTTATTGATGGTGTACTGGATTACAAATACGATTTGGGCGTGATTGAAGGCCGCTGTGACGATAACCGTTTACACCAAGAGATTTGGTGTCGTGACCACCTTACTGTAGTTGCAGCGTCTCACCATCCCTTTGCCCGTAACGATTCTGTCAGCCTAGCACAGTTAGAGCATGCGAAATGGGTACTGCGAGAACATGGCTCTGGTACTCGAAAAATTTTTGATAGCTCTATTCATCATCTTATTGAAGACTTAGATGTATGGCGCGAATACGAACACGTACCCGTGCTCCGTAGCTTAGTTGCGAATGGACAATATTTGACTTGCTTACCGTACTTAGATGTAGAACGTTACATTGAAGCGGGTGAATTAGTCGCGTTAAAGGTTCCTGAGCTAAAGATGGATCGTACTTTATCGTTCATATGGCGAGCCGATATGGCGGAAAACCCGCTAGTAGATTGCATCAAACGTGAAGGTTTACGCATGATGAAGGGCAAACCTTCCGTGTTTTAAGTCATTTTCAACCTGATTTTTTAAAGGCTCTGTGTTTTTGCAGGGCCTTTTTGTCATTTGTTTTCCTGTTCGGTTCGGTTCGATTCGTTTTGATTTTATTATTTCCAAAATCTGTTGTTTTAACGATTGCGTCAAATTATCCATGCAAATGATAAAGCATTCTGCCACTTGGCGTGAACAGTGTCAGCAGTGTCACCAAATTGATGGGATAATAGACCTAGTATTGTCTGCCTGATTTTATATGTATGAAGGCAGTATTCGAACCATAGTGGTACGGTACTGACCAAGCGGGTAAGAATACCATGACAATACTTTTAACAATTGCAATTACAACAGGCATTCTGTCCGGCGTTTGGGGCTGGATTGCTATCACCTTTGGCCTACTGCCTTGGGCTGGTTTTCTCGGCTGTACTAGCTATTTTGCATCCCCGACGAGTGGTTTGAGAGGGTTGGCTGAAAGCTTAATCATTAATATGACAGGCGTGTTTGGTTATCTCATGAAAGCCGCAGGGCTTTGGCTACATGCGAAATCAGCGACTACTTCTTCGCTTTCCGAGCAAGTTCAGTAGTACCCCCGATATAATTTGTATCTATCGTGTATGGAGTTTGAGTTTATCCCGCTTAAATACTGGTAATCAAAATTACTGATTCTTGATACGAGCACACCCACATGGTGTGTTTTTTATGTGTTGCCGTTAGCCATTGTGACAACCCGCTTGAGCGTCCAACGTAACAGGACGGGTATGCACTCTTTGCCTTGTTTTTCACAATGAGAGACGATGGCTAAGGCGAGATCAGGCTTTGCTTGTTTCTTTAATACTCGATTGACAACTTTCTTTGCCGGTATTGGATGATCGTGAGGAACTTTGATGATGTCCTTAAAGAAAATTTCGAACCCATGGTTGTACAAGAAATGTTCGATGTCTTTGTCTGGTAGCTCTGTTAAGCGGTGGCGCTCTTGGTCATGAGCGAGCATTGACCTTACAGTATGAGCGTATTTTTTACCTGCCTGGTCACCATCAGTAACCACATGCCAATCAATATCAAATGCTTTTGCAACTTTGATTAGAGATTTTAATCCTGATTGCGCAAACTCGACGATCTGAACGCCTTCGGCGGCGAGATCGTAGCCACATTGACGTGCTAGTTCGTTAAACAGCCAAACTTCGGTTTCGCCTTCGACAAGTAACCAACAGCGAGCGAAGAGCGCTCCAGCCCGATGGAATCGAATATGAAAGCCAATCCGACGGAGTTGATCAACGCTAAACCTTGATGGATTGAGCGACGTTGCGTTTGTTCTGTCAGATAAACGCACAAGGCGACGTATCGAAGACAAAGGAACAGAACCCAGCAAGTGTGCACTGTTTGTTGTTAAGATTTTCTGCATTGGTAAGAGCTGTAACAATCCCCAAGCCCGTGATAGATGAGTGGGGTGCAAGCGACCTTCGGGATCTTCAATGATCAAAAGAGGGCGGGCGCACCGTCGCAAGTCAGTGGGCCCCTTTGCTTGAAGAAATGCGTTGAGTAACCCCATCAACAATAATCGTGTCTGTTTATTATTCGTTGCTTGTAAAAACTGCTGCAACCCTGTTTCTGAAGAGGGGTTGGCGTAAAACATACCATCGCGTGGCTTTCTTGGATCGCCTCGATAGTTTGAACGAAAAGAGAAATAGTGCTCAACTAAGGTTTGCATTGAGTCAAGGCTGCTGCGGATCTCGCCTTTATTGACGTGCCCAGGCATCGCGAGCAAACGGCGGCATGTATTGCTAATGCGCTTCTCGATGCGTGTATTTTTACTGTCGCCATTGACATGCTTTGGATGAGTAAAGCGGCGAGAATCACGCAAGCGGATCACTGGATGCAATGTCATCAACTCTACCGCCAGTTTTTCAGTGTGATGCAGTAATTTAGGCTCACCGTTACAATCAAGAAATGCGTATTTGGTTTTTATACTTGCGCCTTCTCTTGATGCACTAATGCGATAGTAGATCACATGCTCATTGTTTTCATTGATACACCAAGTGGGCTTGATTCGGCGATAGCGACCAGCGTTTGCTTCTTGTTTATCCTGAGCTTTGAAACACAAAATGATTTGTAAATGTTGAGTTTGTGGGTGAGAAATGGAGTAATCGACGTGGAAGTCGGTCATTTGGAACTGACACAGAGTGCCATCAGCGGGAAGAACAAGAGACAGCGCATCCAGAAGTGAAGATTTACCCCAAGTATTTTCACCAATTAAAGTCGTCAGTTCGTCAAAAGAGAGTGCGAGGCGCTTAATTCCCCGAAACCCAGAGATTTCAACTCGTTCTAACCTCATCACTCTTCTCCTTGCAATTATTTGAATTATTGTGATTTCTTGAGTCTTCCCTAAGCATATATGAATTTAATATTGCTGGGTTACGTTCAGTTCACAAAATGATTAGCACTCAATTTAACAACAAAGACTGCTTTATCCGGGTGCCACTTTCATCATGGTGTAGCAAAGTAATAATGATAACCAAAGAACCTCGAGGTGCTTGGTGCAGCGAGAATCATTTGGCAGGCAGGTAGCGATTTGAAGCTCGAATGTTTCTAAATTGAAATTGTGTTAACGATGTATGCAAACCAAGGCAACTCACCATTAGGGAGCGTGTCACTACAACAGCACTTTCTTTGTTAAATCGCATCGTCATACAACTTGAAAATAGCAACTATGATCTGAATCCAGCATCTTAAGTCACTTAGGTAGATCACTTAAAAATGAAATCAAATTTTCTATGTTTCATAAAATTCATGATTCTGTCATGATTCGCTTCTAATAATTATAAGGAATGAAAAGAGAGAAGATGATAATGAATAAAAATCATAAGCCAATCAGACTGAAATTGGCACACATCAATGACACACATTCCTACTTTGAGCCAACGTCATTACAGTTAAAGCTAAACGTGAATAGCGATCATTTCCTTGAACCATATGTGAGTGCGGGGGGCTTTTCTCGTATTGCGACTCGGGTAGAGCAGTTGCGAGATGACGCTCAACGGCAAGGACAAGGTATGCTGTTTTTACATGCTGGAGACTGTTTTCAGGGGACGCTTTACTTTTCATTGTTTAAAGGAATCGCAAATGCAGATCTGCTCAATGCTTTACAGATAGATGCCATGGTATTGGGCAATCACGAACTTGACATGGGTAATGAGCCTGTCGCGCTGTTCTGTAAACGCACTGAATTTCCATTGCTTGCCGGTAACTGGGATCTTTCGAATGAATGTCAACAGAAGAGCCATCGCCTCAACAATTGTAGTAACGTCCTGAGCTATCAAGCGGAAACGAAAAGTGCGCAATTTCTGGTGAAAGAGTTCAGTGGAGAAAAGGTGGCTATCTTTGGCCTATCCATTGATAAAATGAGCGATATCGCAAATCCTGATGCCGACACGCCATTTGTTTCGGCAATTGAAACGGCAAAGTGGACAGTGAAGCAGATTCACAATGCAGGGATCAAAAACATTATCCTACTTAGTCATTTGGGCTACGAAGGAGATTTAGAGCTTGCTGCTCAAGTCGACGGTATTGGGATCATTGTTGGTGGACATAGCCATAAGTTACAGGGTGACTTTACAGCGGTCGGTTTAGGCGAAGATGACCCTTATGGTAGACGAGTAAATGACACCTACGTTGTGCAATCGGGCTTTCACGCATTAACCATCGGACATTGTGTCCTGGAGTTCGATGAAAATGGTAAAGCGACGATGTTAAGCGGCCAAAATGAGTTGTTATTAGGACGTCGAATATTCTGGGACTCAACATTAAGCGAACAACTAGACCGAGGCATGTTTGAAACTGCTTGCGATTTTATTCATGGTCAACCCAATGTAGTCGTGTGCAAAAAACACCCACAGATCCAAGCAATTCTTAACGACAAATATATCCCTAGAGTGCGTCAATTGCAGTCCCAAGTGATTGCACATGTTGATGCTAAAAAGCGACACGTGAGAGTGCCAGATGCGTTCGGTGGTAGCGATATAGCACCAGCGGTTGCACGTTCTTTTTTATATAGTTTGAATAAACGTGGTCAGCAGGTGCAATTTGCCATTCATAACGCAGGTGGAGTGCGAACGTCACTGAACCCAGGTAACATTACCGTGGCAGATGTTGCCGGTCGATTGTTGCCATTTGCCGTGCCGATCGGTTGTTATGACGTGCAAGGTGGTACAATTCGACATGCGTTAGAGGGCGCAATCAACAATGCGCTTAATAACGGTGTTGAAGGGACAGGGTCCGGCAGTTACCCATACACGCATAATTTGAGTTTTGATTATAATGCTGAGGCACCACGAGGTGAGCGTATAAAGAACCTTCAAATCTTTGATGGTCAACACTGGGATCATGTTCAAGATGAGCAATGGTATCGCGGTGCATCTTCCGCCTATACAATGAAAGGTAAAGAGGGCTACGAAGCACTACTTGATATGAGAGGTGAAGGAGTCATTAGCAATCTCTCTATGGCCGATTGCTTTATAGAGTTACTGACTGATGAGCCAAATTGTTTGAATCAAGATCATAAATTGTACTCGAAGAGTAAATAACCAATGTAGTTGGTTCCATTTTTGCTTTCTTTGTTGTTGCGGAACGTGAATGGAAGGGAAGGGAGCATGTGGAATTCAGATTGGGCAGATGCCGCAGTGGTCGTTGCTTGGATTGCTGTATGGTCTACGTTAGTTTATTTAGTACCTATTAACGGTTTTTAATTGGCTAACGTCATTGTGAAATGAGGAGCACCAAAAGTGCTCCTTTTTTGTTTTTTATAACAATGAATTCATAGAAATAATTGACGGGCACGATAAGGATTCACGTTAGGTATCGATAACTATTTTTTGTTGGAGATCGAGGTTTGCAAGCGTATGATGGCGGCGTTTGGGGAGTAGTTAGCGCAAGTTTACTTATCGTCATCTCGTTAAGCGTCAGCTTATCCGGTAAGTAAAGGTGTCATTTGATTCGTCAGGTGATCACTTCAACGAGACCAACGCATTCATTGAACAGCGGGCACATGGCTAATGTGACTGCTAGTTTTTATTGTCTGCGGAAGGTCAACCTGAATATGTCCTTCCGCCTGGGAGGAAGCATGTCTCTTATCGAAAATACCACCCAATTAAGCCAATCCGTTGCAATGCAAGAATCACTGACGATGTACGGTGTATTCGGCCTATTTACTTTAGTTTTGGTTGCCCTTGATATCTATCAAACTCGCGGCGACACAGTAACCATGAAAAAGGCCATCGGATGGAGCGTATTCTGGTTCCTGCTAGCGTTTGTCTTTGCAGGCTCTATCTACTTCTTTTGGGATTATTACGCGCCTCACAGCGGTTACACTCACGAAAAAGCAACGGTCTCTTTCTTAACCGGCTACTTACTTGAAAAGTCGCTGAGCGTTGATAACTTGTTTGTATTTGCGATTATCTTTGCTCAATACAAGGTGCCGGAACATTTGCGTCCTCGCGCTCTACTATGGGGGGTGATTGGTGCACTTGTATTGCGTGCAATCATGATTGCGGTTGGCGCTCAACTGCTAGCCCAATATCACTGGGTACTTTACCTATTTGCTGTGTTTCTAATTTGGACTGGTATCAAACTGGCACGTGATAAAGGCGAAGAAGAAGAGGTGAACCCATACCCAGAGCAGTTCATCCGCAAATTCTTACCAGTAACAGAAGAGTATCAAGGTAAACACATGATCTTGAAACAAGCTGGTAAGTGGGTAGCGACACCTATGCTGATCGTGGTTGGTGTGATTGCAGTAATGGATGTGATGTTTGCACTGGACTCAATTCCTGCAATCTTTGCAGTCACTCGTGAGCCTTTCCTCGTGTTGGCTGCGAACGTGTTCGCACTGTTGGGCTTACGTTCTTTGTACTTTGTACTTCAAGCAATGCTGGATAAGTTTGTGTATCTAAAACCGGCACTGTCAGTGATCATGATGTTCATTGGGGTGAAGATGTTGTTGGTTGGCACACATTACGAAATTCCAACCGCTTGGTCACTAACGTTCTTGGTAACGGTAATGACAACCGCAGTTATTGCTTCTATCTATAAGAACAAAGAAACCAATACCACTAGCGTTAAAATTACTAATCAAAATCTTTAATGATTTTGTGAATTCAAAAACCTCAAAAAAGTTTGTGGTTAAAAATATGTTGCTTTTTAACTTGGCTCTATAGACGTAAGTCCAAGTTATTCAACTAAAGATTCGCCCTGGTGAATGGATATGCATGAAAGTTGTTTTTGTATTCGTGCGGTTTGTAAATGATTTGTTTGATTAGAAAAACTAATCTGAATAACCAAAATTTGTCATTTTTTGCTCAGAGAAAAAATGACTAATATACAACCAACGAAACAAATTACTGCTTTTAAGAGAGGCAATCATGGCACAAGCAATGCAAATGATAAATGTAGCTTTACCAACCTCTATGGATAAGAAGACCTACGCGGTTAACTTCAAAGGATTGATTGCTCACTTACTGGATATTCTTTTCGTAGATAACTCTGCACCTCGCAGTTACTACGCAGAAGACCTATCTGCACACATTCAGAAAGACATCGGTATGTACCGTTAATCTGAATGAAAAGCGAATTAAAAATGCCGGCTGAATCGCCGGCATTTTTGTATCTGCAATTTACACTTCCACTAAGGAGTCGTGCCCGCTACCTTTGCTCTTAAAGGGAGCGTTTCCAATCAGACAGAGCTTTGATGTGTTCTGGACCAATGCCGCAGCATCCTCCAACAACGCTTGCTCCGCGCAGGTGCCATTCTTGCGCGAAAGCTAGGTATTCCACTGGTGACAGTTCTCGCATCGATTGCAATGCGCTGTTGGCTTCGTGGTCAGATTTGATTGCCGTAAAGTTATTCGCATAAACGCCAATCGCTATATCGCTCCCATGTTTCTGCAAAACCGCTTGAGTTTCGCTGACGGCTTTTGCCATCACTTCTGGTACAGAGCAGTTGAAGTAAATCCCAAACGTATTCTGATTTGCCAAGCTTTGTGCAATATGCTCGATTGCGAGTGTGACAGTTTCTCCTGAGCGTAGAAGCGCCGTCTCCAATGCGTCATCACTAAGAGAGAAGGCGTACGCTACAGGCTTGTTGTTATCTTTGAATACCTTTTGTAAGCATTTTAGTTCTTCTATGCTGCAAATGGTCTCTGCTATCCAGATGTCGACGAACTCGTCTTGAGCATTAAGTAAAGAGCGGAAGATTGCTTCGCCTTCCACTGGTTCGAAGAGGTCAGGGCGGTAACTACCAAATACTGGTGGAATACAACCTGCCACTTGAACAGAGTTCGGCGACTTATCTGCACATTCACGTGCGATTTGGGCGGCAAAGCGTGCTAGCTCTCTGCCTTGTTGAGCGTAAAGGAGTTGTCCTAGATGAAATGGTACACAAGCGTAACTGTTGGCGATAACGATCTCTGCACCAGCCTGGATAAAGTTGTTGTGTGCTTGGTAAACAAATTCTGGCGATTCAATCAGAGCTTGCGCGCTCCAAAGCGGTTGAGAGAATGGGGCGCCCATGCGTTTGAGCTCTCGTCCCATGCCGCCATCAAGGATAGTTAACTTCTTCATACTACAATCCATCTTATTTTTTCCTTTTAGAACCTTAATCGAAAATGGTTACGAGCGAAAGCGGCGAATCACGTAGATTAATTGGATAAGGAGAAAAAGAGAGGATGCAAAAACGAAAACGGGGTTCCAATTGGAACCCCGTTTAATATCGAAAATAATGTTGAGATTACTTCTTACGGCAGTACTCAGCGATCACGTACATAGACTGACCACCGTTTGCCTTACCTGAAACAAGTTTAGGATCATCACCAAGGCTGATACCGCGAATAACAGTACCTTGCTTAATTACTTGGTTTGTCCCTTTAACTGGTAGGTCTTTGATTACTGTTACGTCGTCACCTTTTTTCAGTTCAGTGCCGTTGCAGTCAACCGTTTTATCGTCAGCAGACATACCTTTCATCGCCCAGTTCATTAGCTCTTCTTCCATGTACATCATGTCAAGAGCGTCTTGAGCCCAGCTTTCGGTGTTTAGGCGAGTTAATTGGCGCCATGCCGTTACTTGAACAGCAGGAACCTGACTCCACATGCTGTCGTTTAGACAACGCCAGTGGTTAATGTCTTTAGGTTCTTCGATCTCACCGTGGCACTTGTCACAAACCATGATAGCGGTATCAACGGTGACGTGGTCGTGTGGTGGTACCGCGTATGCGGTTAATGGAGATTCAGAAGAACACAGTTCACATTTTGACTCGCAGCGAGCAAGCAGAGTAGCTTCGATAGACATAAGGACTCACCTTAGTAATGTTATTTCGTGGCGGTATTATCCACTTTATCTTGAGAAATAAAAGCGTGTTAGCGAATTAAAGACTAGATTTTACAATATTCCAACCTGAATAGGTTTAAGATGTAAATTATTGGCTAAACAATTAATGCCAAGAATATAAATAAGACAGCCAATTACTTTGAATGACGAATTGATTTCATCGCCACTTTCTCCAGTCATGAGCCAACCATTGGCTTGCGAGCAGCCTAAGAATACCTTCCACATCAGCAGAAGGCATGCGGTACCCCCAAAATCTTAAGGCAATTTAGGCATATCATTAACGTTCTATAATTTGCACAATTTCGTCTTTAGCAATGCTCATTTCTTTACCGTCTACATCCTCATACTCATACATCCCAGTCTCTTCATTAAGATCAGGCTTTCCATAAGAGGTGATGACCTTTCCTTCATTTGTTGACATAAGATATTGGCTGCTGCCGCATGCGGCGAGGAGTAGTGCAGTAACAATAACGGTCAATATGCGCATATCGCTTCCTTTTTTAAACGAGTGAGTTAGATATATAAAGACAACGATTTAACTATAGCAGAGGAAGTATGAGTGGGCTTTGGTGATACAGAAAGCAAAAAGCCCAATCGAAACTGGGCTTTGTATTCAATGAAGGATTACTTCAACACAGACGTGCTTGTTACACCTGAGAGCGCGTCATCCACTAGGAAGTCCGTATTTTCCATCTGCATTTCTACGTGATGATCAAAGTCAGCCAGTGTTCCTGCTGGAGAAGCAAACGTGCTGTGCGTTGCCGTCGCGTTAAACTGAACAAAGCTAGCAGATGGGGACACAGCTGTGTTAGAACGGTTTACCGTGGTTAGGCCCAGCTTCGCTGCTAGAGGCTCAGTGCCGGCAAATGGTGCATTGGCAACGTTATTCGGAACCGTATCGTCACCATCTACTTCTGTCATGAAGAACGGTGTTGATAGTGAGCCAGTAGACATCAGGTCACTTGCATTGGTGAATGGATCAACGGTATCAAGCGTTGTTTGTGCAGCATAGATAAAGCTAGAGAAGCCAGAGTGAAGTGCTCTAAGCTGATCTTCAGTTGCCATTTGTTCAAACGCCTCGTAACACGCTTTATCTGATAGCTCTGCACAAGATGCATCTGCGTAGCTCGCGTAGTCTGCTGATGCTACGTAAGCTAGGTTATGTTTGATCTGCGGGCCAAAGTTAGACGAACCAAGCAGTAGGTTACCAATTTGGCCACCTGCGTTTTGGATTGATGCACCACTAAATGTGTACAACGCGTCTGCCGTTGGGCTACCCAATGTGTTGTTTGCAGCTGCAACCGCTGAAGTTCCAACGATACCGCCCAGTGAGTGACCAAGCATCTTCACTTTTGAGCCTGCCATTGGGTTAAAGGCTTGAAGAGGGGTGCTCGCTAGAAGGCCCGCTTGTGCTGAAACCACTAAACTCGCACGAAGACCCAGTACATCAAGCACGCTTTGACGAAGGTTGTCACGTGCCACAGCTAGGTTAGACAGGTTCAAGTAAGCCAATACATCCGCGTTAGCAGAGCGTTGTTCGTCTAGACTACGAGTACCATGGATTGGTAGGTCGATAGCGATAACCGCAACGCCTGCTTTCACCATGTTAAACGCGAAAGAATAGGCGTTCTCTTTTGCCGAAGTAATACCGTGTTGGTAAATCACAACGTCTGTTGGCGTTCCTGTTTCTGGCGTAAATAGAAGAAACTCAACGTCTTCTAATGACTTAACAACAGGGACTGGCGAGTAGCGAGTAATAATACGCTCGCTGTCTAACCGGGTGCCGCTCGATAGAAACAACTCAGAGCCTACCAATTTTAGTTGTTCTGTTGGGTCAGTAGCAAGTTTCGTTACATCAACAGGATCATCAGCGAAGATACCAGTAGATAGCTGTTGGACCATGTTTGCTTGCTCATTAGGATCGGCCAATGCAGCGCTCAGTTTCGCAAGGCTAGGCATTGCAGATACCATAGGCTGCATGTTCCAATCCGCACCTTTATCAAGGTAATGTGGAAGCCTTACCACACCTTGAGTGACATTGACGTTTACCGCTGAGCCAGCATAGAGACCTTTAATCGCTGTTTTAGCTGCATCCAAGTCACTGATGTACTTGTTGAAGTCTTCGTCTGCATCAAGTGCTGTAACGAAATCTTGAGTCGTACCCAGCGACATAGTGTATGCAGTCGCGAGGTCAACAGCACCATCACTTTCATCGTTCTTGTAAACGGCGTTCAGCGTATTAGCACCTGTTGCGAAGCCCGTCGCGGTCACACCTTTTACTGCGGCAAGCGTGTCACCCACTGACTGAGTACTAAACCATGAAGAGTAAACGATGTCTGCCGGGTTAACGCTTGCAAGACCAAAGATCCCTTCTACCGCCTTCGTCACTGCTTGGACTGAAGCTAAATCGCCACTCTCGTAAATAATCTCGTTAGACTTGCCAGTCGCATAGCTGTTGGAAGTGCCAATTGGATTACCATTTACATCCGAGATTGCCTGAGTTGCGGCGAAGATATATTCACCAGATTCATCGAGAGAGTTCATGAACTGAATGTATAACGAGTTACCGCGTGCTTGAACAACAAAATCCGTACCTAGCGTTAGAACTTTTTCGATTGGATTAGAAGTGCCGTCCCAGTCTGTTAAGCGCTGATTGATCTTGATAACACTGACGCCAGAAGTCACAAGGCCATCTGCAAAACCGTCACCATTAAAGTTGAGCACAATTGGCATTGAGGTCGACCAGCCGTCCATCGTATTCATTGCCGCGGCTGGGTTAGTTAGTGCGTCATCGCCATTAGTTGGGAGGCCAAGCGTTCCGTCTGATGAATCCATTAATAAGTATGATGGAACTGGTACATCGGCATTCGCCCCTTGCAGTGTAAAGCTAATCGACGTGTTGCGATCAAGCAGTGCCTGAACCGCAGGCTCAAACGTTACGGTATCAGAAGTGCCAGAGCTAGAGGTATTGTCACCACAACCAGCAAGTAGGATCGCAGAACAAAGCAGTGATAGTTTAAATGTATGTTTCATTGGCTTACTCCATTAATCCAATTACTTGAATGTGTAGTTCATCTGTACAGCACTGATGTATGCCGCTCCTTCTGAATTAAAGGTAATTTCTTGATCCAGAGCATTTGTTTCAGTAAATGACCCTGATTTACTCTTAACGAACGCAAAACCGGCATCAAAAGTGAGGTTTTCACGCATTGCATAAGTCACGCCTGCGCTGTACCAGAAGCGATCGCTGTCAGGGATGCTCAATGTCGCTTTACCCGCTTGCTCGTCATAAGCGATACCTGCGCGCAGTGTCCATTCGCTATTCAGGGTGTAAGTGCCACCAAATGAGTAACGGTTGTTGTCTTCATATTTTTCAGGCTTGTAGAAACAAACGCCGTCAGCACAATCTGAACTCGTTGCTTTGAGTTCTTTAAAGGTGCTCCAATCGGTTTGTTGCCAACCGTAGTGGATAGCCCATTGCTCATTGAGTTGGTGGAATGCGGACAATTCGATGATCGATGGGAGAGAGATTTGTAAACGTCCATCAACTTTTGGTGCGGTAGCAATGCCGGAGTCATAGCTACTGAACTCACCGTTATCGAAGTCAAGGTCAACTTGTGAACGATAACCAAACCCGAATCGGTTGCTTTCGTTGAGCTCGAAGAGAGCACCAATATTCCAGCCCCAAGCAAATGTATCACCGACCATGCCAATCAATTTGTCTGATTTTTTCCCACCCAAGACACCAGCGAGTACGCCTTTGTGACGAGTGAGTTCTGCATGTGCATAAACAAGATTAATACCACCACCGATGCTGAATTGCTCGTTGATACGGTATGCAACGTTCGGGTTGATGTTGACAGAAAGTAGGGCGGTATCGCCTGCCATGTCACCAGCAGAGATATCATCCGGGTAGTCGGTAGCTACTCCATAGGTGGTGAACATGCCAATACCCCAAGCCCACTGGTCATTGATTGGGCTGATGTAATAGCCAGCAGGGACAACTTGTAGAGGGGCAACGTCATCAGCGTGTTCGTCATGAAAAGTATCATAAACGTTTACTTCCGGATCGACGATAGAAAGCGCTCCAGAGAACTGAGCTTCTTTAAAAAGAGTCATTGCAGCAGGGTTACGCGCTAGAACGCTTGCATTATCGGCGACCGAACCTTCACCGGAAAATGCCCGACCAAGACCTGATGCTGAGTGCTCAGCAACCTGAAAACCTGCAGCATGGGCTTTACACGCTAACAATATTGAAATTGTAAGCAGAGAGCAGTGCTTCTTGTTCATCCTTGACCCTCCTAGGGTGTCATTATGCTAGACCGAAGTCTTTGTAATTATTGGGTGGCGAGTACATCAGCGTTTATGGAATAGACTTACAACTCTAATGTAACGGATATGTTAATTGTCCATATGCTATTTTGTCAAAGATTGCACACCTTTTATGTTTTAAATATGATGCATAGGTCAAGTGATGATTTTTAATGTTCTGTTTTTAAGTGAATTTTTTATCTAGATTGGTTAGACCAGATTTATTTTGACACTTTAACGAGAAATGAAGTTAAAACACGTCGAGTTAACATGCTTTGTGTTCTTTTTTATTGCAGGCATAATTCGCACTTTGTGTTTGTCGCATTGGAAACCGCGTTGGAACTACTACACATAGAATTTTTAGGAAGATCGCTTAGGCTGGAAGGCTCAATGGCGGGGTGGCAACAACTTTTTTGGGATAACACTCTGGTGTCCCAAATCGATGCCAGTGACGATGAGTCAGGTGTTACTCGTCATCAGTTTACATTGTCAGCAGGCGAAGAGGTTTTACACTGTCAGCTTGACTGTGAACTAAATTGGCAACCCTTTGACTTTTCATATCAAGTATCAGTCAACGATGTTCCGGTAACAGAAGGGGTGCGCAATGAAAAAGACATCGAACGCCAAGTACCAGTTGAAGCGCCACCAGCAGAAAAGCGGTTCAGCTTAATTGGACTCGTTTCCCTTGGAATGAAGGCGCTAAAAAGTGCCAAAGTAATAAAGGTGGCGTTGGCATCTGCTAGCTTAGCCGCCTACTCATGGCTGTTTTCTATTGAGTTCGCATTAGCGCTTGTGGCGTGTTTAGTCTTTCATGAATACGGCCACATTCGGGCGATGAAGTATTTTGGCATGAAAACCAAGGGCATCTACCTTATTCCGTTTTTAGGTGGTTTAGCCTTGAGTGATGAGAAGATAAATACGCGTTGGCAAGATGTGGTTATCTCCATCATGGGACCGTTTTTTGGTTTGGTGTTAAGTATTGTCTTTACCGTGTTGTACTGGATGACTGGTGAGATGATCTTTGCTGGCCTTGCGGTATTTAATGCTTTGCTAAACCTCTTCAATCTCTTGCCAATCCTGCCTTTGGATGGTGGTCATGTACTTAAGAGCATCACGTTCTCGATGAATACATGGGTAGGGCTGGCTGGAAGCATTGTTGCTGCTCTGCTTGGTATCTATATCAGTTATACCTTTGGTTTAACGCTGCTAGGCTTCTTATTGATGATGGGGATGCTAGAAGTTGTGATGGAGTGGCGAACGCGGCACCATAGTCATTTACTGCCGTTAACGCGATATGGTCAACTGTTCTCTTTTGCTTGGTACCTATTCTCTGTGGGTGGGTTTATTGCCATCATCTGGTATTTTGCGGGCTTAGGAGACAGCTTACTCAGCTTGCCATTGCAAATTCTTGGTACCTAAGAAAAATGAAAAGCGCCATTATGGCGCTTCTTTTTATCTTAATCGGTCTTTGTTTATCAACCAAAATCACCCCAAAAACTAACCGCATTTAGGTGCTTTTACATTGTAAGCTGGTAATGTTTTGATCGTTGCTTGCAAATCTTTGATGCGCGTGTTGTGGGATGGGTGAGTTGAAAAGAATTCAGGTGGTTGTGAGCCACCAGAGGCTTTACCCATATTTTTCCATAAGTCCACACTTTGATTTGGGTCGAAGCCCGCTTTTGCCATGAACTCAAGGCCGACAATGTCCGCTTCTGACTCTTGCGTTCGTCCATATGGCAGGATGACTCCGTATTGGACACCTAAGCCAAGTGCAGACATGGTCAGCTGTTGGTACTCTTTGTATTCTGAAGCGCCTAACGCAACGTTTGCTAGGGATAGACCCGCGTTCGCCAGTTGGCTTTGAGAAAGACGCTCGTTACTATGATCAGCCAAGACGTGCGCTACCTCATGGCCGATAACTGTTGCTAGTTGATCTTGGTTTTTGGCAACGTTTAGTAGACCAGTATAAACACCGATTTTTCCGCCGGGAAGAGCAAAGGCATTGACCTGGTTACTGTCAAACACGACAACCTCCCAATCTTTAAACCCCGCTTGAGGAGGAATGGTATTGGTGATCCGTTTCGCGACGCATTGAACATAAGCGTTCACTTTTTTGTCTTTGTTTATTGGGATTTCTTTCTTCATTTGCTCGAAAGAATTTGCGCCCAGTGATGACATCTCTTGATCGGAAAACATCAAGATTTGGTTACGTCCAGTGGGTGAAGCACTGCATGCAGTAAGCCCGGCAATGGTCAACAATGTCGAGGCTTTAATCCATGTCCTCATAATCGGCTCCCTATATATTTTCTGTGTTGTTACAGTAGAATAGCGTTAACAAGTGAGATGTTAAGGTATTTAAATTGAGTAGGTCAATATATCACTTTAGCTTGAAGCCTATCTAGAAGAAAGACTATCCTGAGCACGCTTGATAAGGGTGAAACCGCCAGTCCACAACTAAGTTTGATAAGAGCAAACAAAAATGAGTATTTGGAAAAAGCCAATAAACTTGGACATTCTTAACGCGACGTCCAAGAATACAATGATGGAACATCTACAAATTGTTTATACCGATTTTACGAACGACTCACTCACCGCCACGATGCCGGTTTGTAGTTTTACCCATCAACCACTTGGCATGCTGCATGGCGGAGCGTCCGTCGTTTTAGCGGAAACGCTTGGCTCTTTAGCGGCGAATTTCTGTGTTGGTGAGGGCAGTTACTGTGTGGGATTGGATATTAACGCGAACCACGTTCGTGCGATGCGAAGCGGTAAAGTGGTTGGTACCGCAAGACCCGTTCATTTAGGGGTGTCGACCCAAGTTTGGCAAATCAATATCACGGATGAGCGAGAGCGTTTGGTTTGTACTAGTCGCCTGACCATTGCCGTTAAGCAACAAAAGACAAAGGCTGAATAAAGACAGATGGTTATCGAATTCTCAATTGGAAAAATCATTGCAACACAACGAGAAATTGTCATCAAGTTGTCAGGCAATAGCATGGTGACGTTGCAAGCGCAAACGGATGCGATTCAGTTACTAGGGCGTGGGGCCAACGTTGTGCTAGCGCATGGCGCAGAGAGTAAATGGTCAATTAAGCTTGATGATGAAGCGCAATTACGCCAAATAGCACAAGAAATTGGTATCGATATTCAATAATTTAGCTATCGATGTTTGCACTTTTTGCCAAAAATGAGGAAACTTGGTTTATCGTTCAGAAAACTAAATTTCCTCTTTATGAGTAGCCCACGTTTACGTGTTCAATTCGAAACACTTTTTGAAAAATTTTCTGGTAATGATACAGAAGTTCAACTCGAAGATATAACCGAAGCGTTATTCTGTACCCGCCGAAATGCCCGAATCGTTCTAAATAAACTGGAAGAAGAGGGGTGGATTGAGTGGCACCCTGCTGCCGGTCGAGGTAAGTTATCCAAGCTTGTCTTTAAACGTAATCGTAGTGATGTAAGCGAGAACCTTGCTCGTCGTTATCTGGATGAGGGCAAGATTGGTCAAGCATTAGAAGCACTAGATAATGACACTGGTAAACTGACTCAGGTTATCCAAGGTTATCTTGGTTTGCGACACAGTCAAGGTGAACAAGTCGTGCGTCTGCCTTATTATCGTCCGCTTGCGATGCTCAACCCACAAAAGCCAATGCGTCGCTCTGAACAGCACATCGCACGCCAAGTCTTTAGCGGGTTAACCAAATTGGATGATAGCGAGCAACTTCAGCCAGATTTAGCTCATACCTGGGAAGCGCTTTCTGATACCCATTGGCGTTTTTATTTACGTCGAGGGGTACGTTTTCATAATGGTGAATTGCTCACTACGGATTGCGTCATTGAGAGTCTCTCAGCGCTCGGCAGTTTAAATCTGTTCTCACACATCGAAAAAGTGCTCACTCCAGAGCCTTGGACGATTGATATTCACCTTGTACGCCCTGATAAATACCTGCCATTAGCATTGAGTGAGTCACAAGCAAAAGTGTTGTTGCCAACAGCGCTGCGTTCAGAAGAATTTGATAGAAAACCCATTGGCACAGGGCCGTTTTTAGTCAAAGTGAACGACGATAAACGCTTAATTCTTACTGCCTTTGATGGTTATTTTGGCTTTCGTCCGTTACTGGATCAAGTGGAAGTCTGGGTGATCGATGAAGCCTATTCATCTATGGTCTATCCGAGCTTATCTAAGCCACAGATGGATAAGCAAGCATCCAGCGATGAGGTAGAACTGGATCCTGGTTGTACATTTTTATTGCTAAATAAAAATACAGGGATCGCAAAAGATCCTCGCTGGGCAGAGTTTTTAAGCCAGGCGTTAAACAGTTATCAAGTTTACTCACTCGTTCCTCAAGATAAAGTCATTGAGTTAGGGGTGCTGCAAGCATTCGGATTAAAGCCGGGCTGGATAGACCTTAGGCCGGTGAGTGCTGGGGATGCGCCACAACGCGAGAAGTGCATTTGTGTGGCATACCAAAAGAAACACCCAATGTTTCCTGTCATTGCAAAGGCCATTAAGACTTTACTCAAACCTCATGGTGTTGATGTGGCGTTTATTCGTTACGATACCCAACCGCCATCCCCAGAAGATGTCGATATTTGGATCAAAGCCATGGGAATTGCGACCAATCGTAATGACGCATTGGCAGGATGGCTATTAGACTATAGTGATATTGACAAATTTAGTGCTGAATACGATTTTTCTCGTTGGTCGACGCTGGTGGATCAATGGCGTGCCGGAAAACACAGCGATTTTCCTGCACGTGAGTTAGGCAAGCAATTGGTGAAGAGCTGTCAAGTTATACCCATGTTCCATTGTTGGCTTGGTGTGAACAAGGACCACAGTGGCGCACTACAAAATGCCAAGTGCAATGCGCTAGGTTGGTTTGATTTCAGTAATGTGTGGGTGAAGCCCGAAATAGAGTACGATGGCAAAACCGAATAACAAACAGCCGACGAGAACGGTCGAGGTATACTGTGCCAAATGTAAAACGCAGCTTTTTAAGTACCGAAAAGGGGGCAAAGGCGCGCTGGTTAAATGCTTCAAAGAACGCATTGTTGAAGATTGCACCCAAGAGCCTTGCATTTGCCCGAGTTGTGGACAAGAGTTTGCACGAGATACGTTAGTGAGAGGAACCCCTGCCTATAAAATGATAGGTGGCAAGGTTACGATGAAATAGAGTCCGAAATGAGCGAACAACACGAATACTGCATGGTCTTGAGTACCGCGGGTACTCAGCAGAACCGAGATGAAATCATCAAAGGCTTACTAGACGAACAGCTTGCGGCTTGCATTCAAACGATGCCGATTGAAAGCCACTACGTGTGGAAAGAGCAGATCTGTAGCGATAACGAATGGCTATTGATTATTAAAACCCGAAAAGATTTGTATGCGTTAGTCGAAGACAAAATAAAAGACCTACACGAATATGAAGTCGCTCAAATCGTGCAGGTCCCATTTGTAGAAGGTTTTAACCCGTATCTAGAATGGCTTCGCCAGTCGACGCTGAGTTGTCAGTAGAAACAGCGACAATATCGCCCCTATGGTGTCACACAACATGTCTTTCTGGGCATCCCAAATATCGTCTTGCGCTCCCAGAAAGGCAATCCCTTCATCTCCGCCTACAAGCTCCGCATACCACCATTCAATAATCTCATAACCTGCTGCCAGCGACATGATCGCGAACAGTGCAAACCAACACGCTAGACTTGCACTCACTTTCTTCTTATTAATTAAGTATTCGGCAATAGGGTATGCATACAGACCAATAGAAAAGTGTGCGACACGGTCGAAGTTATTACGCTCAGAGCCAATCAGGTTGTTAAACCAATCAAACGGAACCTCGGCAAAGGTGTATTTTGCGCCAATGGTATGAAGACAAAGCCAGATGAACATCAGCACGTAGGCGGTATGACTGAAATGATAACGGATAGATAACACCCAAATCGCGATTAGAATGCCAATGGCAGGAACAATCTCAGCAAACCAAACCGCGCGTGAACTTGGCTCTAGCGCAGAGTATAGAAACACGATAGCGTAGATGATCGTTAAACCTAATAAAGTCGAAGTACTTCCCATAGAAACATTGATCCTTCAATTGAATGCTGCGGTTATGATTACACTTAATTGTACAGTGTGAATTGTTTCTTTTATCGATGTGATGCTCACTTTTTATGTTGATACATTGGTAAACTGCGCAACAATAAAACGTTTGCATGTAAACATTTCATTAAAGTTTGATTTACAACATGGCCGTCCATAGAATTTACGGCTCAGTCTAACAATAAAGAAGTAAAGTCATGAAACTGGAAACGGTCGATTATCTCGCTGACGATGCTGCTCAACAGTTCGTTACCTCATTGCGCGAAACGGGTTTTGGTGTTCTTAAGAACCACCCAATCCCACAAGAGCTGGTTGAGTCTATTTATAAAAACTGGTACGCGTTTTTTGCTCAGAGCAAAAGAGCGATTTCTACTTCAATGTTGAAACACAAGATGGTTATTTTCCACCATCCGTTTCTGAAGTCGCGAAAGGTCACTCAGTAAAAGACATCAAAGAATACTTCCATGTGTACCCATGGGGACAAATGCCTGAACAGCTAAAAGCGGAAATCATGGAATACTATGAGCGTGCCAATGCGTTTGCTCAAGAATTACTTGGTTGGGTAGAAGAATACGCACCAAAAGAGGTTCAAGAGAAGTTCTCAGTTGCGCTGTCTGAAATGATCAATAACAGTGATAAAACGTTGCTGCGTGTACTTCATTACCCACCAATGACGGGGGAAGAAGAACCAGGTGCAATTCGTGCAGCTGCGCATGAAGACATTAACTTACTGACGGTTCTTCCTGCTGCCAATGAGCCGGGCCTTCAAGTGATGAGCAAAGAAGGAGACTGGCTAGATGTACCTTGTGACTTTGGCAACTTGATCATCAATATCGGTGATATGTTACAAGAAGCATCCGGTGGCTATTTTCCATCGACCACTCACCGTGTGATCAACCCAACCGGTGAACGTCAGGAAAACTCACGTATCTCACTTCCGTTGTTTCTGCACCCGAAACCAGAGACGGTGCTTTCAGAACGCTATACAGCAGATAGCTATCTAATGGAACGCCTGAGAGAATTAGGCGTCATTTAACCTAACGTGTTCATACCGCCAAGGCCGATAGTTGATGACTATCGGCCTTTTTGTTTTTATGGTTAACTCGTTTTATACAAAACACATCGCACGAGGACACATGGACGAACGGAATGATGTTTGCCTGAGCCAACAGTATGAGTTGGAAAATCCACTACTGTGGCCGATTCTTGAAATTCTACGCAAACAACCATCTGGTTGGAAAGTGCATACCTTGGCGCATAAACTCAGTGAGCAAGGCTACATCACATCGCTGGACGAGTCGCCAGACATAGATCTTTTTAAACGAAATTTTCTGTTGATGAATGGGTTATACCAGCTTCAAGGCATTTTGCATCCTGATAGGTGGTTACAAGTCGAAGCGATGCATATTGTGTTGATGCGAGCCACTGAAGCCTCTCACCATGTTATTGATGAAAGGGATCCGCTACGCGATTACTATCTTGACTGGCGACACTATGAAGCAGAGCAAGGGGAAGTGCGTCGGTTGCTGAATGATTTTTGGCGTCGATACCAACGATTTATTGGTGGCGAGTCTGCTTCCGATATCGACCGTAGTAAAGCGCTGGGTTTGTTTGAACTTAACAAAGATGCGTCAACAGGTGATATTCGTAAACAATGGCGAAAGCTCGCACTGCGCTGGCATCCTGACCGACAAAATGGCGATGCAGAGCGTTTCAGAGTGTTGTGTGAAGCATGGAACGTGTTGAGAAATACTTAATGGATCGAGTGAACAGAGGCAGCCACTCTGGACTGCCTCTGTTCACTCTTCAATGCGACATCAATTAGTGTGATGGCTTAAATTGAGATTTACGCATACGGCTTAACGCAGCCATTACATCTAGTGTTCGTGGTTTCGCCAAGTCACCTTGTTTTGGCAAGCTTGCATGCCACTCACCAGCAAGCATTTCTTCGATCTCTTTCGCTGGGTTATTACACCAACCAGGAAGCTGTGCTAGCTGGAACCACAGCCAGCCAATCGCATTGACTTCATCTGCAGACTCTAACTGCTCAAGAGCACTCAAATCGGTAAACTCTTTACCGAATCGAAGAGAGTCTTTACCTTTTGCACTGACACGGAACTTACCATCAGTCAGGATGTTCATCAACGCTACACGATTCAGTGCTCGAGGGCGGAATGTTTGTAGGCTTTCCTCTGACTCGTTGTGACGTTGAGTAGGGTGCTGAGCAATCACCTGTTTCGCTTTTTCAGTCACGTCTACCGCTTGGTAGTCATGCATTTGAATCACAGTGTCTGCTACGTCTAGGTAATCACCTGAACCACCCATAACAATAATGGTAGAGATTTCTAACTCATCACGTAGTTGACCAATACGATCAACCAGTGGTGTGATTGGTTCGTCGCCTTTGGCTACCAATGCCTGCATACGTTCGTCACGAATCATAAAGTTGGTTGCAGAGGTGTCTTCGTCAATCAGCAGCGAGCTTGCGCCAGCTTCGATTGATTCTTGTAACCATGCCGCTTGAGACGTGGAGCCTGAAGCATCCTGCGTAGAGAAATCGGCGGTATCTTTGCCCATTGGCAGGTGGTTAATGTAGTTTGACAGATTTAAGTGGTGTACACAGCGACCATCTTCAGCACGGATCTTCATTGCATCACCGTCAGTGACGATGTACTCGCGACCATCTCCAGGGATGTGGTCGTAGATAGAACGCTCAATCGCATTTAATAGCGTGGATTTACCATGGAAACCGCCACCAACGATCAACGTAATGCCTTTTGGAATCCCCAAGCCAGTTACATAGCCTTTATTTGGCGCGTGTAGCGTGACTTGCAAAGACTCTGGCGCTATAAATTCTACCGCTTCTTTCATTGGTAGGTCACAGTTACCTGCAATGCGTGGAAGAATGCTGCCATTAGCAACGAAAGCAACCAGGTTATTAACTTCAAGTTGCTCACGTAGCGCCGCTTGATCTTCTATTACTTGGCAGTGTTTGATCAGTGCTTCTTTATCTAGCTCACGTTCAATCGTTGCGCGGCGAATAAACTTAGGTAGGTGGAAGGTTAGAATGTTATTGGCTTTTTTCCCAAGAACAGAGCGGCCATCTGCTGGTAGGTTAACACGAAAACGAAGCTCTATGCCTTCTTCTGTAAAAAGCACAGATGTGTTATCTAAAACGGTTTGACCACTTAATGCGATAGACACCGAGTTTTCTTGCTTAGCGAATTGATTGAAGCTACGTGCAATGAAATCACGTGCTGCGCGTTGGAATGCAGGTGATTCGTCTTTCAGCCATTCAAGGCCAGTCAATGACCAAGCTCGTGTCGCACGCAGGCGAGAAGCAGAAGCGTATGGGTCACCTTGCACATAATCGATGTACAGGTTGAAATCATCAAAGTCGTATTGCCCCTTGATTTGCTGATAAGCGCGATAGTTCTGCTTTTCGATTTTTTTTAGCGTGGCAGTCAACTGATCCATTAAGATATTGGCCTTTTTATTGGAAGCGGGCGGCGATTATAGGAACCACCGCAAGCAGAGTAAAGAAAATGCTTAGGGAGAATAAGTATATTGACCACCTAATAGGTTTTGATTAAACAAACTTTGTTCGAATTCATTGCATGGCATAGGTTTCCCATAAAGATACCCTTGCCCAATGTCACACCCTTCCTTAATTAGAAATTGCTCTTGTTGCGTGGATTCTATTCCCTCAACTACAACTTGTAAGTCCAGCTTTTTAGCAATATGAATAATGGAACAGATAATGGCACGATCGTCATCGGAGTTGTCCATTTGGTGAACAAAACTCTTGTCGATTTTTATGGCATCAAAAGGGTATTTCTTCAAATAACTAAACGAGGCATAACCCGTACCAAAATCATCAAGCGACAGTGTCACTCCGATTTCATGCAGCTTATTCAATGTATTGCGAGCAATCATCTCATCCGCTATTAACGCACTTTCAGTCACCTCCAACTCTAGAAATTTTGCCGGAAGGTGAAATGTTTCTAACAGGTGTTCGATCTGCTCAGCGAAGTTTACATTTTGCAATTGTATCGGTGATATATTTACAGCCATTTTAAAGTTATCCACCAACTCGGACCATTGTTTTGCTTTGTCGATAGCATTGCGTAATACAAATGATCCAACTTCGAATATTAACCCATTTTGTTCTGCCATATGGATCAATGCTTCGTTAGAAATGTCACCAAGAACAGGGTGACGCCAGCGGATCAATGCTTCTGCTCCAATCCATTTGTGAGTATGAGGAAGGACTTTAGGTTGAAAATACAGCATTAAATCGTCATTACGTACAGCTTGAAGAAGATAGCTCTCTAATTGGTTATGGTTATGTAACTCGTGGGTATGGTTTTCATTGAAATAACAGTAGGGCTCACCGGACTCTTTACACAGTAGCATTGCGTAGCAGGCGTTTTGTAGTAACTGTTTCGCACAACTCCATTCTTGTGTTTGTACAATGCCTATATACGAATGTAAGTGAACTTCAGTGTTATCTATATAGAAATTGCCGACACTGACATGGGTAATGTCGTCTAATAAATTTTGTACCTTGGATTCGATCTCCTCTCCCCAAATCAATATTACTAAATCATTAGAACTTGGACGTCCGGTAACAAAGTAGCTTGATTCGCTGTGACCGAGACGAAATCGGAACTCTTTAAGGACATCGTCAAATGCTTCAAAGCCATATTTAGTCTGAATAGTGCGCGCGTTACTAAAGCCAATGTTGATAATAACGAGGGATTGAGTGTTATTGCCAAAGGATTCGAGAGTTTCATCAAGTATGGCTTCCAACGCGGCTCGATTTAAAAAGCCAGTCCCTTGGTCGTGTGTCTTCTGGTAGTTGACCTGCCGTTCGGCGGCTTTTCTGCGGTCTATCTCTTTGGTTAACGAATAACTCATTTGAGCAAGGTCTGAGGTACGATTTTCAACACGATTTTTTAACTCATTGTTTAGCCGCAATAATTTATGCTGCTGAAAAACTACGGCTAATTGAGCCTCTATCGAGTATTTAAACGTGTTGAGAAGTTGTCGGTAAGTGTCTGTATAGTGATTCTCTTTTGAGTCCAGCATACAAATGGTTCCAAACGTTTCACCATTTGGCCAGTATAGAGGTAAGCCGCAGTAGGAAATCATACCGAGCTTAATGTCGGGGTTATTAAACCAGAACTTATCTGATACAGCATTTGTAACGATGAGTTCTTGTTTGTGTTCAATGACATATTCACAGTATAAACCGTGGCCTAGTTCCTCAGTATCTCCAACCGTATATGGATTATTTTTCGTTTCGCTACTTGTACTCACCTCGATGTGATTTTTATGAATTCGCATAATCAAACACGTAGGAACGTCCGCAATCGTGGCAATGAGATTCACGATATTTTGCCAACTTTTTTGCATCGATTCTGGGATTTTATAATCCAAAGTTTGAAATGTACCCATGTAGGTATCCTTTCCCGAAAATTCACTTCCAGTGAAAACAAAACACATTCTGAGTGATGAAAAAACTTAATATTTAACCGTTCATTTAGCTTAAGTATAGGGTGAGGTGGTTATGTGACAAAAAAAAGTCCTGAAAACCTTTCAGGACTTCTTAATGTTAGACATTTTCTCTTTGCTGAGACGGTGATTGTCTTCGACTATGGCTTAAGCGTTTTCAAGGATTTCAAAGATATTTCTTGCGAGTAATCAACGTTTTCAAAGTTGAACCCATTCAGTTTCATGAATTCGTCTTTAAATCCTTCGTAGTCACCGATTTGTTTAAAATTGCACTCGTTCATTTCATCAAGTAGGTGGCTTACTTCTAGTTGAACATCGCTAGCAAGTTCTAACTCATCGATTCGTATCAGACGTTCGCTGTCAACTGGGATTTTTTCTTGTCCATATAGTTTGGTGGTAAACAATCGCTGCATCTGTTCAATGCAGCCTTCGTGGGTGCCTTTTTTCTTCATAACACGGTACAGAGCGAGTAGATAAGGGCTCAATGCAGGAATAAACACACTCGCTTTAGTTACCAATGCCTTACATACAGTGGCGTAGGCGCCACCATCAAAGTTGGCAAGCTTTAGATTCAACGCATGGCTTGTTTGGTGTAGGTCAACCTTTGCGCGGCCAAGTGTACCGTCTAGGTAGATAGGATGGGTCACTTCAGGCCCCATATAGGAGAAAGCAATCGTCTTACAACCTTGAGCAATGGATTCAGAGTTAATCAAGGTATCGATCCAGCTCTCCCAATCATCACCACCCATTACTTTAACAGTGGCCTCAGCTTCTTCTTCGGTTGCAGGTTCTAACGTTGACTCAACCCACTGGTCATTTTCTAAAATAATAGAAGCACCTGAAATCGACTCGCCAATTGGTTTGATAACGCTGCGCCAAAACGTGTCTGAATTTGGTTTTGGACGAACGCCGGTCGCCAAACTATAAATCACCAAATCGACTTCACCTTCAAAGTAGGTTTCAATCGCTTCAATGACTTGATTGCGAACTGAATCTGAGAATGCATCTCCGACGATATTTATTGCAGTGCGGCCGTGATGAATCGCTTCTTCTTTGAAGTAGATATTATTGTACCAACCAGCACTGCCAACCCCTTTGTCTGAGGGGCCACGTTCAAATGAAACACCGATAGTATCGGCTGCAGCACCCCCGAAGGTAAGGGCGATACGAGCGGCCAATCCGAAGCCTGAAGAAGCACCAATGATCAAAACACGCTTAGGGCCTTGTTTGATTTGTGGGGCTTGTTTTACGAAATTAATTTGCTCTTTAATAGCAGCGTGGCAACCATATGGATGCGCTGAACGAGCGACAACACCTTGAATTATTGGTTCTATTTGCATTTTTATTATCTGACCCTGGTGAGTGGAATAGGATGAGATTAACGTAAAATTAAGTAAAACTTATTGAGCTAGACCATTAAAATTAGAGATGTTTAATCAGTTCTTGCGCAACAAAATCAGCGATCCAGGGTTGTGCTTCCGATTTAGGGTGTAAACCATCTGGCATCATCCACTCTGGTTTTATGACAAGTTGCTCTAAGAAAAATGGCATTAATGTGATTTTCTGATGCTCAGCTAATGTAGGGTATATGTTATAAAACATCTCGCTGTAGCGCTTACCATAGTTAGGTGGGACACGAATTTGCATCATGATCACATTCGCACCGGAATCTTTGATCATCGTAATCATTTTCGACAGGTTTGACGTAATAAGTTTAGGAGGGAAGCCTCGAAGACCATCATTGGCTCCTAGCTCAATAAGGACGAGGTCTGGAGAGTGCTGTTCAAGGAGTTGAGGTAAACGCGCTAAGCCATTGCCGGTGGTATCTCCGGAGATACTGCCATTAACAACGGTTACATCTTGGCCATGTTCTAACAATGCATCTGGGAGTAAGCTAGGCCAACTCTCTTCAATCGACATTTGATAGCCAGCACTTAAGCTATCGCCTAATACAAGAAGTTTCTCGCTCGCTTGTGCTGTAGCGGAAAGAAAAAAAACGAGAACTAAGGAAAGTATACGAATCATGCAAACACCTGTACTCAAAGCGCCTATTGTTCAAGCGAATTTAGTTTCTAAACAAGTCTCTACTAATCAAGAACAATTAACAATCCTTAAAAATGTAAATGTTGACATTAGAAAGGGAGAAAAGATTGCCATTGTAGGGACATCAGGAGCAGGTAAGTCAACGTTGATGACGTTGCTATCTGGCCTTGATACACCTTCGGAAGGTGAAATTACATTGCTCGGTCACCCACTGTCTAAACTGGATGACGAAGCGCGGGCAAAGATTCGTGCAGACTCTCTTGGCTTCGTGTTTCAGAGCTTTTTATTAATACCTAGTCTCAGCGCGCTGAGTAATGTCACTCTACCTTGTCTTTTACGTGGAGAGGCTGAAGATGACGCAAGAGCAAGACAATTGTTGAGTGCCGTTGGGTTAGAAAAGCGTCTTAACCATTTACCAAGTCAGCTTTCAGGTGGAGAACAACAACGTGTTGCACTCGCTCGGGCATTTATGACCCAGCCTGAACTTCTATTTGCCGACGAGCCGACTGGAAATTTAGATCATCAGACGGCAGAAAAAGTGATTGAATTGCTGTTTGAGCTTAATGAGCAGCATGGCACGACACTGATTCTCGTCACTCACGATAGCCATTTAGCAAGCCGTTGTGATCGTATTTATCGAATGGAAGCGGGTGAAATTAAGGAGGAAGTGGTATGTCCATAGTGTCATCGAGCGAATCCACATCCCCTAAGCGTGGGGGCCAAACAAAGTGCTCCCCCAATCTAAGCTTAATTCGTTGGAGTTGGGGCGAAATCCGTCAAGGAAATCTTTGGCCTATCATTATCGCATTGGTCTTGGTCATCGCTAGCATTTTTGCGCTTTCTGCACTGGCTGAACGTATGGAGCAAGTCATCGTTAAGCAGGGGAAGGATGCTCTCACGGCCGACGCCGTATTTGTGTCTGCCAATCCGATTCCTGCCCCCTTGTTAGAGTCTACTGCTGAACTAGAACGTTCATTGATGATCCGCTTCGCGTCGATGGCATTTAGCGAAAGTGGTATGCAGCTAATTTCGGTTCGAGCTGTGGATGAAGCGTACCCACTGATGGGCGATTTGGTTCTAGGCAATGAAACTGCTGGGCACGTGAAACCACAGCAGTTGTGGCTTGATGAACGAATTATGGCGCAATTGGAAGTAGATGTTGGTGACATTGTCACGATTGGCGATGCTGACTTTACAGTGTCAGGTGCGGTACTGATGGAACCAGGGCTCAGCTTTAATCCTTTCCAACAAATGCCTTCGGCTTATATTCACAAGAGTGATGTGGAAAAGACCGGAGCAATCCAAGTTGGTAGTCGAGTACAATATCGGCTGTTCTTAAAGGTTGACGACCCAACGTTGGCCCAATTGCAGGACAACATAGAACTGACTCCAAGTGATCGTTGGCGCACACAAGATACCGCCAGTCGCAGTAATGAAGTCTTTGAACGCACTATTCAGTACCTTTCTTTGACCGTTGCGATTGTCATCATTATGGCGGCAACAACCTTGGTATTAACCTGTCAAAGTTACGTTAGCAGCCGTACTCAAACGATAGCGATGCTGAAAAGCCTCGGTGCAAGCCGGCGCTGGATAGAGAAATGGCTGTTCATTCAAGTCACGATATTATTGTTAAGTGGGAGTCTTACCGGCTTGTTGCTTGGCAGTGGCTTGGAGTTCTTACTTAGAATTCCACTTAAAGATTTGCTGCCTAATCCGCTGCCAGGTTACGGCGTCACCCCGCTTTTGGTGGCGGTCGCCTCTGCGGTATTAATTACCGTGCCTGCACTTGGGATTCCTTTACTTGGATTGATAAAAACGCCTGCAATAGAAGTCCTTCAGCAGGGGGGGAGCCAACGTTCTTGGAAACGGATGCTTTTGATACTCGTCCCCTTAGTGCCGTTACTGTTGCTATATGCTAACAACACGTTAGTCTGGATAGTTCTTGGTGGAATTGCCGTGCTGTTTGTTGTTTTGGCTGCAATGAGTGTCGCATTGACGAAATTATTTGCTGGAGTGTCTAATCACCCAGCACTAAACCTTGCGCTTAGTCGAATCAACCGTACTCCTGTGACGAGCGGTTTACAGTTTGGTGCGCTTGCGCTTTCGTTAATGTTATTGTCCATCATTTGGCTCGTTCGTAGCGATATTTTGGCCGACTGGTCGAGAACACTTCCTGCTGATGCGCCTAACGTGTTTGCACTGAACATTGGGGATTACGAGCTTGGTAGCTATTTGGAAACGTTAGACAAAAATAATGTAATACGTTCCCAAGCTTATCCAATCATTCGAGGCCGCTTGACTGAAATAAATGGCGATAACGTGAAAGAGATAGACTATGGAGGTCAAGGCTCTGACGCGATTCGTCGAGAGTTGAATCTAACTTGGGGTGATAAACTCCCAGAGTACAACGATGTGATTTCCGGTACGTGGACAAATCAAGCCAGTGTCTCTGTAGAAGCTGAGGTGGCCCAAGATTTAGGCATTGAACTCGGTGATCGCTTAACGTTTGTCATTAATAGCCAAACCTTTGAGGCGAAGGTTGATACGATCCGCCATGTGGAGTGGCGAGATATGAAGCCGAACTTCTATTTCATTTTCTCAAAGGACGTGATGGCGAGTTTACCTGGCTCATATCTCATCAGTTATCGTATTAATGAAGACAATCAAACCTTACTGACTTCTATGGCTCGATCTCATCCGACGGTGTCGATATTAGATATACGAACGATGGGGGAAAAAATTCAGGCCTTGATTCAACAAATTGTGTCTGCAATTACCATTTTAGCTTTATTAGGGGTGGCTGCAGGCCTCCTGCTCATCTTTACTTTATTGCATTTGAGCTTATCTCAGCGACAACAGGAGATTCGACTGTACCGAACATTGGGAGCAAGTAAGAAGCGTATCAATACAACGCTGTGGGTGGAATACGGTATCATGGCTTTAGTTGCAAGTGGCGTTGCTGTGATTGCAGCCGAAACCTGTGTGGCTGCAGTGATGCACTATGGCTTTGATCTTAATGCACAGATTCACCCTGAATTGTGGATAGCTTTGCCTTTGGCTACCTTCGTTGTATTGGCTCTGGTTGTTATGAGTTTAATAAAAAGATTGCTAACGCCGGTAAGCACTTAATTCATCGTCGGTTAGAAATTCAACAAGCACGTCACGACGATTTTATTCCAGTTATCCACAAAAACAGTGGATAACTTTTGGGATAACTAAAATGGCTAAAATGGGGTGCGTTTCCGGAGGCTTTATTCCATGTGGCATGGCGCAAATTTGTTATTCACATTAGAGTAAAAATTCGTTTTCCCAATCGTCTCGTCAAGTATTTTTTTCGAATTATTTTGCTCTTGAATGCAATTTTATGCGTACATTTATTGCAAACGCAAACCCATGAAGTTTTTGGGATTTTAATCACTCCCAATCCCGAGTAGAATCCACGATTATGACTCGATCATTCCCGTAGAATTACGTCTCTTTGGATGAGCAGGGAATGACCCATCTCCTTAAATATTGTCAGTGAAGCCATGAAGTCTGAGTTTCCAAATTGTAAACATAATCACATCGCCGTTGTAGGGGGGGGGGTTGCAGGTGCAACCGCAGCCATTCACTTTGCAGAGCTAGGCTTTCAAGTATCCGTAATCGAAAAAGGCGTGTCGTTAGTTAATGGTCCTCCCATCTGCCATCTACATGCTGGTGGCAACTTGTATCGTGAAATCTCCGAGCAGCAGTGTTTAGATTTACTCAATCAATCTATTGATACGATTCGGTTATATCCGCATTCATTAAACATTCGACCAACGGTCATTGCGGTGCCGCATTCAGATGGTGGTGATCCTGAAGCACTGATTCCTCGTCTCAAAAGTATCAAGAGCGCTTACCAGGCCCTCGTATTAAAAGATAAAGCTAACCAAGTACTTGGTGAGCCAGAGCAATATTATAAGCTTTACTCGAAAGATGATTTGATGGAGTTGGCGAAGCGAACTCAACCAGAGAGCCCTAACAGCTTAGACGAATGGTGCATACCATTTGCACAGCACGCTAATCTGGACGCGTTGAAATACCCGGTTGTCGTTGTTCAGGAGTATGGTTGGAGTGTATTTCGTTTAGCTGCAATAGCCAATTTGACTTTAGCGCAACTACCAAATGTACAGGTATACACTGAAGCAGAGCTGAAACATACCGATTGGCAAGGCAAACACTGGGAATTAATGTTTGATAATAAAGGCGTTGAACAAACAATTTGTTGTGATTATTTAGTGAATGCCTGTGGCTTTGAAACGGGGACCGTTGATAACTCGATTGGTGCAAAACGAGATCGATTGGTCGAATTCAAAGCTGCATACGTCACCCAATGGCATGATTGTACCCAACAATGGCCAGAAGTAATTTTCCATGGCCCCCGAGGCACTGATAAAGGGATGGCGCAGCTAACACCCTATGGAGACGGTTATTTTCAGTTACATGGTATGACCAAAGGCATTACTTTGTTTGAGGACGGTTTAGTCGGTAGTACGGGTGAGTCAGCGCAACCGGCGTTGCCAACTCGATTACTGACTAAGATCCGTCAAGGTTGGCGAGAAGAGATCTTGGAAGAAAGAACCGATAACGCTATCCAACATATGTCTCAATTTGTTCCGGGTTATCAAACGGCCGTAAAGGGAGGCAAAGCGTTGTTTGGCGCACAACAAATTCCTGGTACTGACCCCGTGTTAAGGGCGGCAGATGTGACCTTTGAAGACAATCATTACGCTCGTATTGAAGTGGTGAAAGCGTCCTCAACGCTACTTGCAGCGCAAAAAATTGCTCAGCGTTGGTTTGATATTGAACCTAGTGTACATATTGAAAGGCAGCACCCGATTGCGGTTCATTGGAGCGCAAAGGAAGTTGAGGAGTTCGCGATTACGTTAACTCAACAGCGAGGTTACCCGAAGGCGCTGGCTGAACGCTACGGAATGTAGTATTCAACCTACAGAGGCGGGGCTCAGTAGCCAAAAAACTGAGCCCATTGGCACCACACGTCTTGCAAGCCTTCTCTATCCCCTTTGATAAAGCTTACCATTTGGCCAGGCTTTGCCTGCGCTAGCCTTGGTAAATCGATCCTTGCGACGCACCCTAGCTTAGGGTAGCCGCCGATAGTCTGGTGATCATTGAGTAAGATGATGGGGTTTCCATCACTAGGTAGCTGTATTGAACCAAGTGCTATGCCTTCTGATAACATCCTCTCATAGGGAGGCACTACCGACGGACCTTTAAGCCGATATCCCATGCGATCCGAGTTTGAGGAAATGGTAAATGAGCCATCATAAAACGCCTGCTTAGCCTCTTGAGAAAAATCGTCACACTGGTAACTTTCAATGACCCGCAGTTTCATTGGTAAGTTGTAATCCGGCTTAAAACGAAATGTCATTTGCCTTGGTTTGGTTGTCGGCAGCGAGTGAGAGGCAAAAGGCAACACATCACCTGTTTTCAATGCACTGCCTTTTTGATCTAATCCTCCTAGCGATTCTCGTGCAACCGTTGCGGTACTTCCCAAATGCTTTGTAACGTGAAACCCGCCTCTTACGGCGAGGTAGGCGCGCAAGCCATTTTTAGCGAGACCAAAACGCAGCGTTTGGCCTTGTCTCAAACAAAAATCAGACCAGTTTGGAATAGGGGTGTCATCTATCGTGGCATTCAAATCACCGCCGCATATGGCGAGATGGCAATCTTCAAGCGCCTTAAAACTCGCGTTACCTAGAGTAATCTCAATGACCGAGCAGTTTACAGGGTTATTTAATAAGTGATTAGACCAACTGTATGCATAGTCATCGACTGGGCCGCCTTGCGTTATACCAATATGTGCAAGACCGAAGCGTCCAAAATCTTGGATTAAAGATAATGTACCCGGTTTTTCAACCAATAGTGCCGGCTGGCTCATAATTTTCCTCCCAAATGAATAAATTCTTGCCTAGATATTGGTCTAAATGTGACGTTGTCACCAACCTCAAAAGGGATGAATGGCGGGCAATCAGAAAATAGATTCATTGGGCTACGACCAATAATGTTCCATCCGCCAGGACTGTCTGACGGATAAACTGCGGTTTTAGAATCCGCGATGCCAACGCTACCGGCGGGTAAATGTGTTCTTGGCGTTTTTAACCTTGGCATATGCAGTTCGTTGATAACATCGGATAGATAAGCGAAGCCCGGTGAAAAACCAATTGCAGACACGGTATAAACGGGCTTTGTATGGGCTTCAATCAATGCTTCAAGTGATAGGCCTTTACTTATAAAACGATTTAGGTCCAGTGCGGTTTGTTCAGAATAATAGACCGGTATAGAAATCGTATTGGGCTGTTTATTATCCAAAGATTGGACATTGAACTCATTAAGCATGTGCTGGAGTTGATTTAAAAGATGGGATTCTTGAATTCTAAAAGGCAGATAGTCAATCAATATGGTCCGATACGAAGGGACCACATTCATAATAATGGCACTGAATTTTTCGACGATTTGGTGGGCTACTTCACCCACATGCTCGACGGATACACTGCTATCAAAACGAATCAATATATTACATTCCGATATTGGTGAGATAAAAAACAGCCCTTGTTTCATTAACTTCCTCCAGTATAGAGACTCTGGCGAATCTTTTGGATTAACGCGATGGATTCTTCGTTATCCCCATGAACACAAATCGTATCGGCCTCAAGCAATATATAACGGCCAGAGGTCGTTTTAACTCTTCCTGAACCAGCTAACATTTTCACTTGCTCAAGTATCGCATGCTCACTGTTAAGAACAGCATTTGGGTGCGTGCGTGGTGTTAGCATTCCATCATCTTGATACAAGCGGTCAGCAAATGCCTCGAACAGAAGAGGGACATCAAAATCGTCTGCAATCTCTAAGTATCTCTCATTTTCTTGTGAGGCAAGAATCATCAATGGCACTTTAAATTGTGCCGCAGCCTTAACGACCGCGAGGAGCACTTTATCATTTGCCATCATGTCGTTGTATAGCGCGCCATGAGGTTTGATGTAACTAATATCGGTGTATTGAGCACGGCACAAAGCTTGTAGAGCCCCAACTTGGTAAATGATCATATTAGTAATTTCATCATTATTCAGATTGAGACTGCGTCGCCCAAAACCTTGCAGATCTGGGTAGCCGGGATGTGCGCCGATATCGACGTCGAACTGATTCGCCAAAGCAATCGTGTTATGCATGACATTAGGATCAGAGGCATGAAAACCACAGGCAATATTGGCCATATCGACATGAGGCATGACGTTCTCATCAGCTCCCATAGTCCAGCTGCCAAAACTTTCGCCCATATCGCAATTTAGTGTGAGTTGCTGTTTATTCAATGTCATACGCTTAATTATTGGTTAAAAATGCAGGAAAAATGGTTTGTATTCCGTGACAAAGTTCGCTGTTTGTGAAGATGGGTTCTAATTTTCAGTCTGCACATTGATATCAACCTAATTATCCAATAATTCATACGGTAACACACTAATTTCTGGGAATTTTAGCTTCATTTCGTATCATGTCATGTTAGTCTATTGGCTTATTAGTGCGATAGTTTGCATAACAATTCTTATATCCATTGCGGCCATCTTTGTTACAACACACGCTTATACGTTAAACATCGCTTACCAGTCTGCAAAGAAGGAAATGTCTGAGCAGAAGAAACTACTCATTAGTGATGTTTCACACTCAATTAAAGCTGCGCTAGCCGAAAAGAACAAGCAACAAGTCTATTCGCTATTGGTCGGTCTGTTGAATGATCCCAACGTATCGCTCGTTAAGTTATATGATCAACATGATCAGCCTTTTGCCATTTTCGATCTCAACGGGGCATTTCCTCCAGCGCACAACATTCGTGACATCAGCCGCTTCGACACGCTTCTTAACGCATTATCAGCTCGTTACCTCAATATTTATGAACCTATCGTGTATCAAGGGCAGCGGATAGGGACCGTGCGTATCACTTTGTCTGATCACTCAATCTTAGATCTAAAAGATTCGATTGTTCAAAATGGCGAGCTGTTTTTGAACATATTGATCATATTGATCGTTGTCGTCGTTCTATTTTACATCACCATAGAAAGAAAAGTCCTACGCCCACTTGTGGCGCTTGACCGTGCAATGCAAGATTTTGCTGATGGACATCATATGCGTGGTCCAAAGGAACGGGGTTCGAAAGATGAAGTTGGGCGATTGATTGCGTCGTTCAATACCATGACAAATTGCCGCCAAATGAGAGAAACGCAACTTCAAAAACGATTAGATGCATTAGAACAACAGAAAACATTTTCTGACGCGGTGATTGATGCCGTTCAATATGCATTGATTGTGACCGACAATGAAGGGCGAATCGTCCACTGCAATGTCGCCACACATACCATATTTAAGATAAGCGCTCATAATCTAACCAAATACAATATCAGCGATTTAATCAAAATTAAAACGGCGATCAAATTGAACCAAATTTTGGCACACGGTTTAGAGTACGATGACGTTCCGATTCAAAGTGAGAAAAAAGAACAGCAATTGAGCTTAACGAGCCGTCGGTTAACCGATCACGGTTATTTGCTTTTTGCTATTCAAGACATCACGGAAATTGAAGAGGCAATAAATCGTGAGCGTGTAGCAGGACGAGTGTTTGAGAATAGCCAAGATGGTCTCGTCGTTCTTAACGGTCAAGGGATAATCACAATGGTGAATCCGGCCGTAACCCGGTTTGTCGGACTTGATGCGGAACAGTTAATTGGTCAGCCGTTTCTTAAGTCCATTCGTTGGCGTAAGCTTCACACCATGATGCCAAGCATTATTGAGTCAATTCATAACTATGGAACCTGGCAAGGGGAAGTGATTGAAAAAGATCATAATGGCCGCTTGATCCCGATGTTCGCTAAAGTGAATCGTATCGTAAAAGGAGAAGACCCTCATGTGTATGACATGGTCATTATCTTAACCGATCTCTCTAGCGTAAAAGAAATGGAACGATTAGAACATTTAGCCCATCACGACGAACTCACCGGGCTTGCGAACCGCTCAAAGTTTCATATTGAACTGGATAAGTTATTGCAACAATCGTCATATTTACGTGACGAGTTTGCTGTACTTTATCTCGACTTAGATGGCTTTAAAGGCATTAATGATACCCATGGACATGACGCTGGCGATGAAGTACTTAGACAAGTCGCTGAACGTATGACTTCTGTCACTCGACACAATGACCTAATTGCCCGTCTGTCTGGTGATGAGTTTGCTATGATCGTTAATCCTACAGATCAAAAAGTAGTAACTCGTGTTACAAAGAAACTGATCGCCAAGGTGTGTGAACCCATCGAATATAAAAACGAGCAGCTGAAAGTCGGGGTGAGCATTGGCGTTAAGCTTGTTGGCGTTAAAGAGCGAGATGCACTGCAAATTCTGAAGAGTGCGGATACCGCGATGTACCAAGCGAAAAAAGCAGGAAAAGGTCAAGCCATTTTTATGAGACAAGAATCATAAATGAGAGTTTAAAAATATTAGTTAAAGCTTTAGACTATTTAGATTCGCGTCAGAAGGAATAATTAAATGAAAGTACTTGTTACGGGTGGTATGGGCTATATCGGCAGCCACACTTGTATTCAAATGATTGAAGCTGGCATGACGCCAGTGATTCTCGATAATTTGTACAACAGCAAAGCGAGTGTTCTAAAACGTATAGAAAAAGTCTGCGGCACAAAGCCTGAATTTATTCAAGCAGACATCCGTGATAAATCGGCACTTGTAGACGCACTAAAAAAGCATAATATTGAAGCGGTGATTCACTTTGCCGGTTTAAAAGCCGTTGGGGAGTCAGTGGCGAAACCACTAGAGTATTATGATAACAATGTAAACGGTACATTAGTTCTTGTCGATGCAATGCGCGAAGCGGGCGTTAAATCCATAGTATTTAGTTCTTCTGCAACGGTTTATGGCGATCCTGCATCAGTTCCAATCACAGAAAACTTCCCAACCAGCGCGACAAACCCATATGGCCGAAGCAAACTGATGGTTGAAGAGTGTCTTACCGATTTTCAAAAAGCGAACCCGGATTGGAGCATTACGCTATTACGTTACTTTAACCCAGTTGGTTCCCACCCAACTGGTGAGCTTGGTGAAGACCCACAAGGCATTCCAAATAACTTGATGCCATTTATCTCGCAAGTGGCCGTTGGTCGCCGTGAGTTCCTGTCGGTATTTGGTAGTGATTACCCAACCGTAGATGGAACAGGGGTCCGTGACTACATCCACGTAATGGATCTGTCAGATGGGCACGTCGCGGCTCTAGACAAAGTGGGTAAAAAAGCAGGCCTTCATATTTACAATCTTGGTACTGGTAACGGTTACAGCGTACTGGAAATGGTAAAAGCCTTCGAAAAAGCGTGTGGTAAAGAGGTCCCTTATCAACTGGTAGCGCGTCGACCTGGTGATATCGCAGAATGTTGGGCGGACCCTTCAAAAGCGATGAATGAGCTTGAGTGGAAAGCCGAACGTTCGCTAGACGAAATGACGAGTGATACTTGGCGTTGGCAATCCAATAACCCGCAAGGTTATCCAGACGCTTAAAATAACCCGAACTACAAATTTGCAACAAAAAGGCGCTCCGATGCGCCTTTTTTGATCTAAATCGAATAAATTCGTGAATTTCTGGTTAAAAGGTAGCAAGTGCGAATATAAATGATAAAATAATTATCGTCTTAATTTTGTTCGTAAATTTGCTTTAATCTAACGGAGCCTTTCATGGAGCTTGGTCTAATCATCGCTTTTATCGTTGCTGCGGCAGTAATGGTGAAAAAAGAGATGGCAAAACAGTAAGTTTTCATTTTTCATTCTTTTCTTAACATTTTTGAAATGAAAACTTTTGTTAAAAGTCAGCATTAAGCTGGCTTTTTTGTTTTGTAGCGCAAAAGATACGTACCTATGCCTAAAAAACGGCCTAAATTGCACCGTTACATCATGAAACTAGAGTCTTTATACTGTGACGGATACTAAGTCACGGAGTGAACCAATATGCAAAGCCCCATCACTTTAGAAGCACTTCATATACTTGATGCAATTGACCGAAGAGGCAGTTTTGCTGCTGCGGCGAATGAGCTAGATCGAGCACCATCATCACTCAGTTATCAAATTCAAAAACTTGAGCAAGACCTTGACATCATGATATTTGATCGCTCTGGTCATAAGGCGCATTTTACACAAGTAGGCCAGTTGATTCTTGAGCGAGGTAGGGCAATCTTACAGGCCAGCGAAAAGTTGGTCGGTGATGCGACATTGCTTGCGAATGGATGGGAACTGGACATTACCATCGCTTTCGACGGTATCATTCCAATTGCAAACTTCTTTCCTATGGTGAATGCGCTAGCAGAGGTCAGTACCACACGAATAAGGTTACAAGAAGAGATCCTTGCAGGCAGTTGGGAGTCATTGAATACTGGTCGAGCGGACTTACTCATTTGTCCTACGCTCGACTCACTCCCTCACGATGTGAAAGCTGAGAAAATTGGCAAAATGACAATGGAGTGGGTAGCAGCAAGTGATCATTATGTACATAAGCGCAATGGTCCATTCAATGCAGACGCACGAGAAAAGTATCGGATTATCGCCATAGCAGATACTGCGAGAGAGCAACCTGCGCTTTCAATAAATATCACTCAAAAACAGCCACGACTCACAGTTACTAACTTCCCAGCTAAGGTAGAGGCACTGACTTCAGGATTAGGCATCGGTACTGTACCTTGTCAAGTTTCACAGCCCTTGATTGATTCAGGTGCATTAAAGCGCATAGAGGGCTCTGAAGATCATTCGATGGACATCATTTTGGCATGGCGGAGGAACACCATGGGGGAGGCGAAGTCATGGTGCGTACAATATTTGAAAAAGAATTGGAAATTAAAGTGACAATGTCACATGTTGAGTGGTAAAAGAAATAAAGGATGCCGAGCCGCATCCTTTGTAAAATCCGCTTAGTTGAGGGTAAGAACCATATCAGCGGTACCATCACCAAACTGAACATCAAGTTCAAAACCTAAGCTTTGTGCCAGTGATAACATTCCTCGGTTGGTTGGCATTGTCATTCCTGACATTTGCTTAGTCCCTTTGATCTTGCAATAGCTGATGATTTTTTGCATAAGCAGTTTGCCAAGGCCTTTTCCTTTTAAGTCAGATCGAACCAAGATTGCAAATTCAGCATCACTGTTATCTGGTGTAATCAGGGCTCGGGCAACGCCAATAATCAAAGGCCCGCTCTCATCAAATGCCACTGCAACAAATGCCATTTCTCGGTCGTAATCAATTTGAGTTAAATTTGCTAAAGCTTCGTGATTAAATTCCCCAACATCAGAGAAAAAGCGGTTGTATAGATCTTCTTTCGACACGCTGTTGATAAACTGCGCATGGGTTGGTTCGTCTTCGGGCAGAATAGGACGCAATAGGATAGGTTGACCATCACGCAAAGTCACTGTTTCAACGAATTCAGCAGGGAATGGACGAATGGCTAGCCTTTGTTGAGCATCCCCCTCATATTTTGATAGCGTAACATCGGCATCGATGATGGTAAGCTCACTACCAGAAACAAGTACTGGATGAATATCCAGCGATTGTATTTCAGGTAGTTCAACCGCCATTTGAGAAAACCGCACGAGAAACTTTGAAAGCGCGGTAATATCAAGCGTATCTTTGTGCTTCTGCAGCCGAATTTTACCGGACTTTAAGGCAATAACGATTAAGTAACGCGCAAGCGCCATATTGAGTGGCGGTAATGCTGCAACCGCGTCCTGGGTAATATTCCAATCCGAACCGCCTTGCCCAAGTAAAATAACGGGGCCAAACACCTTATCGACTTTAATACTAACCCTCAGCTCTTCCGAGCTGCCAAGCTTTGCCATCCCTTGAACCAGTAAGCCTTGTACGTTAGCTAACGGATAGCTAAGTTTTGCAGTATCCAATATCGCTTGTGCTGCACTCGACACCTCTTGGCTATTACGTAAGTTCAATGCCACGCCATGCACATCTGACTTGTGCGGAATATCAGGTGAGCGTAATTTTACCGCGACTGGGTAGCCAATGTTCTCCGCCATGTGAACAGCTTCAGATACCTCAGAAGCAATCCACGTCGGTAATATGTTAAAGCCAAATTGCTCAAATAAAGGACTATTTTGATGAGTGTCTAACGATACTGTGTTTTTATCCAGTAATTGTTCTTCTACCCACTGTCTTGCTAAATCGACACTGCCGGAGTGCAACGGTTCTGCCGTCGTTGGCGTTTGCATCAGCTGCTTTTGGTTTCTTCGATATTCCACAAGGTGCATATAAGCGACCACTGCACTTTCAGGCGTTCGATATGTCGGAATGCCAGCATGAGTAAAGGCCAACCGCGCTTCTCGTGAGGTTTGTTCTCCTGACCAATTGGTCAATATATTGAAGTGCCGGTGTCTTGGATGAGCTTTAATCGCTTCAATTACTGCTTTTGCGGTCTCAGTTGCATCAGAAACGGCGGAAGGGCTATGCATGATCAAAATGGCGTCTGCACAGTCGTTGTTCATTAGTGCGGTAATCGTTTCTATGTAGCGGGCTTTGGTCGCATCTCCAGAGAGGTCGATAGGATTAACACCACGCCACTTCTCTGGAAGAGCCGATTTTATTTGATCTACTGTTGCGTCATCTAATGTTGCTAGTTTCCCTCCTCGCTCAAAAAGTGTATCGACGGCCATAACTGCAGGGCCGCCTCCATTTGTGATGATCGCTAGACGCTCTCCACGAAGTGGAACCGAGTGTGTGAGCGTCTCTACAGCGGCAAACAGCTCGTGGGTATTGCTTACTCTCAGCATTCCCGTTCTTCTAATCGCTGAGTCATAGATGATATCCAAAGTATCGGCACCTTGGAGACCAAGGGCGTGAGCTTGTGGAGAATGTCCGGCCTTTAATACCAGAATGCGTCGGTTACGCGAGGCGGCTCGTGCTGCAGACATAAAACGACGAGCATCTCGAATGGTCTCAACATAGAGCAAAATGGCTTCCGTATTGGCATCCATACTTAAATAATCGAGTAACTCAGCAAACTCGATGTCTTGGCCTTCGCCGATAGAAATAAATGCTGAAAAGCCAATATTCTTATCATTTGCCCAGTCAAGAACGGTTGTACACACCGCAGAAGATTGAGAAATAAAAGCGATTTTTCCTGGTTTAGCAGCAACAGGCGAGAACGAACAATTAAACCGATGCCATGGCAAAATGATGCCCAAGCTGTTTGGGCCAAGAACTCGAATGCGCAAACCTGTCATATCGAGGTGTTCGATATCGTCAGAGATAACAATAGCGAACTCAGTACCGCGCTCGTCGAGCTCTTTCAAAAGCTGCTTATTGCGTAACACGTTAGTACAGAGGATTGCAATATCAGGGGTGTAGGGAAGGGAGGCTACATCTGGATAGGCGATAACACCAGAAACGGATTTATACTTTGGTGTGACTGGCATAATCGCACCAGCAAATCCACTTTGCAACAGATTACGCATGACAATTTGCCCAGCACGTAGCTCCTTTGGGGAAGCGCCAATCACTGCAACAGAATTCGGTTTAAAGAGTTTTTGTAATTTGTTCATGGCGATTCCTTCGCGGTGACTGATGACATATCATCTTTTCAGCATAAACGAATAAGTTACGCTTTAAATGTGGTTCGACCTTACATTTGCGCAAATCTAAACCAGGCTGGTAGAGATTGTGTTACTCATCACATCAAAATTGCAGATTATTGTGTTTGGTGCTTGATAAAGTAGACTGCTATCGGCATGATTCGACGTCATATTTATTCAGAGCGTTTGTTACTTCATGAAAAAAATCGCAATCATTGGTTTGGCAACACTACTTTCTGCTTGTGCATCTGAAACCTATATTACAGAAGTTACTTCAGAATCCTACCGAGAAGATTACCAATCTCAGACAATAGCTAAACCAGTAATGTCATCTGAAAACGCTGTAGTAGAACAAGACGTTGAGCCAACTGTCGATAAAATAACAGCGAAACCTGAAGAGAAAAAGGTCGTAAAGCTTAGCCCTCAAGAGCAGGCAAAGCCGGTTAAGATCATTCCACCGAACGAACAACAAGCGGCAGTTCAACGCTTTGGATATACAATTCAAGTTGGTGCTGTAGGTAGGCAAGCGAAAGTGGACCAATTGGCAAGTAAACTGCCACAAGGTAAACAACCAATTTGGGAAAACTACAAAGTGGTAAATGGAACCAAGTGGTTCTCGGTACTTTATGGTGATTACGCCACCAGTGCTGAAGCAAAACAGGCAATTTCGACACTACCAGCCCAGTTTAAACAGCTAAAACCTTTTGTTAAGAGCATCGATTCCATTAAAAATTCGGCTTATCCAACACTAAACAAATTGAACTAATACACCCAAGCATCTCGCGGTTACTTGAGTATAACAAGGGAGCAAATCGCTCCCTTTTTACTTTGCTCAAATCCTGCTCGAACAGTATTCCTCACAGTAAAATAACTGTACGTAACTACTTAAAGGTTTATCATATTGGATAGTATCTTTTGTAGATCACGGAAAGATTGATTCATGACTAAAAATATTCTCTTACTATGCGGCGGCGGCTCATCTGAGCATGAGATTTCACTATTATCTGCGAACTTTGTTGAGCAGCAGTTAAATTTAATTGAAAACGTAAAAGTCACACGCGTAGAAATCAAAACGGAAGGTTGGGTTACCAACCAAGATGAATTGGTATATCTAGACCTCAATACCAAACAACTGTGCTCCAATGATACAAGCCTAAGTGTCGACTTCATTGTACCTTGCATCCATGGCTTCCCTGGTGAAACAGGCGATATTCAATCCATGTTTGAAATTGCAGGCATTCCTTACCTAGGGTGTGGGCCTGAAGCAAGCAGCAACAGTTTCAATAAAATCACGTCGAAGCTTTGGTATGACGCGATCGGCATTGCAAATACGCCTTACTTATTCCTTACTCGTAATGACGAAGCAGCGCACGAGCAAGCGCTACAAGCATTTGATAAATGGGGTAAAGTATTTGTCAAAGCGGCACGACAAGGGTCATCCGTTGGTTGTTACAGCGTCACCCAAAGAGAGGCAGTGTCTCAAGCGGTGAATGATGCGTTTGGATATTCCGATCAAGTACTGGTTGAAAAGTCAGTTAAGCCGCGAGAATTAGAAATCGCAGCTTATGAAATGAATGGCCAATTGAATATTACCAAACCGGGAGAGGTTATTGCCCCTGATGGTGCATTCTACTCCTATGATGAGAAGTACAGCAGTACTAGCCATTCATTAACCGAAGTGGAAGCGAAAAACTTAACCGACGAACAGATCGAAAACATTCGCAAGGCATCGGAGACGGTATTTAAACAAATGAATTTACGTCATTTATCACGTATTGATTTCTTCTTAACCGAAGAAGGTGAAATTTTCCTTAATGAAGTCAACACCTTCCCAGGGATGACGCCGATCTCTATGTTCCCCAAAATGCTGCAAAATAATGGCCATAAGTTCCATGAATTCTTAGAAGATTGTATCAATAGTGCAATCTAGCTAACGTTACCGTCATACGTTTTGTGTTAAAAATAATAGCAACAGAACTTTATTCTACCGAACAAATATTCGTTATTATTTAGATATTGTTCAGTTGTTATTATGATTGGATAAACAAATAGAAAAGACAATTCAGTGTCATGGCAATTTCAAACTACAGAGGTTTTACTCTCCAATCTGGAGGCCCTGATGGCAGCATTTGGAAAGTCAAAATCAAAAACCACGTTTTACAAGGTAGTTTAACGGCGGTAAAAAAAAGCATTGATTGGTGGTGTGACACGGCATCAATTATTGACCCCAAAGAGTTTTCGACTCTTGGTCAGCGCCTGCAAAGTAATGGCAACACACAAACTGATGTATTTAACGGCTATACAATAAAGAATGATACAGGAGAACCCAATGCTTGGTACTGTATGTTCAATGGCAAGTTGATTAAAGGTGGTAAAACCGCGATTCAACGCCATATTGAGGCTTATTTGGTTGCAAAGCAAAAAGCAATGCAAGCTCAACAACTAAAGAAATAGAAGTATGACTCTCGTATATTCAACAGAAACTGGTCGAATCAAACCAGAAGAAGATAAAGTCGAGCGTCCTAAGGGCGACGGCATTGTTCGAATTCAACGCCAAACTAAAGGCCGTAAAGGCAAAGGCGTTTGCATTGTATCAGGCTTGGATCTGGATGATGCTCCTTTAAAGTTACTTGCAGCAGAACTTAAGAAAGTTTGTGGCTGCGGTGGCGCAGTGAAAGATGGCAACATCGAAATCCAAGGTGACGCTCGAGATAAGATCAAAGCTCATCTTGAAAAGAAAGGCATGACGGTTAAGTTAGCTGGCGGCTGAATTACATTAACCAACAGAATTGAAAAAAGCGCTCATAGTGAGCGTTTTTTTATGCCGGTCACTAAACCCAGAACAAGTCGATCAAACAATGATGACAACCACAACAACTGATAAAAGCTAATAGCAGAGCAAGCAATCGCAGATTGATAGATCCATATTAGCTATTTTATGGTAAATAGCGATTATGTTTAATGGTATACACAGAACCCCCTTAATTTTTAAATCTGAGAGGGATAGGAGCCTAACCAGGTAATAAATACGCATACGTGTACATCATATTTAACTTATCTACGAAGTATATCTTGTACATGGTTGGTTGATCTTTGTGTTTTCTAATTAAAACAGCAGGTTAGAGTGGGTTCTAGAGGTTTTTTTCAAATTTATGTACATGTACATGACTTGTTTTATTGTAAATAGCGTCTTTTTTGTACTCGATGTACATGTACAAATCCTTACTAGACTCACCCAATGTCAGCTTCTACCTCACTCGATTGTTCTATTAATTTTGTGAGGTAGGCCTGTCTTTCCACTGTCGAAGACAATGGACAATCGTTTCTTGAAACCCCTTTTCTGAACCAATAATGATGAGTTCTTTCACCGCTTGCATCGTCGCCGCTTAAAGCCAACTACTCTCATCCAGCTTGGGGTTATTCGCTATCGCGACAATGATGGTATAGAACTGAGACCCTTGCGCCGCGCAGCGTCAAAATGTAGATACCCCCGTTCATGCACGAGGTACTTACTGTTACAACTCCATGCGGAGTTCACCAGAATCCTTTTCGCCCTGATGTCTTACGTAATTCGCTATGACTTGTTCATTCACACCTACGCTACTGACAAAGTAACCTGGCGACCAGACAATGCTCTCTTTCCAGTAAACCTTACCTAGCCAACTGAAGGCTTTTCGCATGTGGTGCGACGATTGGCTTTTTAGTTTACCCATGATGTCTGAAACACTGTACTTGGGTGGGATGAGCATCATCATATGCAGATGATCTTCATCAGAACACGTCAAGAGAGATCGCAACTGTTTCAGCATTAAATGGAATGTTTGCTTTTAAAGAAGTGCTATCTGAACGTTAAGTAAACCATTAGCGAAACAGTATTGATAGGGCAGCGTAGCTCAAAGCTGCCCGTGCGACGTGAAGTCGTATGAAGCGTTGTTCACCACGAAAAGCTTGAACCATCTGTATCACCAGATGACCCTATGGCTCTGAATAAAGTAGCGAGCCAGACAATGTAACGAAGTCCAGTAACAACTGGGCGGGAAGTCAATCGTGAGAGGAGCTTCCTCCTAACAACCACAAGTCGGGTTAGTGCTAGGGAGTCAGTATGATGAACGTATGTGGATCCATCTAAGGTGCGTCACATGAGAAGCAGCGGAAGTGGTTAATACGCTGTGGCCAAAAGGCAATGAGAGCGGGAAAGAAGTTGGGCAGTGCTCTTTCGTGGTCATTAAGCTCTCCGCACTAGAGCGGGCATCTAACCTGACATTACGCGACATACGGAACACGGTAAGCCTGTATCGCTCCTTATTGGAAAGCTTTCTGTGAAGATAGCCGATAGTTATGCAGGTAGAGGATACTGGAGAAAGCGAATGCTGCATTGTAATGATGCAGATACAGACTCATGTTTGGCACGAAAGTGAGCCCACTTCCAGTTGGTCTCCCGTTGCAAGAAAATTTGAAGAACTTTATTTAAGAAGAAAAGCATATGATGACTTCTTTAGAAGTTAGTGCGTCTTCTTACTGCATTCAAGGTGAATCTTTTAACAGAGAAGCCACTGAACTGCATGTATTAAAGCGTCAAGTATGTATTGTAAAATCTGCCTCAATGGCAGGTGGGTAAAGTAGTACGCCTTTGTGGAGGCTTGAGCCCAGTGCAGTGAAAGTTGCACGCTGGGTTCTCAGGAGGGCGGCACTCGGCAACGGGTGTCGCCTATCCGCCCAAAGCGTGGCAGTGAACTTTGGGGCCGGTAAATCTTACTAAAGTCTTCGGTACATTTTCTATCCGATAATAAACTGTAGAATCAAGCGAAGTAAACTACCCAATATCAATTACAGAGCTAATAGACACTGTAAGTGTCAAGCAGGATTGAACGCCATGTAATGCGCCTAAAATATTAGGTTCCGAACAGTAGCCTCAAATATCAGATGAACAGTTATTCTCCCAAATTACCTCATTTTTTCCTTGACAATTTTTTATTCTAATAAAATTTGAACTATAAGTAATAGGTGTCATATTTAACTCAGATTTCGTGCCAAACAAAGTTAGTACCGTCGTAAGGTCGGTAACTTAAGAGTCACGTTATATGCAAGTACTGAGTTCCTACATTTACATCTGCACTCATTGAGGAAACGGAATGCTCATTGAATCTAGGCTTGGACGTAAAACCTCGTCGTTACGTCACGCTTGGGCTACATATATTTGGACTTTCTCATTACTGGCTCTCTCTGGATGCGGTTTCAGTGATAGCCGCGTCGTTCGGCATGAGGTTGTGATCGACGGTTTGGTCGGTACCACGATGGACGCTGATGTCTTTGACGCTAGTAGCGTTGGCGTTGATTTTGGTGATGTGAGAGTTTTAACGGGCTCTGAAGATGGTTCAACTCGGTTTTGGCCCCAATCTATGCAGGAGGATTATAAAGCCAAGAAAGGGATTGCCCAGTGCTTTAACAAATCCGAGATCAGCATCAAAAAACGTGAAACAGGCCTCTATCATATCCAGGCTAGCTTTCTCACTCCAAGTGCCATCAGTGGAAAAAATGATCACAAAAAGCAGGCCATCGATTGGCTTAAGAAATGCGACTGCAATGAAGAGGTAGGCGCCACCTGCTTTGAAGATTATGCAATCCGTGAGATCGAGAGCATGCTAAAGGAGTCTGACGGCCGAAAATGGGACAGGGTGCAGAAGGCAAGTATCCCGCTCGCAGACCTTCGACAGATGAAACGCCGCCTTGGCACATTGGTACAAACTCGGCGCAGGATCATGACCGATGAGCTTGGAGTTTATCAGCGGCGGCTCGGTGATAATGTCATCCCCCACAATATTGAGCGCCTAGACCCTGGGAAAAGAATTTGTGTTCAAAGCTATAGCCGGAACTACGGTGTGGGAGTTACCGGTGGTGATAGGATTAGCGCTTTGGTGCCCGGTGCATTGTCCTGCATGAAGTGGCTTAGTGTGGTACTTCCTATAAATGCTAGTGGAGAAGAAGGGAGTAGTGAAATCTTAGCTGGCCTTGACCCAATTACACCGCTTGGAGAAGGTTGGAAAAATAGACCAGACAACGGCGAAATCTATGTTAAGCCTGTCGCTCCAAGCGGTATCACTAGAGGGCTTGATTATTGGGCGCCGCTTGATCGGGTTGTAAACAACTCTGAATCAAGCTTTCCTTTTGGCCTACTTTTCACATCGAATTACAAACGGACAATTCTCATTCATGATACTGAAGACCTGAATATTAATAAGCGTTCATCTAACACCGTGAGAAGAGGCAACATCCTGCTACTGTTTAAGAATGTGGCTCTCAGAGATTTTGTGCAGCAGCACTATGCCTTTGAGTCTAGCAAAGGTCCTGACGAAAAATTTGCCTGCATAACCGAAGGTACAAGGCATTCAGATTTTTATATATGCGTTAAGGAACTCGTACAAGGATGGTTGGATGTTCAGACGGAAACACCTGAGGGCGATGCGGAAGACTTTTTTCATGATCTAGTCATTCCGTCCAATATCCGTCCCTTCACACAGATTCCAATTTATTTGAACGGCGAGCTCCGTTGGATCCGCACAGGCGTTTCCCTACTCAGCATCCTTGACGAAAAGTTCAGGCTTTCTGAAGAAGTCATGCAGGCTCGCTCCGCTGAGACTGGAACAACTCAGCCCCCACCGTACAATGAGTCTGTACTCATAGAGCGCGCACTCTCTGAATTTTCTTTAAAACGTCGCCGGGCGGGAAGCTTGGTAGAAATCCAAATGCATGGAGTTCAGTCTCTTGAAGGACTCGCTTTTCCACTAGCTCCGGGAGATGAATTGTCATGGTCGCGTTAACTCGTTTTGCCTCTTCGCGTGGTTTTGTTCTGGAAACCGAACGCCCCCAAGACCCGAACCTCCTCACGGTTTATGTTCCTGCAGTTGATCCAGAGGAAGACCGGATTTCAGGCCTTAGAGCAGCATTGCAGCAATCGGCAAGTACGGGAGATAAGAGTTTCTTCCTTCAGCTTCTCAAAATCGACAAAGACAGCGAAACCCTTGCACGTGAAATAGATGCTGCCTTTAGCCATGTGAATCGTGAAAGCGGTAGATATGCCTTTCTGTTGTGGAATAAAGTCCCCGCGCTCTGGCTGATGAGAAGCGCGGACTGGAAGCAGACTGCCGACAGTACCATCATAAATCATCTTGCGACTTGCCGGATAAATACATATCGCGACAGTCTTATCACCGTCACAGCGTCACCAGAGCCAAGTCTGGTCTTCAAGGGAGTTATGATTAGACTTGCCGAACAGCATGTGGTCTACCGTAACAGTGAGAGACGTTCGAAGTCCATTGATTTCTCTCTTGATCTTCGTCGAGGTGTGTTTCGCTTTGAAGGGATTACCAAAGTTGAACTGTTTGCAGACAGTAAATTTTCCCAGGCCCTTTTTCGTGGCGATTTTGTGGATGGTAATTCCGGCTCTGACATATTTGGCCTCCGGTCACGCCGCGACTTGTTCCAGATATTCGTTCGGGATAAAGTTCAGGCTCTACAAAATGAAAAATCGCGCCTTGGTTTTATTGTCTGCGGCGAGCTGGATCTGTTTCCGTACGACGATGTTTCATGGGAGCTATGTGCTTCCAGTCGTGAGATTCAGAAACGCTCGAGGATTGACTTGATTAAAGCAGTCGGCTCAGAGAAGTCGCACATCGATTTGCCGGTCAACCAGCATGACACGCTTGGGAATAGTATCCATCTTCAGGTCGGGAAACCTGGTCAATCCTTGCGCTTTGTCAGGGCTCCTGAGCAACTTTTCCATGACCGCCGAAATCTGGATGTGGTCGTACCTTCATCGGGTGTTTATGGCATTGGCAGCGTTATGATGCCGGAAGGCGTGTTCCCGATCGCGCCCGTGATTGAGGGTGTTATAAAAAGTGTACCCGTGCAGGAACGGCGCATCAAACTTGGCATATCGAACACCGATGTTGTCAATATTGAAGAGAAAGGGGCGCCAGCGGCTGCGCTTCATTTTCTTGGTGAGGCGACGGATGATGGCACTGTGTCCACCGCCTCGGCGAATGAGCAGCCCGCTTTTATGCGTCGCTCGGTCCTTGATTTCAGTGAGGACCTTGAGCTTGACCCCGAAGAAATCGAGAACTTCAAAACTGGTGCACTGCTCACAGCTTCAGTACCGACCATTTGGGCGCATGTCGTGCCGATTTCCTCAAATGGGCAGTTAATCAGCCAGCATCGGGCCGCCACCGAACAAAATTGGCGGGTCTCCTCTCAAGCCGATGAGATGGTGCAATTCACTTTCGACCAGAATCTTTCGATAGCCAGCACCTCTAAAGTGCTCGACTATCAATTGGATAATGAGTACGAGATCGCGTTTGCTGCGCGCAAAATGATGTTTGTAAACGGCGCGGATACGGATACACGATCCCAAATCGTGCTCCGGGGTACCTCTAAGTCCCCTAGGATCGAAGACCCTTTGGTATTGCAGAATGAGACACTCGCACGCTATCGCTTACAGCAGCGCACTAAAGAAACAAAACATATCGCACGTTTACGTGGTGCCCAAGGCATCTCTGTAACACCACAAGGCTTCGAACTGAACAGGAAACCTAGTGGGGAGGAAATGGTTCTCGCCAAAAGTATCAATGTTAGACAGGAAGAAAAGAATTTCTCGATTAAGTTCAAGGAGCCAGGATTCCGTAACTTGATGCGTCAGAACCAATTCTTTCTCGTCGTCCCCGCGAAATATGCCGACATATCAAGCGGGATAATCGAGCCCGAATTGTTTGACCTGAATGAGGCGATCCAAATATCCGATTGGGGCTTCTCACTCGATCTGGCGAGCGGTGTAGCATCAGCTTCTTCCCTCACTGTTGATGCAGCGCGGGAACCAATCCTAATCGTGAAATATAAAAAAGGGACCTTGCGTAATCTCCTCAACAACAGGGAAACATGGGATAACTATAGTCAGGAAAACCGCTTCCCTTCAGACAAAGTTAAATCTACAGAAGCGACAATCAGTAAATGGATTCGTGAAATTGACGAGAGCGCAACGCCATCCACCCGCAATGGTGTCCTGGACAAGGTGGATTATTATCGCTTCATTCGTCGCATTATTGACGCTCCAAATTGGGTCGGAACTTTGTTGATCTATCCACAAGTCGATTTGGATAATATGCCCGAGGGTCTTGCTGGTCTGGCGTCAGGCATGAAATTGGACCGCTTCCGTGCACATCATATTGGCTTTAACCAAAATAAGATTGAACAGGCAAACGGCCAACCCTTAATGAGGCCCAGTAGCTTCTTCGGTCTTGTGGATTACAATGATGATAGTCCACCGGAGCATGACTTCTCTTTTAAAGTACATGAGCTAAAAGTGCTATTTGGTAACTCGGAAGTTAAGGGGTTTGACTGCCTCCTCAAAGTAAAGCTTGCCAAATGGTTCGGCGAAGAATCGACCCTTAGGAATGGAGGAGCTGTACCACAAAGTCAGCCCACGACGGGTGACAAAACTCTGTGGATCCGGGGACGCTATGGATCCCTGACCACACCAACTGGTAAAAAGATCAACCAATACAGCTTTATACATGATCGTCCAATCCACCTTATTAAGCGCACTGAAGATGAGAATGACGGAAAGTTTTTCAAAGAGCTTACGATCAACTATCTGGAGTTCAGAACACTCAAAAGCGAAAGTCTGAGCGGCGGAAAACGTAGGGTTTCGAGCAAGATCATCATCGATGCGGATGCCAAATTCAAAAAGCTCAGCCTCCCCGGTATCTCAGATATTATCAACTTTGAGTCAATCAATATGAACGGACTGTCTCTGGATTTCTCAGGGCTTTTCAAGAAAGTTGGTAGCTCATGGACTGCGGTTGATTCCTCCAAATTCTGGCCCAATGACTTGAATTTCGATGGCATTGTGATCGATGCAAGCTTCCCGAAACTAAGGTCTAGCGGACTGTTAGCAAATTTCCCGCTCAAATTCGAAAAGTTTCACCTCTTTAAAGGGCTAAGTCTTCCTGAAATTGGCTATTCTAATTTTGGCGGTAATAAGGGAGACAAGATCAAGTTCGGCTTACAGTTCAGGCTAGATCTTGGAAGCCTGGGACGCCTGATTGGGTTTGACGCCTCTCTCGTGGCGGAGCTGCTTGTGGGCTGGAATCCCGGCGACGTGCCCGGCTTTGCAGTTGGCCTGCGTTTCCCGGATAACGGTGGACGTCGACTTGACATGTCTTTGGGCCCAGTCACCTTCACTGCGGGCTATTTTGATATGTTTGAAGGCGATGACGGCAACAATCGCTTCATCGCACTCACCGATTTCAGAATGGACATCAATGGTTTCAAACTGCCGCCAGAGAATGTTAAGTCTGGCATCTTGTTGACTCCAGCACCTAACCAAGTCGATGACGGGGGGGGAAATCGGTCCTATTATGAATCCATGGGGTGGCTCGCTGGCTTTTCCGCAGAGAAAGTCGCCTTTCTCGACAAATTGAGCCTGTTTGTCTCACAAAACTACAAATATGATGGGCCTGTGGACTCAGCCGAACAAGTAATTTCGAATATCGAGAAAGTCATTACCCTAGACCTAGGCGATGATGAGAAAAAGTGGGAAGAGAAATCACGCGCATACCGCAGGGAAATAGACGGCTACCTTACTTACAACCCAGACTATGAGTGGTTTATTGGTGCAGGGGCCACCTTTGCTGACGGCATTGTAGAGGCCTATTCAGTCTACAATCCCCCGGGGTTGTATGGCGGTGAGGGCCGCGTCAAAAATCTGCTCAGTCTATCTATTCTGTACCAGCAAATGACACCCCGGCTAGGTGTCTACACTGCCACGCTGAAGTTTGCCGAAAAGATTAGGCGCTTCAGTGTTGGAGCCGTTACGATCCAACTTCCGTGGGTGGTGATGAAGATGGATACCCATGGCGGCTATCTGATCAATATAGGCCTTAATCTTTCTGATCTTACTGACTATTCGAACGCGGGAGCCGCGGAATTCGGCATTTTCACCGGAAGCGCCGGCGTTGCCTATGGCAAAATCAGTGGTTCAGCGTTTCGGGATGTGCCTTTGCTGCGTAAGCAAATCAGTGGGGCAAGTACCGCTCTGCCAGTTTATACACCGGTCACAAGCATAACGCTTTCGGGCAAGTTCGGTATTGGCCGTAGCCTTGACGAATGGCCGATGTTTCGCGGCGGCGTGCACGTCAGTGTCTATGGGATCCTCTCAGGTACTTGGGGCAAGTTCAGCACGATCGAACTCAAAAGTGCAAACGTCAACCCGAATACAATTGAAGCTATACGCGTGGCTCTGCCGAGCCACTATCACAAATACTGGGCAGAGGTCGGAATCCTTGCGGAAATCTGGGGGGTTATCGATTTTGCGGTTACCCGCTTTAGCACTAATGCGCGGGCACTGATCGGTTACGGCGTGTCCTTCGAGACGCTCAGAGGTACCACAGCTTATGCACGAGCCTTAATCTCAGTCTCGATCCGCTGGGTTCTGTTCCGTATAAAAGTATTCGGCAGAAAAATTGAGGTCGCGATTCAACTGCGCTTTAAACAGGAATTCCGCAAAACCTACGTGTTGGCTCGCCCGAACACCAATGTTCCCTATGATAAATATTTCGTCACAGCAGGCGGCATTCAAGGCCTACACACACTAAATGAGCTCGAATTTGAAGATCTAACTCCTGCGATGCCGGTGATGTTCCACCTTGATCAGAGCCCACCAGATTGCCCCCAGAAACTAATCGAAGTGCTGCCACTGTTTGATTATGCTCGCAACGATGATGGCGATGTTGTCGCCGTGCCAGTCCTAAACCTTCCTTACCGTGAAACGATGGAATCGAATGGCCCAGACACGGGACACTTCAAGGATCTTCTTGGCTTCGTGATTGACTGGTCTTTCAACGCACTGAAGATAAGTGAACTTTTGTCTGATGGCAGCGACCATCTGTCTGCGGGCAAAGTTAGCAAAGCAAAAGTCAGGGACTGTGCCGAAGCGGTAGCGGCCCTCAGGCTGCGCGATGACCGCGGCGAATGGTCGGCCGTCCGAGTCAAAGTACACCTTAATACCGCTTTTCGTTTTGACTATCTCGGTCCTGATGACTTGCCCGACGAATTTGAACAAGAACCGCGGGGCGCAACTGTCTTCTTTACACCTCACAACATGACGGCATATCGTATCGAAGCAGATGATGCGGAAACGCCAATTAATGATTTCGCCAATCGGTTGGTTCCAGGCGACTTTGTCAAACGCCTAGACAAACTATTTGATGGCCGCCGTATTCAGGTCCGAGAGGACGACGAAACAGTTGGCGCACTCCCGGTTCTGGATTTTGAAACGTCACAACTTCTGGAAGATTACCTGCTAGAAGAGTATCTTGAGTCCATTTTGCGCTCCGTTTGGGCGCTTCTAAGCGAGAAACTGCCAGATCTTGATATGTCAGGAGGAATGACTCCCGTAGACCTAAAACACCAGATGCTGAAATTGGGCTCAGAGGTTTCGATGCGCGTAAACCGACAATTTTTCTCTGGTAACAGGGTTCCAACAGACGCGATGGATCTTGATGGCGTGGATTTTGCCGATCCGGCACAGCCTACTTTGCCTCTGCCTTCTGCACGATCCATTGAGATTGAGATTGATCCTGATGCGTTGCCGAAAGGTCTTATCCTGTTCTTCGACCAGTCGCGAGTCATTTTCGATACTGACGCGAACGCCGCAGATGCAATACGGGATCTACGCAATGTCCCTATCAATTTCGGCCGAGTAACAGCCGGACACAAATCCCCCTTCCTTAAGGGACCATACGAGGGCTTACCACTTACCAAACATATGCTGGTTAACCTCCGGCAAGGCGATGAACTTAGCCTGCAAATTTTACCCGAGACTTTGAAAACAGGTGCCTCTTACCGGCTAGACGAGTATCGACAAGGAGAACACAAAAAGGCTTCGGGCATTACCGCCATACCCTTCAAGCAGGTTGTCTTGGTCAGAGTTCCTCTTGTGCCCGTTGAAGGTGCGTCAGACCTATATCAAATCGACCGAATGCCTGAGGACAGTCGGCGCACGCTGGGTCTGATGATGCTAGAAAATATTGATTTCGGCAAAGCGGAGATGAGCTTTAACTTCCTGCGGAGTGCGGGTAATAGCAAGGAAGCCTTTGAGGAGATCCCATTTGACCTGAGTCAGTCTTTCATTTTGCGAACCAACTTGTCCAGAGATCCTAACCCGACCAAGATCACTATAAACATGCTTGAGCAGCCTACCATACCGGTTCGGGCAGGCTTCCAACAGCGAGAGCGTCAAGCAGCCTTTTCCATTCTCGCGGATGCTGCTGAAACCAACAGTGGTGGTTATATGTTATATCTAAAAGGCTATAAAGAGCCCGATACGAGGGAACTCACGGTCATGCTCATGATGTCGGAAACACGCCAAGAGAGCCCCTTACCGCTTTACGTCCAAGCGCTCGTCGCGGATGTGTCAACGGGGAATACTTCTGTCGAGGCACCACTGATGCTGCGTGAAGTGGGTGAGAAGATTGTTGCCCTTGGAACCCCCGGAGTGCTGGAACTGGAGGTCAAGCGGCCGAACCCCGAAAACCTGTTCCAATCGCTCTACGAACCTAGCCTACGTGTCTCACGTGCAGAGGCCTTGCGCGAGCGCCTTGAGGATATCGGTGCACTGGATGTTATGAGAAATCCAGCCTCTTTTGAACGCTTCCTGTATAGCAATGCTGCTGAGCAATTCCTTCAAAACGCCGGTGTAGAGGAGGTGAATCTCTCTGCGCGTTATAATTTGCTAGTCGTGTCCATTGAAGACAGCGAGCATTACAAGGCGAATCCGGCAGAGCGGGACCTACCTGTTACTCCCATTCTTGATGATGACGCTGAGCCTAATGGCCAAGTGCACGACTGGGTTTATTCCTGGTCGGTTTCGGCCGCGCGACACGTTAAGTCGAGTTACGCTCGCAGTCGCGAGCTCTTCGGCGACGCCGACCACCATTTCATATATGGAGCAATTGGTACTGACATGAGGGTGAAAACCCAGTTCCGTGACATCATGGGGTATAACGCTCCAGGCGGTGAAAAAACTGTGACATTGAAAGCACGTTATTATGACCCGCTAATTGCCCCCGGAGCTTTGGCAGGCATGAAGTCCTCGCATGACGTGGTGAATAAGAAGCTGGTTTATAAGCTTTCCTTTGATGGCAACCAATTAAACGCACCAAAAGATCAGACCTCCCTGAGTCTGTCAGTTGATGAGGTGCAGGAGAATTTAGCCAACCGGGCGGCTGTCATTATGCGTTGCATGCAGCAGGTGCGTGATAAGGGCACCCATTATGACTTGATCTCGACACTCGGCTTTATAGGCGGAAAGGCCAAACGTCTTTCTAAATCTGATCGTCGGAAAATCTATCGATTCCTCAAACGGTGCTATCAGGCGGTATGCTCAGGAAACACGAACTTTACAGATAGTGTGGAACTTTTATTCACTCTGACCGGAAATGCTCCAAGCGCAGGTTACGCACTCTACAGTGCCGAACTCGTTACCTCTCGTGACAAGCGTGATGTGCATGAGAGCTTACTGAACGAAATTGAAATATCGAATCTCAAGAGGAGCGAGGTGTTTGAAAAACGTGTTCAATTACCGCTCGCTGATGAACCGGAAGATAGTGTACGTTCGAAGGAGGAGCGGCTAGCTGAGCAGGTCAAGGCCTTTACCTCCCAACTCGGCGATCGCACGAGCCAGAAGATTGTCGCAGCTTATAGCGAGGATGCGCGAGGTGAGACCCTTATCTATATTCTCGACGCCAAGATGCTTGAACTTACTCCAATGCGGCCAACGAGCGGCGAGATAGCGGCTTATGCTGCATTCGAGCCACTTGCAACCCAGGCCCAGTCCGAGGTTGGCGCATCTTTCTGGGATTGGTTCAAGCAAAAACGAGCACCTCAGCCCAGTGACCAGTTAGAAAAAGTCACCATTAGCAACTTTGATATGGACACGGCATTTGGCGGGTTGTTGCATGAGATTGACCTTTACAATGCTCCCGACCAACTTGCCCCTTTCATTGAAAACACAGCAACGGTCAGGTTGATCGAGCGGTTGGCGAGAGCTCGAGCCGCAATGGCGGATATATTAGCGTTAAACCATGCGCCCATCTATGACAGCTTAGAGGATGCAACAGAGATACTTGAAGTGAAAGAGGTACTTAGAGATAACCTGTCAAATAGCTTGAAGCGGAGGATAAGTCGATATTATGGGCTAGACACCATTATGATTGTCCCGCTAGTCTATGACAGGCTGGATATCGCAGAAGATAGCATACTCCTCTATGGCACTGTCAGACAGTGCGCTGAAAGCCGAGGCGATGGTGAGCAGGCAATTCAGGAGGGTAACTTCTTGCCTGCAGCCTTACGTCGCAACGGCGATAGTGGACGCTTGTGCATTCAATTCGATGTAGCAAACGCTGGAACGTCCCGTCTAGTGGAAAGTCCGCTCTTTTTCTACATTGAATATGTACGGGTGAATTTTGGATCTGGTGATGTCGGGACAATTGACCCTGATAACACCCGCTGGTTCAAACTGTTCGAGCCCCGAAAGGTCACTTTGGCTCCGATCAACCAACCCGCCAATATTCCAGTGTTGTTCAAGAGTCTGGTCAAACCCCCTGTCGTATCTTTGCAGGAAGCGCCAGGGCAGGATAACGGGCTAGATGATAATCTTAAGATTAAGAACTGGTCACTGATCGTTGACGTTGAGCGTAATGACCAAGTGGCTCAGGACGATATATATCTTGACATAGACTATAACGCAAGGCCGGAGGATATGGTCGCAGCTCTGGACATGAATCAGCGCAGCATTCTATCTATCCTCAATGAGTATAATGAACTTTCGGGTAAACGGGGGGCAGCAATCGGGGACGACGGTGTGGAAGCTGACCTATGGCTTGAGGCGCTGGTTTATTGGGCTGAAACATTCCAATCACTTTTTGCATCGCCTCAAGGTATCTCAACTTTTACTTCTGATAATTTTAAGACAGTTCAGCAGCATTATGTGCTTAGGACTAAGAATGACCAACGTTCTGTTGACTCAGAACTTTTTTCCACAACTATTCTGGATAAAATTGGCAATTGGGACTCGGGCAATTTGACCTTCAACCTCAAGAGAATCCGTCCGGACAAGAGCACCTACGGTCATTCAGATAACCGGAGCGGTGGGCTCGCCAGAGTGAAAAGCAAATATGATCCTGAGCTGCGTTATCAGGGCAACAGGATTACGATTGGTGGCCTTAATCTAATGCTGTGTGAAAATGCTTGGCCCCGCGTCTGGGTGCAACGTAACCAGAGCCTTAGTGGTATGTCGGATCTGCCGACCAATAGTAAATTTGTATACACCAGCAGTGAAATTCGCACTGGCGACCGCTACACGCCGAGTATTCGAGTCGAAGCCGTGATGATCAATGGTAAAAACCTAAGAGATGCAATTTTCAACTTTATGCGTAACCATATCTTCGATAACTTGTTCACCCTGAATCTGGGCGCAGACTCGGAACTTTGGCCAACAATCGATCTGATGTGGTCGTATGAATCCGGCGTGCTTGACGCGTTGAAAAGCAAGCATCCTGAAGTCAGCATCTTCCAGCCTGAACCGATTGCGCGATCTAGTGCAATCCAGACTGGACCTGACCTGATGCCTATCGCAGATGCTGTCAACACAAGTGTAAACGCCTGGCTCAAGCGAAACCCGCAAGCGGCTAATCGTGGACGTATTGAGCTCAAGATGACTATATTCTCGCGCTTTCTAAAAACAGAGAAACAACTGCTGCGTATCGAAAAAATCTTATTCCCCCTTGAATCTCAGGGGCTGGGGAATATATAGCTTAAGGAGACGTCTCATGGCTAGATTTGGGGTACTTACTGTACAGTTTTGGGTATCTCTTATGATGATGGCTAGGTTGATCCGCAGCTTGATTACCAACGGCAATTGTACGCTGAACAGCAACAACTTTTGAGTTCTGTCCACAGCTCTTTTGATGCCTTTGGGGGAACAAATCCGTTGCAAATAACTAGTCCGCAATGGTCACCGATTTGGCTGAGAATACTGTGTATAGGTTACTCAGGTATAGAGAGAAGTCAGCGGCACATTGTTAAACTGCTCAAAGCGCGATAATTGCATGAACCGGATTGCCGACAAAGAGTCCGTTGACCAATTCAAGCGAGATACGGACAGTACTTTAGTGAATGTTGGTTTTTTTTAGCTACATCTCCAAGGTCCATAACTCCAGTTAGTTTAAAAACCAGCAGCACCAGAGACGTGATAAGTTTCATTGCTATACGTTTTGTACGCTATCTTATGTTTTTCCTAGCCGCGCGCTTCTATGGCAATTCCCTTCTGTGGCTGGAGCAGAAGCTTGGATCGGTATCGATAGCAATACCACGACTTTCCTTTTAGGTATGGATTCCAACCTGAACGGGCTGGTGTGATCTCCTTCGCGAATATTGAAGACCAGCTAGGCCTAGCAATTAAGGCCACTCTCTGATCATTACACCAAACTAAAAGCCTTAGCAGAGGCCCCGCAGGGGCCTAATGCTAATAATGTTGACCGTTTAATTCAAGAAAAGTCCAACACACCTACATCCGTTGTCCCATTGGATCGACATATGTGCATTATCTGGTAAATTTCGTTCCAGGTTGATGGAACACAGGTCAGACACCCAGCAGATACACGGCCTGGATGCACATATCTGTCACCTACATTCCCGATACGAAACCAAACGGTTCCATAGGCACCATAACCAGCCCCCAAAGAATGGGGGAAATCAGGAAGTTCTAGTGTATGTATTCCAGTCGGGATCGGGTTTGTGGGGTCGGTTTTGACCAGAAAAGGACCTGCAGTCTTGCTAGCACCATTTAATTTGTAAGATAAGCGCAGCTCTCTGTTATAAGACACGCCGTCGACCGTCACCGGACCAGTCGCCCTTAATACGACGCTGGCAGTTAAGGAGTCTCCACGGGCATAACTCTTATCAAAATACCCTGAGCTGACATCGAACTTCTTACCTGACAACACCCCCTCGAGAATAACTCCATAATCGCGCCCACCAGTGTTTTTTGTCAGAGAAACACGCAAACCGCTAGGCAAGGAGGTGCGCGTCCCGTTTATTAACACACTCACCCAACCGTCACTAGTGGCCTTTATATATCGAGTGATCACCGTTTTAAGGGACACGAGGTCTTCAAGAGATTTTTCATCAATGTCGATAGTGTGATAAAATTGATAAAAAGACAGCTTTTCAATATCTTCCTCAATCCGTGACAGCCTGTCATTTATATTATTCATATTGTTTTGGTTGGCATTTTTATTCAACTTTCCCATATAAGAATTCCATGTTAGATTTGGTCAAGGCTACGAGGGGCTGTTTTTACTATAGCAAACTCAGTTCCACTGTTTAGGACACTTGCGGCTTTGATGTGATGGACACACCTCCCTTCTAGCGTCGTTGTACCAAACTAATGGGGCAACCAGTAAGAATAGGAGTAAGAGCATGTCTATTAAAGTTGTCGGCATCGATATAGCTAAAAACCTCTTCCAAATATGTGTGTTGGGTACTGACGGGCGGATTTTATCTAACCGCAAAGTTAAGCGAGATAAACTCCTCGATACTATTCGCCAACTACCAGATAGAACAGCACTTGCTAATCAGATAAGAGGACTCGCCGCTGAATACGGAGTGGTTTTCCCTTTGTCTATTAAAGCTCTGCGGAGTCATTTGCCGTTAGCGATTGAAGATGCTGAGAATGAGTTGTCTCATGTAATGAGAAGCTTACTGCAAATACTTTACTGTGACTTTATCATTATCAGTGACGAAATTGATGAAGTTACTCAGAGTATCACCAGACTAAGCCAACAACATCCAAGGTATGAGTCAATTAAGAATATCCCCGGGTTTGGACCGATTTTGACTGCCGCAATTATTAGCGAAGTAGGCTCTGGCAAACAGTTTCAAAATGGTCGGCAATTCTCAGCGTGGTGTGGTTTAGTTCCCAAACAAAATAGTTCGGGTGGGAAAAGTAGCCTCGGAGCGTTGTCAAAGAATGGCAATCACGACTTGAGAACCTTGCTTGTTCACGGTGCACGAGCAGTTGTACGGTGTAGAACAAACAGCATGGGATCCTATGGGTGCTTGGCTCAGAAGTCTGGTTGCACGTCGTGGCAAAGCGAAAACTATAGTCGCTTTGGCAAACAAGCTCGGTCGTGTGGGCTGGCGTATTTTATCAACTGACTGTGAATACGATATCAATCGTGCTTTTAAGTCACTGTAATTAGAGAAATATAGTCTTTTGAATCTTAACTGAGTTTGCAGTAGCTGATGAAGAAACGGTGAACCATCCTTATTACACTCTGATTAAGCAACAGGTTTATCGAAACCAAGGCTTTGAATAGACAGTGAGGAGCGGATTACATCATGGCGCAGGTCTATTATCTATCGACCTAGAAAGACGTCGGATATATGTTAGCGACCGTACCATTCAATTAGCCATTGCATCCTGAGGCGCGTCCATTTATGTTGCTTAAATCGATGGAACTAAATCAAGAATCTACGATCTGATCGGCTACACCCATCAATCGTCGTAGCCTCATGCCTAAACCTCGTTACAAAACAACTAACTGGAAGCAGTACAATAAAGCCTTAATCAATCAACCGAGGTTCTCTGACCTTTTGGATTGATGAGGAAGCGATAGCCGAGTGGAAGCAAAACAAACAAGGCAAGCGTGGTAGACCTCGCCGATTCAGTGACTTAGCCTTATGGTGAAACGCGTTTTCTCTATGCCATTAAGAGCGCTGCAAGGTTTCCTAGACTCAGTATTTAAGCTTGCTAACATCCCGCTAGTTTATCCGCACTACACCTGTATAAGCTGTATTAAATTCATATTCTATGAAAGTCATAGATTGTGTCATGCTTTTGTCCTAGTATTGTAAGTTTATATACAACAAATTTACTAAAAGATGACAGAATTATTTGCAACGTTCATAGCGTCCTATACGGCTGGTTCTATTTCAGATGCCTTCATATACGTGATCTTACTGCTTCTAGCATTGTCGAGTGTTCTTGCATTTCTAGGCAAGGCCCCCAGGTTCACTGCAAGTACCACCAACATTCTTACCTCTCTCGGTATTCTTGGTACTTTTGCGGGTATTGTTGTTGGTTTGATGGAGTTCAACCCGTCGGATATTGATGGAAGCATTGAGTCATTACTTGCGGGGTTAAAGACGGCCTTTTTGACTAGTTTGGTCGGTATGGCTGCGTCCATAGTTTACAAGGCGATTCTTGGTGCAATTCCGCAAAAAGATGAATCCGCTGTCAAGAGTGTTGGGCCAGAAGAAATCTATTCTGTTATGTCTGCTCAGCTAAATGCATCTAATGAGCTGTTATCAGCAATCAAAGGTGATGAAGATTCATCGTTGACCTCTCAGATTAAGAACCTTCGCACAGACATCAATGATGGACAAAAGTCATTAGGTAGACATCTGGAAAGAGCGGCAGAGAACAGCGAACAGTTTCAACATAAATTGTGGCAAAAGATGGATGAGTTTGGCGAGCTACTATCTAAATCAGCGACAGAGCAAGTTATTAATGCGCTTAAAGAAGTAATTGTTGAATTCAATGACAAGCTAACTGAACAGTTTGGTGAAAACTTTAAGCGTTTAGATGAGTCGGTGAAAAAGCTGGTTGATTGGCAAGAAAATTACAAAAATCAGTTAGAAGATATGTCAAACAAATACCAACTAGGAGTTGATGCAATTTCTTCGACGGAAAAATCAGTTGCTAGCATCAATGAGCGTGCTGAATCTATCCCTGCAACAATGGAAAAACTTCATCAAGTTATGGAGTTAGGTCATGGGCAAGTTACTGAGCTTGAACACAGACTTGAGGCATTTAAAGATTTGAGGGACAAAGCAGTAGAAGCAATGCCTCAAATAAAAGAGCAGATGGATACAACTATGTCCGTGATAGGAGAGTCCGTAAAAGCTGCTTCTACTCATTATGAATCGATGCTTGTAGAGTCTCAAAAAATTATCGATAACTTCAGTTCTACCGCCCACCAAAGTGTGGAGACCATGCGTACCAATTTAGAAGATGGCGCGAAAAAAGTTTCTACTGAGCTTGAAACAAGAGCGGTAGAAATTGGAGGACGCTTGGCAGAAGCATCAAATGATATTACTGACAACGTGACTACAGCATCGGGTGCATTGCAGAATAGTGCCACATATCTGACAGACAACGCCGAGCAAGTTAAGCAACAATTGGAAGATTCAATTGTCGAGCTTAACAGCCAGTTACGCGTGCTCGTTGCCGACATTAAGGATGATGCGCGTGAAACGGGTAATGTGTTGAAAGAAGCAAATCAAGAGCTGCTAAGCAGCACGAAAGAAATTCAGACAGAAACAACGTCAGCAATTACCAAACTTCATGACCGTTTGGAAACTACCTTAGAAGATATATTCCAAGTGCAGGCGCAAGCTATACGAAGAACTTTTGATAGCTTGGAAGATCAAGTAACGCAGTCTGTAGGAAAGACTGGTAGAGCAGTTGAAAAACAAGTGGAAGTCCTAGACCTGCAAATGCAGCAGGAAATTAACCGAACAATGAATGAAATGGGCGAAGCACTTGCGACGATCACGCAACAGTTTACTCGTGATTATCAAAAGCTAACGCGTGAAATGTCTAATGTTGTTAATAGTAAAATTGCAGTCTAGTCATGGAAAAGTTATTCGGAAAAGCTAAAACAACGGGTGACAGTGGCGAACACTGGATGTCGGTTTCAGACCTTATGGCTGGTTTGATGATGGTGTTTTTGTTTATATCGGTTGCTCTAATGCGTGATGCAATGTTAGAACGCGACAAAATAAAAGAAGTAGCTGAAACATATCAAAAAACACAGCAAGCTATTTATATTTCATTGCTGGAAGAGTTCGCTAAAGACCTGGATAAGTGGGGAGCTGAAATCGACAGAGATACGCTGAGCGTTAACTTTACTGCTCCGGAAGTACTATTTGCAAATGGTGAAGCGAATTTAACTGAGCAGTTTCAGATCATCTTGGACGATTTTTTCCCTCGTTACCTTAAAGTTCTTGAGCAGTACAAGCCAATTATTCAAGAAATAAAAATTGAAGGTCATACTTCGAGCCGTTGGAATCATGACTCAAGTGACTACGAGGCTTATTTCAATAACATGCGATTATCACAATCAAGAACTCGTGCCGTTCTTGGTTACGTAATGAATCTCGAAGACGTAAGTCGCGAACATTACGGGTGGGTAAAAAATAACGTTGCGGCGGTAGGTTATTCATCTTCCAAAGCAGTTGTGCATGATGGTGTTGAAGATGAGAAGCGATCCCGTCGGGTTTCTTTCCGCGTAATTACGAATGCAGAAGAGCAGATCTTAAAGATCTTGGGGGAGGGATGAAGTTAACGCTTAACCTTAGCTCTTTAATGCACGCGATAGAAGTGATGGAGCCGGAAAAAAAAGGTGCGTTCACCTTGGATCTTCAAGAAAGTCATATCGATAAGATTTCTGCAGAGTTAGAACAGGGTAAGGACGTTGAGCTTAAGGATGTTGAGCTTGAATCTGGCCTTCTAAGTTATAAAGGGCGTCACGTAACCCTTTATATCAAAGCGAACGGTTCAAGTGCTCGATTCCACGTCTCAGACTGTAAAACACTTCAGTCAATGAGAGCTAGCGGCCGTTTTGAGCGCTATGTTGTCACTAACAATACTTCCGGTGAATTTATTGTTGACTCAGGCTATGGGGAAACTAAAGCCAGGTTGAAAGTCTGTCAGAACTGTTTACGTAAGCTCAACTATAAAGGTTGCAACACCACTACAGATATCAGTTCAATCGTAAGAACCTTTGATATGGGGGAATTCTTTTCTACATACAGTTCGTTTTTCCCACATATGCCATCACGCCAAGCTGAGACCGCAGAAACAGGTTATAGCGAAGATTGGACTAAGGTATCTTCTCACTATCGTGTCGAAAAGGATTTTACTTGTGAGCAATGCAACGTGAAGCTTAGAGCACATCGACACCTTCTACATGTTCATCATATCAGTGGGGTGAAATCTGATAATCGGCCGAAAAACCTAAAAGCTTTATGCATCGATTGCCACAGTAAACAGCCTATGCACTCCCGTATGGCGGTAAGCCATTCGGAAAGGCAGCTCATTAATAAGCTCAGAAATGAACAGGGATTACTTGAGGATATCGGTAGTTGGAAAAGGTTATTTGAATATGCTGACCCTGGCGTTCATGGTGTACTTCATGCTTGTAAAGACTTTGGGACGAAGTTACCAGAAGTTGGTTACTACGTGGGCGATGGCTTTGGCGACATTGTTGCAAAAATTGAATTGGCTTGGCCTGCTCATAAGTTTGGTATTGCTATCTCACAAAATGATATTGATGACGCGATCCAAGAAGGCTGGCACGTCCTAACGATTAGTGAGTTTTTGGCTGACTATCGAACTCAAGCACATAACTTACGTTGGTAATAAAGCGGGATAGATAATGAAACTACGTATTGACGAGTTACTTGAACGTATCATCTGTATTAACCATGCTTGGAAACTAGCTCGAGATGAATTCGGTACAGACTTTGGCGCCACAAAGTCTTTTCGTGCTACTAAATCATCTTTGCAAGCCACTCTTCTGAGAGAATTTCCTGAAGACGTTTTCTTAGTTGTCGCCACTGATTCCGAAGAGCATGGTGAGCCGATGTTTAGCGTCAGATTAACATCTCCAATACCTTTAAATGGTGTTCTTAGGCATGATGCTGAGCACCTACCGCAAAGACTAGCTGAAGAGCTCTTTACACCAAACGAACTATCCCAACTAATCAGACAGTAGACTAAAAATGCCTCAATTACTAACAAACTTATTCAGCGACCCAGTGACGACGATGATCATTGCTGCAACTATCGGGTGTTTCCTATTCTTTTTTGTTAGGGAATGGCTGACAACAAACAAAGAGATACGCCGTTTAGAGCTGATTTCTAGTATCTCCAATAGAAACTCAAGTGCAACACTAAAAGCGGATGCGCTGACGTCAGAAGAACTTGTTTGGGTCACTGACCACTTAGTATACGAAGTCGAAAATGATAGGTATTTGATTGAGCAAAAGAATGGCAAATGGCTTTCTAAATCTCCCGTCTCTCAAATGCTGCCACATTATGATACCAACAGGTATAAGTTAGTACCGGCATTGCTGACAAGTATTGGTATTACAGGAACCTTCTTAGGTATTACTTTAGGCCTAAGTGAATTTACAATGGCCGGTGAATCAAAGGCGCTTCTTGCGTCCGCTGCACAGTTACTCGAAGGGATGAAAACCGCCTTTTATACATCTTTGGCAGGTCTATCTCTATCGGCGATTTTTATGGCGGTGATGAAGGTATCATCAAGCAAAATTGCAAAAGCACAGCGAGCTTTCACAAGCACCATTTCCCAGCACTACATGGAAGCGAGTGCTGTTATGTATCTAAAAAATATTTCGAATGAGAATCAGCAAGAAGCCCTACAAGCTCAGTTGAAATCCGCGCAAGGAATGGAAGAGCTTGCCAGCAGCATGCGTGCAGTTGTCGGTGAGCTTTCAGAACTTGGGCAAACGTTGAATGGTGAATTGATCGGACAAACAGTCTCAACAGCTGTGACTAGCTCGATTGAACAGCAGCTAGTTCCAACCATTGAAGGTATAAAGAGTGAGCTCGCGTCACTGAAAGACATAAAAGAACAAAATCAGAAAGAATTAGTTGAACTGTTGGTCGATCAAATGAAAAAAGAGCTAGTCCAGCCAGTCGTAATTGAACTTGAGAAAACAGCAGACGCTGTAGCGAAAAATAACGAAGTATCCGAACAGCTAAACAGCAATGTTGAGAAAGTAATAACACGCACTGCTGAAACTGTTGAAACGATTGATAAGTTCCAACAAGAAACCATGGTTAAGCTACAAAGTTTTGCGGAATCACTAAAAGAAATTCTGAGTAGCTTCAAAGACGATACTCAAGGAGCGATGACATCGATTGCTCAAGAAGTTCAAACAATGCTTGATAGTGCAACGGACGGGATGGAGAAGCAACGCTCTGCGTTCGAGCATAGTGCGCAAAGAGCAGCATCTGCGTTCGAAGGTATTAAGGACAATATGGATAATGCATTGACGGAACGTCAAAATGCGGAGAAGGCTCTATTTGAGAATGTAGAGCAACGTATTACAACGCTTTTAGTTGAGTCACAAACCGTCTTTGACAAGCAGACAAATGTTCTTGAGAAAGTCGGTTCAGACGCAAGTGACTTGATGTTGAACGCAAAAACTGAGCTTATTTCTGGCCTTGGTGACATTGATACTAAAGTGCTCAACATGTCGAACACGGTTCAAACTGAGCTAGAAGCGTTTAGAAAGCAATACCAAGAAAATTTGTCGGATTACTTTACGCAACAGAATAACCTTTTAGAAGACAGCCTAGGTAAACAGCGAGATGGTTTGAATGGTGTTGTTAATAACTTCCGTGATGTGTTTGAGAGTGAGTATCAAACCCGTCATAACCTTCTTAAAGAACTAACGCTGCAACATGAGAATTTACAGAAGTCTGCAAAGACAATTGAACAAGTAGTGAAAGCAGTAGGGTTAAGTGATTCTGCAAGAATGGCCGAGTTGCAAGACGCAGCACAGACGATGGGTCGCGAGATTGGCCAACTTAAGTTGGAATACTCGAAAGCTTCTGCAGCGTTCAATGATGTAACTGAGAACCTACCTAAGGCTATGGATGATTACTTCACACGGGCAAATCAAAGTTTTGAGACCTTCTTTAATGACTTTGACGCGGCAGCTAGCTCTATCCACAATAAGTTATCGCAGGCCGCTGGCTACTTAATCAACTCTCAAGTTCAGCGCAGAGAATTTGAAGCTGACGAAAGAGCTGCATCAGGAGCTGAAGCTTAATGCGTAATTTACGAACGGCAATACAAACAGCTGATGCAGAGGAGTCTGGAGTTTGGTTATCGGTAGGTGACCTAATGTCTGTTCTGTTGATGATATTTGCCTTGCTTTTGATTAGTGCACTGGTTCAGATCTCTGAAGTCCATGAAAACAGCCAGAACACGCGTATTGTCATCATTAAGGGCATTAACGATGCGTTAGAAAGTGCAGGAATAGAAGTGCAAGCAAACCCCGAAACGGGTGATATATCTATCCTCGATTCCATTCTGTTTGACCGAAACGAATATCGATTAAAGACATCGGGTAAGGAGTTTCTTGATCAGTTTGTGCCGATTTACTCAAATGTGATCTTTCAGTCAGATCGAACGGCGGATGAAGTTAGCCGTATTGTAATTGAAGGCCACTCAAGCTCCGAAGGTGCCTTTAATCGTAATATGGAGCTGAGTGTATTAAGGGCGAATAGCGTTGCAGAATACATTAATGACATGACTTTTAAGCATAAGCGTCCATTCTTTGAAAAAGCTGTCATTTCGGGTCGAGGTCCTATCGAAGCAAACCAAGAACAAACAGATCCGTCAGACCGTAAAGTAAAGTTCAGATTCCAGTTTAAAGATGACCAATTCTTGGGCTATTTTTCTGAGGTAAAGTCCGTTGAGTAGCAAAGGGTTTACTTTTAATCAGCCTGTGGTTCTAGGAGCTAATAGCCTAGATAGAATGTCGTTTGATGATTTCTTTGATATGGGCGAACTTGAGGGAAGCCTACCTAGTTTCCCTCCGAAGACGATCAAACAAATTATCCAGTTTGTTGATCAGGGCAAGAGTGATCAAATTTCAATTTTGGAATGGCTCGATACTATTGATAATCAGAAGCAATGGGATGAGCTAGATGCGGGTGAAGTTAATAATGCATGTAGAGCAATTTGGTATGCGATGTGCACCAACGCTACATTGGGTGATATTGCATTTTTCAAAGTGGCGTTAGCGTTAGACGGGAAACCGACATCTATAATTCCTGATCTAATTGAAAGCATGGACATTGTGCGAGGTGTTTCTGAGCTGGCTGAATTAGAGAGAGAAAAAATAGATTGGTTGCAAGCGATAAGAAGCAAAAGCTATCAATCTATGGTGCAGTACTGTTTTGAAACGAAGAGAACTCCCAAGGAGTACGTAAAGTACCTGCGTCTGCCTAAAGCCAACTCGTATGAGCGTCATTTACCAGTACAACTTATCAAGGTTGTACCTCAACAGCTTACTTATGATACAGACAGATGGTTACATCGCTGCTTCACTAATCTAAAAACCAACAAGGATAAATTGGCTTTCTGCAATACCGCAATTAGTCACTTTGAAAATTTTGACTATGGTGATCATGTTGAGCAGATCTTAGAAGAGAAATGTTTACCGACAGGAGATGACACTTATTGGTACTCATTACCTGAAGAAAGTAAAAGCATTCTAAAAAAGAAGTTCAATATATCTAGTTATTACGAGTTACGTAGTATATCTAAGCTGCTTACATCCGAGCAGGCGAAAGAAAGCTGCTCCTTTGAAGACCATGAGATGAGGCAAATCCATAGTCGAACGATGTTTTGGTCAAACTATAGCTCCCGATTTAATCGGATAAGAGCATTACTTCCCGAATTAACATTTGATTACCTCGTTAATCAAGGGTATCAGCCTTCTGATCAAGTTGAGAGGCTGTCGAAGGAGTCGGTTTATCAATATGAAGTCCTAATTTTTGAGTTAGACAAAGTTATTGCTGTTGAGTTTTTGAGAGGAGAACTGAGTGAAACTCGCTTCTTCAAAAATACGGAATGGCATGCAAAGAGGTTGTTTGAGTCCGCAAACCTAACCATTCAAGCAATTAGGGATATGACGCAACTAGACGTTCATGACCATCTGACTTCCTGGCAGTACTTCTGTGAAAAACTTTTGCGGACTAAATTCAAGTTGTTACCGAATGACGATATCCCATTCTTCAAAGGGCTACCACCGGCGGTGAATAGTTATAACCAAAAACGCGGTTTGCCTAAGCCGGAACAAAGTTATTTGGATGAAAGAGCGAGAAAACTTGAGTTGTGGTTAGAGCAATTTTGGAAGACGGAATTTAACACTTCTAAATATGGTAAACGGTCAGGTATAGAGCAGAAAAGCAATGTACATTTGTCGAAGGCTCATATTGCGAAACAATTGAGCAATGATGAGGAGTATGAGCTTTATATTAAGAAGTCTGCAAATCAAGGCAACCCTGAAGCGATGTCTCAACTAGGTCAAATGTTACTAAGAAGCAGTGATGTGGGGTTACGCCGTCACGGGGAGCATTGGTTAGCAAAAGCAGCCGTTAAAGGGCATGTTAATGCTCAAGCGTTGGTTAAAAAATTCAATATTGAAGTTGAATATGACGCAGATTATTACCAAGAGCGACTAAAAATGTACCGCAACATGTACCGTCACAACATAACCAAAGGACAATACAAACTGGATTCAACTTTAAATATATCTGATTTAAGAGGACTCCTTCTTGTTGATTTAGAAAGTAAGTTTTTCGTTATTGAGCATAATGTTGGCGACTTAATCTTAATGTTGAAAGTTCTTGAGTCTCGCAAAAAAAGAAAAAAGGTCATTCAATTTAAGACTAAAGTGATTGACCGACTCGATGAAATTTTTGAATCGTTCGCATAAGTAGTGATTGTTCTAATCAACGGTAGTTAAAAGTCGTAGTTCGATGATGATAGTGATTACAACGATAGTCTCGGTTGACTTTCACAAGCTTACCAAAATCGATTTATATTGATTGAGGTTATACTATCAGTCCGATCAATGCGATGAAAGGTAAGTTAATGAAAAATAAAACCATCGAAGCTCTAAACGAAAAACTAGGTGCACCGACGCGGCAGACTAAAAAGCGCTCGCGTGGAACGTTACATCTGGCTTTGGGATCGTTGTTCAGATTGATCAACCAAATTCTAGCGAATATGCACTGGTTTGGCTGCCTTATAACTCCGATGCCTTAGAACAATTAAAGATGGAGAAAGCAATCTACCCGGAAGATAAAGGTAGACACAGCAATACCTATGCGAGCCCAGGCTTGTCGAGAGGTGACATCGCAATTAGGTTAAAGGTTCAAACCAGCGATGATCTCGATAATCTATTGAACTATGTTTTCGACCCATTTAATTAGCTTTTGTAGAATTCGGAAGAAGACATTGTTGGTTTGTTTCGAAGTTATAAAAAACCAATGAAAATATGTTTATATCTGCCTAACTCGTCATTTTATAAAGGCTTTTTATAGTATGATGAGGAAAATGCTCGTTTAGGTTGGCACTTTCGAAGCAAACGCTGGCCAGTAGATAGTCTAAGGCGAGCGAGAATAAATATCTGTTGGTTAGAACTATGCAAAAATCAAACTTCGAATTTCTCAAGGGCGTAAATGACTTTCTGTTTGCCATTGCTCGTGCAGCTGAAAAAAATTATCCAGACGATAGGAGCTGTTGTTGCTGGATATCTCGCGGCGCTTTGGTACAAGCCTTTCGCTAAGTATCGCGATGTCAGTTTTAAAACCATCTGTATTCTGTTCTTTATTCGTTTTTCTCTCTCAATGGTATTCATATGTAACTACGCACTGGATGTTTACTATTTTAGCGATCAGAAGAATAGCGCACAGGCAGCATTAGTTGAGACGCAAACGGTTATCGCAAGTAATGCAGCTATTGCTATAGAGAACGATATTGACGAGTCTGATAGCTGGTTTGAAAAGGCAAAAAAGACCTTTAATGAAACAAAAGGGAGTTTTACTGACGTTGAGGATAAAGTCGCTGGTATTACCGGCAGTGTAGAAAATTCCATATCATCGTTATTAGACTTGATTGTGTTTTATATATTGCAAATTGTGCTACTGCCAATCGCGTTTTTGTTTGCTTTTTATAAAGTCTTGAGGCTGATGTTGGTTATGGATTTCACAACGGCAAAAGGTTCCAAAAGAGAACAACGATTGGCTGCTTAATAGGGAGAAATAGCAGCTCTTCTTATGGGTTGTAGTTAAACTTACCCGCTCTGGTAAAACAGATTATTTTAATACAATGTTGGATAGGGATATGCAAGATAATAAAAATTTAGGTTCGTCAATTTGGAAGTGGTTAAAGTTTACGGTTAAGTGGCTTTGGCTGTTGGCTATGTTTGTATTGGGATTAGTGTTCTTTGCGCTTTTGCCAATAGTGGTATTTGAGTATTCATATTCGTTATCAGAACTGGATTTGGTAGAAACACTATTTATCGTTTTATTGGTAATGTTTGCTTACCACTATATAAAACTATGCCGCCGCACCGAAGCGCCGTTTATTCGTAAAGTCATTACCCCTTGGGTACATCAGGCGTATCTGCTTTTAGTTTTCGTTCTACTGGGGATTGTCGCAGTACAATTTTCCGAATTGGAATTTGATGATTTAGAAACAATGCCATTGATGGATTTTGTCAGCTATGTACTGATGTCAATGACACTGTTGTATAGCTATAAGCGAATGAATAAATATCCTGGCAAGCAAGTGATAGCAGTCGGTAAAGAAGGAGCCGTAGAATGAAACGTATCTATTTTTTAACAGGTCTCCTTTTATTATCGGTAGGGCAAACGAGTTATGCCTTTGAGCACTCTTCAGCGAAGCCGGGAGATGTGGCATTTTTGGTATCGTCATGTCAGGAATATATAGAGTTATATAAAAAGAAAGATGACCCACGCTTTGGTGCTTACCTCACAACGTCAAAAGAAGAGAGTTTTCGTGCTGGCTACTGCCTGGGAGCGGTAATGCACGCGAATAATACCTGTCGTTACGGGTATGGTTCTCAATCGGTTTATCGCTCGGCTGAAGTGATTGCGTCAATTGAAGACAGTTATTACTCAGAAACAAAACTGTTGGAAGACACTGTATGCCGTTAGTCAATACCAATCAGGCGGTGCAACAGTTGTTTGGTGTTGACGGTAAACAGCTCCGTTCTAAAGCTAACAGTTATTTACGCAATGGTACGATTCCGTCATCGGCAGTGGTCGATGACGGATTTTCTGATTCCGATTTGGGTATGCGAGGTAAAAAGCTGCTCAAATCACAAGCAGTAGATTGTTTGTTTAATGCCTTAATGTTGGATGCTTTTTTCAATGATACTAAGCATGTGAAAGATATCTTTGAAAAAGCATCAACCAGAACTGAAGCTGCCAAACTGTGCGAAGAAGTTTTGCTCAAAGCGCAATCTGTAGATAGCAACTCAAAGTTAACCAGTGAGGCTCAACTATTCCTTCACCAGCTTAGTGATGCAAAGTTCGTCTTGCGTGATACTCGACTAATCAGCCCGTTTGTAGAGCAACGACTACCGCAAATGGATATCGCTATGCTGAATACTGGGTTGCTCTACCATTTACTTCGTTCCCAGCGTTTAGCACTTTCTCATAAAGAGTCACTGCTTCTTTGCTTATTGGAAGACGATCTTGCTGGTGCTGTGAGTATCGCTGACCAATTAGATGCGGCATTACTGGCCGATGATCACCTATTAGCCACTTTGGTTATGCGGGTTCGCCAAGACTTTCAGGAAGCACAATCTTTTAATTCTCTATTAAATATCCTGCCTGACTAAAAAACGCTTTTTTGTGCAGTGCACAAATCAACACTACTCCTACTGACCAAAAGGAGTAGTGTTATGAACAAAGCAAAACAACTTGTAATCAATTATCACATCACTGAAAAATGTAATTACGACTGTCATTACTGTTACGCCAAATGGGCGAAACCCAACGAACTTCATCGAAACCTGGATGACATGAAGTTAGTGCTAAATAGACTGGCTGATTACTTTCTTTCCCCAAACTCAATTCAGCAACAACTCGGTTATCAACGCGTTCGCCTGAATTTTGCCGGTGGTGAGCCATTGCTGTTAAAGCAACGTTTTATCGATGCGCTGGACTACGCAATAGAGTTGGGCTTTGACACTTCAATCATTACCAATGGTCATTTAATTACTGACGAATTTATTACACAGCATTCCCATAAACTTCAGATGATAGGGGTTAGCTACGATGCCTGTGGCCTGGATGTTCAGAAACAAATAGGGCGTGCGACCGCATCAGGAAAGGTGTTGCCTCCAGAACGCTTACAGTCAATCTTTCAACAAGTTAAAACTGTTTCCCCTCAGACTGAGTTAAAAATCAATACAGTCGTCAATCAATTTAATACAGAGGAAGACTTCAACGCTTTAATGGAAGCTATTCAGCCTAACAAGTGGAAAGTTTTGCGAGTTTTACCAGTATTTGATTCCATCCAAACCATTAGTGATCAGCAGTTTGATGCTTTCGTTGAACGTCACCAATCGGTGTCTCATTTGATGTCAGTTGAGAATAACGACTCAATGACTAACTCCTACTTAATGCTCAGCCCTGATGGCGCATTTTTTCAGAACGGTAATGGTTCAGATGGCTATTTTAAGAGTCGTCCACTGATTAGTACTCCAATAGAAACTGCTTTAGCGGAGACGGGGTTTGATGCTGCTAAGTTCGCGCAACGTTACAAGTAGGTGACGCTATGATCTCCAAATATGTGAATGTGAACGGTGGCTCAAAGATAAAAATTATCGCTTCTAAGGCGTCACCAGCAGTAATGGACATGGCAAAGTCGTTAGTGACAAGAATATACGCAGATCAGATTCGTCGAGGTGCAAGACCTAAGGTGATACAGCGAAATAAAAGATGGCTAAGTTATAGGATAAACAGGCGATACCGTTTGTTAGTAAAGCGCAGGTGCTCGACTGTTGGCCCGTACTACTGCATGAGCCACAACGAGTTTGATAATTGGGTTAACCACCATTAACACATAAGAAGTGAGTTAAAGGTATTCAACGAGCTTCCCATTATGAGATCTGATGCAATTATTTGGGCCATGCTTGTTTTAAAACGAACTTCGTAATGTAAAGTAATTTATGTTATGCCTACGATTTAGTATTGAGGATACTTCGTAGGCATAAAGTTTGTGGCTCCTGTGACAGTAGGCTAGTGAAAACGAACGATAAAACGAGAACAAAAATGACCACTGAAAACAAACAAAACAGAATGAAAAAGCAAAAAGAATTGTGGGATGCGTTCTTAAAGCGTTGGCCAATTGAAGAGCTGAAAAAACTAAAGATAGAACAATATGTGTCAACGGATGATCAAGATACGTTTACCTATTGGTTAGAGACGAAAACCAGAGAGCTTGGCTCTATTCAAGGGAATACCTCCGCAAAATTTGGAATTTATAAACGTAATAGAGAGGGGAAAGAGCAAAGTGGTATTGGTCATGGAGAGGTTTATACATGGCGTACCCGTTACGGAAATAACGAATCTGAAGTATTTAGTTATGTCAAAGATGTATTAATTCAAGTCGCACAAGCGGCTTATGACGGTGACTTGAAAACAATCGATAACATTGATTTTGCACCTTTGGTGAAATGGAAGATAGCGTTTCTATATCAAAATCAAGAGCAACCAGTTTTGATCAACACTTTTTCTAAACCAATGCTAGAGGTACTGACAGGAAACCGTAGTAAAGTATCTTTTCCTGATATGTATCAGTATCTTATTAAAGAAAAAGGTGATCAAAACTTACTCGATTTCGGTCAGGAGTGTTGGCAAAAAGCAGAGCAAATGCGTAAAGAAATTCATCAGAGAGCTATCTTTGATCAATTTGCTCATATTGACTTGTTTAATAGCTGTTCTCAGCTTTGGCCGCAAGAGGTTGCAGATGCATTTTGTGCCTTAATTCAGGAAGCTCATGACAATAAGCTAGACGTCTTCACTACGGCGATGCCCACAGGGGCAATGATTCGAATTGGTCGAAAGGAAAAGGGTGTACAGCGAGCAGAAGAAGTCTTTGCGACGTTCGAACCTACCCAAAAGAAAATCAACTTTGAGCTTCGCTACGAGCACCGCGATGGTTATGAGTGCTCAGAAGTTTCCACTGACTTATATCTACGTACACGAAAATCGAAGAAGTTGGCGCAATTTGCTAAGCAGTATCCAATTACTCGTAAGGCACATTGGCCTATGAGCTATTTGGGTGATGACGATATTGATTTTGGAAGTGATGATTATGAAATTGCTGAATTAAAAGATAGCTATACAATGCCTAAACCGTCGTCGTTAAACCAAATCCTCTATGGTCCTCCAGGTACAGGTAAAACTTACCATACGATCGAAGCTTCAGTTCGTGCCGCCGAGCCAAGTTTTAAGTGGAGTGACCCTAAGGAACTTAAGGAAAAGTATGATCGTTTAGTTAATGAAAAACGCATTCGATTTGTGACTTTTCACCAGAGTTATGGATATGAAGAGTTTGTTGAGGGGCTAACAGCAGAAACTACGGAAGACAAACAAATAGCCTATACCGTAAAAGATGGTGTCTTTAAATCGATATGTGATGATGCCTCTGTATCAGAGAAGCAAGTGAGTTCCGAAATTAAGAGTACGGGCAGAGTCTGGAAGTTGTCGATTGAAGGTACACATAAAAACGAAGCGAAAACTTATTGTTTTGAACATAACATTGGAGCAATAGGCTGGGCTGAAACAGGTGATCTTTCTCTTGAGGAGAGAAATGAGTATTTCTCCAATCTAGGTTCGAATAACCAAAATTCTTTGATCTATTTTACCAATGAAATGGCGAAAGGCGACTTGGTACTTTGCATCGATAGTATAACGTCCGTCGAGGCTGTAGGTGTAGTTACTGACGAATATCAGTATATTGAGGAAGGTGTACCAACTCGTAGTGACTTCTGCCATCAAAGAGCAATAAAGTGGTTGGCGAAAGACTTTTCTGTAGATTTCAAATCACTGAATGGTAATAAGCAGTTTAGCCTGCCGACCTGTTATCCGTTATCGCGTTTATCAGTTAATGATGTTTTAAACCATCTTCAAGTTAATGGAGTTGATATACATGCATTTAATGGTGAATTGAATAAGCAACAAAAAAGTAACTACGTTCTAGTCATCGACGAAATAAATCGTGGCAATATCTCGAAGATTTTTGGTGAACTCATAACTCTGATTGAAGATTCTAAACGTCGTGGTAATGAAGAGAGTATTTCTTTAGATTTACCTTATTCAAATAAACCATTTTCTGTACCAAACAACTTATTCATTATTGGTACGATGAACACCGCAGATCGCTCTTTGGCTATGATGGATACCGCCCTTAGACGTCGCTTTGACTTTGTCGAAATGATGCCAAGGCCTGAAGTTTTAGCTGGTATCTATGTTAAAGGCATTGACTTAAGACGTTTGCTTGAGAGGCTAAATCAGCGTATAGAAATACTGTACGATCGAGAGCATACGCTTGGTCACGCATTCTTTATACCTGTAAAAGAACTGATTGAAGCTGGTGAAGAAGATCTGGCGTTTTCTGCATTAGTTTCCGTTTTTCAGAATAAGATCATTCCACTACTTGAGGAGTACTTCTTCGAAGATTGGAGCAAGATTCGTTTGGTTTTGGCGGACAACCAGGCAAAGCCTCAAGAGCTTCAGTTCGTATCGGAACAAGTTCAGAACACTCAGCAGTTAAACGATTTATTTGGCAACAACCACGAGTTGGAACAATATGGTCAGTCCATCACCAAATATACGCTAGCTGATAAAGAGGCAGATGTCTGGATCAAACCTGAGTCATATATTGGTATTTATACGACGTTGGTTAGTTCAGCCGAGTAACTGCTATGCATACGACGGTTTTTGAATACGGCTATTTAACGTCACAAGAAGTCGATCAGACTGTACTTAAGACTTCTCGAATATCTGAGAATGCCTATAACTATCTTAAAGAGGTTTGTTTAGGTTCTGAAGAGGGAAGTATAGGGAAATGCCTGAACTTAACCAAGCGTTATGGCTATGAGTTGATTCAGGTAAAAAACTATGTGGGTGTTTTGTTTACACCCACTGGCGAACATATCGAAGTGCTACCTAAGGTTGGTAGAAAACAAAAGAACTCAAAACTATCAGTAGAAGAATCACGGGAAATGCTCTTGATGATGCTTCAACATTTGGGTTCTTTCCGTCATGTGTCGACCAACCAAGCGAATATTGCGAGCAAGAAAATGCCTCTGCTAGAGGTGTTTATCAACCAGTTCTTACAAGCCGTAAATTCTTTAGTGAAGAAGGGGCTAAAAAGTGACTATGTCACGCAGGTTGAAAACCTCAATTATAAAAAGGGTAAGCTGCTGACTGCTCAACAGGTAAAACACAATCTGGTCAATAAGCATAAGTTCTACGTTGAATACGATGAGTATCTGATTAACCGTCCGGTTAACCGTTTAATAAAGACGGCTCTACATAAACTCACACGCTATGCCATGTTAGCATCCAATCAAAAACTATTAAGAGAATTGCAGTTTGCCTTTCATGACGTACCAGAGAGCATATTCGTTAAACAAGATTTAAATGCAGTCAAATTGGACCGTGGTATGCGTGATTACCACGTTCCTCTAGCATGGGCGAAATTAATCCTAGAGGGGTTTTCCCCTCTGAGCATGAAAGGAGAGCATGGCGCTATATCTTTGTTGTTCCCAATGGAAGCGGTATTTGAAAGCTACGTAGTTTCGGTTTTGAGAAGTGAGCTGCCTGATGGAGTGGAACTTACATCCCAAGCTTGCTCTGAGTATTTAGTGAAACACAACGAACGAAGTCAGTTTCAGCTTAAGCCCGATTTGCTAATCACCTCGCCGGGTGGTTCTAAAATTGTGCTCGATACCAAATGGAAACTCATTGACCTGGAAGAATATCATTATGGTATTTCGCAAGCTGATTTGTACCAAATGTTCGCCTATGGGCAAAAGTATTTAGGTGGGCAAGGGGACCTATTCTTGATCTACCCTGCACATGAGGATTTTACTAAGCCGATAGCACACTGCTTTAATTTTAGTAACTCCTTAAAGCTTTGGGTCGTGCCGTTTATTTCTGATTTACAGGGAAAAAGTCGTCTCATTTGGCCTGAGACTTTTTCGTACGATGGCTCAATTTCGTAAGCTTACAAACATCACTCATCTTTTAAATAACGTAAATTACTTAATATAAAAATAGATTTTAAGCGGTTTCACCAAAGGATATAACACTACGTCAAGGCTTATTATGCAAACATACAAACACATTCTTACTTCATTTCTCAACCAGAGAGAATTGAACAAGCCAAACGCTCAACCTCTTTATAGTTACAAAGTCACGGCTGAGGAGTTTGAATCACTCAAACAGTCGTTGATTGCTAGTGTTGCGAGTAATGGAATCCACACCTATTCGAATAAACCAGTAAGAGAGTGGTCAGGATGTTTTGTATTGTATGCAGCAGAGTGGTGGCGCACTTCATTTCAAGGTGGAGTATGGGCTTGGGAACCGGTGTTGGAATCTTTAGATTTACCAGCCAACGCAATTTCGCCGACACAAAGAAGTGAGATAGTTGTAAAGGGCTTAAACTTTTGGGGAAGAAAGGTTTTAAGCAACACGAAGGGACGCATGTTACTTGGCACTGTTGCTGTCGAAGGTGGTTTACCGCAAACGCTAATCCAAGACCCTCATAGCAAGCTCGCCCATTACTTCGAACAAGTTATCCAAGATTATGGCCAGTTTGCTAATTCTCGTTTAAGTGCAGCCTCAATTGCGAAAGCACATGCGCATTACATTGCTGCATCTTATCGTGATGAAACGGTTTATAGTATTGTCGCGCAAGTCGCTGAGTCTATTTACTCTTTGGTTGATAAGCATGGCTTAGAAGATCAGAGTGATCCGCTACATTACTTGAATACGGTCGACGCGAATTGGTCACAGAGTTTACCGTTGAATATGGAGCCTGAGGCTGCTCGGACCTTATTAGGTAACGCGCTTGGCCTTGCTGTCGAAGTTCAACGCCGTTTACCAAATTCAATTAAGGTTTTGCGTTCTTTACGTAAATCCTATCCTCATTACGCTTCTATGTTGGATGAGTTCGAGCTGGGCACTGAAGAAGTGTACCAGTGGAAGACACAAGTTGATATCACGCTCAAGTCTCGTCTTAACGCTCAATTCTTACAGCAGCTGTTTGGTAGTGTGAATCTATCTGAGCGGATAAATCTGTTTGCAGTCGGTCAAAAGAGTTTGTTATTGGCAAAGGCAATTAAACGCGGTACTGACTCTGAGCACTATTTACTTGATGTTTATACAACGTCACTTCCAGAAGATTGGGTCGACTGCGACATACAGTTAAAAGCAACGGATGACCTTGGAAATACATGGTATGCCCCGGTGCTGGGTGGTGCTGGATTAGATGTGAATGAACCTTGGGTATTCACCCAACACAATGATGAATGGCTGTTTAAAGGTGCTGGGAATGTCACGTGTGAGGAATCAAACGCTTTAGTTTCAGTGCCTGAACCATTATCACATCTTGAACTGGGCAGTGTCGGCAGTATCAAAAATCGAATTCTTTATGAAGCTAATACTCAAACTAGCTCCGAGTTTTACTTTGGAGAGTATTGTGTGTCTCTGCAGCAAGAGGATACACATTCCCTAGAATACAACTTAGTCGGTCAATCGGTTTCTTATCAAACAAACCCAAGTAAGTGCTTTATTGGCTTGCCTAGTCTTGTTGCTATTGATGAAGCTGGTCAACAAACGCCTATAGCGAACACCCAGCTTCGTTGGCGTAATACGATCTTGGAACAATGGCAAACCATGAGCACTGTACCTTTTGGTAAGGTCGATATTGCTTTATTCGAAAATAATAAACCCGTTAAGCGCTTTACAGTGGGTTTATTACCGGATGATTTTGTAATTGATTTTCAGCCAAGCCATTCGGTACAAATCGGCCAAATTGGTTTTTCCTCAGCGAATCCATTGCCTTCTATAGCATTAGAGGATAATGAGCAGCTCGATGTATTGCCGAGTTCTGTTCTATCTCATGCTCAAGAAGACCAGAATGAAGCAAAGCGTAGTTTGGATATGTTAAGCAGCCAAGCCCACCCACCTGCACAGATTAATGTCCGTTTATGGTGGCATGATCAAGCAAAGTCTTTGTCGATGACTTTGCCATTTCCTGCGAAAGGCATCTGTTTGATTGGTACTCAAGGTGAAGCAGTTCGCAATGCAGACGCCATCTTAGTTGATAGGCTCAATCGCTATGAGTTGTTCAGTTATGGTGTAAATGATTCACTAGATGTGGAATTTAAACTACAAGCTAGAGATATTCACGGTGCACTTTCTAAATCAGCATACGTTAAACGTTCTCTGCCAAAAGGCGACGCCTTGTCTGCTGGCCTTTCATTAGCGACATTCAAAGAAGATATTGAATATCTGTTTGCTTTATCAACTTCATTAGACGCGATCGTTAAAGTTTCCGTACTCGATAATGCACATACGATATTCAATTTTAATGTTAACGCGTATGGCAACACGCTCACGCCTAACCGGGAACTATGCACGGTTGAAATTGATAACGACCACTTTATCGGGGCACTTTCTATGGTGCCACTGGATAACCCAACCTTTGCTCCGATCACTTTAGCCAAGAATGATGAACAATGGCATTTCCCTGATGAAGATGCAGCGCCAGGAGCTTGGCTTATTTATGCCGATGAGGCAGAGCAGGGAGTGCGACCGTTGATGTGGAGTAAAGATCTCGAACTCTTATCGTCGCCAGGCAACAGGCTGGAAGAAGCAGCAGCGATTGGCTCACGTAAAGATCGTTTAGATAAATTCTCAGTCGTTTGTGGTCAGCTAGCGGTTGAGTTTAATGCTCCTGAGTGGGCATATATCAAAGGGCTGTTGGCTTTTGATAGCGTTCCATTAACCACATTTGACTTATGGCGCGGTGCAATCACTAAACCTGAGTTTATGCTTGCAATGTTGTTAAGCGCGAATAAGAAAGAAGCCGAGCGTATTTGGCAATTTAGTAAGCAGTTTCCTTTCTTATGGCACTCACTTAAAGCCCGAGATGCTATCGCGGTGATTAATGCGTTCTATGATTCGCGTATCGAAGAGTATGGAACAGACTTTTCAGGCATCATTTGTGATCAAATAGAATCAAAATTGGACGACTTAGTCACCAGATATCACGGCTTACAAAGCCTTAAAAATCTATTGATGTATAAAATTGACTCTAGCCGAGATAAGCCATCTCTTAATCCCGCAGCCTATAAACAGCAGTTATTTGACCTACGAAATGCGTTGAACAATCAATATGATGAATCTCATTGGCCTTGCGCATTTGCAGATCACATTTTGAACAATGTCATTAACTCGGTAAATGAGCAACTATCCGGAGTCTGCTTCACCACTAAAAACCTCTATCGCAATAATGTCATGAATGCGCCTGTATTACTCGCATTATCGACTTGTGGTTCTGCTTCACTCCGCGTGACTCCAGAAGTTGTGCATGCAATGAGACAGTATAAAAGCTTCGATCCCGACTATTTTGAACAAGCATTCGCTCTTACACACCAAATGATTTTCGGCCTAGTGAATAGCTAAAAGGTAACCCAACCATGCAATATTTTGAGTCTTTAGTTGACCAACTTACCAAACGTGCGGCACGAGCTACTTTAGGGCAATTTGGTCTGCGATCTAAGCCGTTACGTGAATTTTTGTGGCAGTCGTTTTCCCAACCTCCGGGTAAAGACGGAGCTTTTCTTGCCGATCCTGTCTTTGAGGCAACATTCGGCTGGAAACCACATACAGAAAGTATGCGAGATCTTTCAGGGGGGCTTCTAAACCGCGCAATTGTAAAGGCGATGGCAAACCCACCTAAAGAGCTTGAAGAAGATTACCTATTTGATAGTAGTTGGTACCCATATTCTCACCAGTATGAGGCTTGGTCACACTTATTAGAGACCTCACCTAAGTCTGTGATTGTAAGTAGTGGCACGGGTTCGGGTAAAACAGAGTGTTTCTTGGTTCCGATTCTTAATGACATTGTCGACAGAAACAGCAAACCAGATGGTGTTGAGGCTCTGTTTCTATATCCACTCAATGCGCTAATTAACAGCCAAAGAGAGCGTCTGACAGCATGGACTCACCAGTTGGGGGATCAGGTTAAGTTCTCACTCTTTAACGGCGATACGCCGGAGTCCGTCAGTGCCGCAGAGCGCAAAAAACATCCGAATGAGCAATTATCTCGCAGAGAACTAAGGGAAAGCCCAGCTCAGATTTTGGTGACGAACTCGACGATGTTGGAATACATGTTAGTTCGTCAAAAAGATGCCAATATCTTGAACCGTTCCCAGGGTAAGCTACGTTGGATCGTATTGGATGAAGCGCACACCTATATTGGTTCTCAGGCTGCTGAACTATCGTTATTGTTAAGACGTGTGATGCATGGATTTGGCGTAACACCAGACCAAGTCCGGTTTGTAGCAACATCTGCAACTATTGGTGGTGCGGATTCTGACGATGATCTAAAGGCATTCTTGGCCGATGTGGCTGGTGTCGATATCACACAGGTTCACTTGGTGAAAGGTAAGCGCGAAATTAAGCCTCTAATGGAATTAGAGCAGATCAAAGCGATGAGTCTTGATCATGTAGCGAGTATTGAAAACGAGCAACAACGCTACGATGTTTTACAAAACATACCGCCGCTGCGAACGTTAAGACAGCGCCTCAGTGCAACAGATAATAGAATGACTCTTAACGAAATAAGCAAACTATTATCTGCAACAGAAGAGCCTCTATCTGAACAAGTTTCTCTACAATGGCTCGATATATGTGCTTCGACGAAGAATGCGAATGGCGATGCATTCATCCCGTTTAGACTCCATCTTTTTCATCGTGTGGCCGGTGGCCTCTGGGCTTGTTCAAACCCTGACTGCTCGTCCAAAGTAGGTACACCTTTAGAATCTGTCGACTGGCGATTTGGTATCGTCTACATGTCGAGACGAGATAAATGCTCATGCGGCTCGCCAGTGTTTGAAATGGTCAGCTGTAATGGTTGTGGTACAAGCTTATTGGCTGCGACTGAAATAATTGACTCAGAGACGAGTCATACCCAGCTTCATTTGACGAAACCAGACTCATCTATAGATGACTTCGCTCTGGATCTCATAGGAGAAGAAGACTTAACTAACGAAGATGACGAAGAGGTTTCTAATGAATATGACCGCTTTGGTCTCATCTCCCCATTAAGTTTTGAAGAAACAGGTGAATATTGGATTAATAACCAGAGAGAAGTGAAAGCAGCTAAAATGCCCGGTTCGCACTTGATTCATCGAGTAGAAGGGTATCGTAAAAGCGATGGTGCTTTATCTCTCCGTTGTCCGTGTTGCCAACACACGAAAATTAAGAATTTTGAGTTTTATCGCCATTTTATAAATGGTGCTCCGTTCATGCTGTCGACGGTTATCCCTACGTTATTAGAATATTGCCAAGATGGTAAGAAAGAACAATTAAAAGGCCCTTGGAACGGTCGTCGAATGCTCACATTTACCGATAGTCGTCAGGGTACTGCTCGCTTTTCTGCCAAAGCACAGCAAGACTCTGAAAGGCAGTTTTTACGTTCAACGATTTATCACTTGATTTTGGATAAAGCGATCCGAGAAAGCGGGGCGGGGGCGGCTTCTAGTCCAGAGCTGGAGCAATACCAAGCGATGCTCAAAATGGCAATCGAGAATGGCAATGAAGGTATGATTGAGTTCGTTGAAGGTAAAATTTCGGACCTCGTTGGTAGCACCTCAAAGCCAGTTACGGTCAGTTGGCTAGAAGTGGAAGACTTCTTAGCGGAACAAAAAGAAGTGCAGTTGTGGATCAAAAAGTTCTATGAGCATTTTGATGACCGAATGGACATGGTTGCGAATCCTAAGTTACTTGCTCGTTTATTGCTTTTAAGAGAGTTTAATAGTCGACCGAAAAGACAGAATACGCTAGAAACCATGGGATTAGTCTGTATGAAGTACCCAGTGCTGGATAAAAAGGCGAATTCGGCTCCAAGTGAATGGTTGAGGCATTTTGACAGTGCAGATGAAGCGCGTGCAGAGTGGGTAAACTTCTTGACTGTCGCAGTGAATTTTCATGTGAGAAGCGTGAAAGCTGTGAGGTTGACCGAAGAGCAGATCAACTGGATCGGTGCTAAATATTCTCCAGCTTTCTTAGTAGGGCAAGATGAACCTACCCATATTTGGAATGTAGAGGCATGGCCAAAAATTAGGCGTAATGGTTCACGACAACCGAGATTAGCAAGGTTGGTTGCAACAGCTCTAAATATGGAGTTGGATGATGCTAATTCTCGGGCTGATATCAATGAAATTCTACGCCAAGCTTGGATGGCTCTTCAGTCTTCCGTATTGACACCAAGTGGTGATGGCTATCGTTTAGAGCTTGAACAGCAAGTCAGCTTTTCTTTATTAGCGGACAAGCATCAATGTCCTCACACCCAGAAAATTATTGATAAGCCATTGCTAGGGGTTACTCCGTATTTGAATGTATCTGGAGACCGCAACGAGCACTTGTGTAAGTCAATTTCTACACCAAGTTATCCATACCCATTTGGACGAGATCCAGACAGTGGAGAAACCGTTGATCTAACCAAAGTTCGGGATTGGCAAGAGCAGCCTGCATTGATGAATGTACGTAAAGAAAATGCTTGGTCTGATATTGCTGACCGCGTTGTCGAGCGTACACCTTACTTTAGGGTTGCAGAACATTCAGCACAGCTCAAAGCAAGTCAGTTACGAGAGTATGAAAAAGAATTCAAAGCAGGGAGAATCAACGTTTTAAGCTGTTCTACAACCATGGAGATGGGGGTAGATATTGGTGGTATATCGGTAGTCGCGATGAACAATGCTCCGCCGAACCCTGCAAACTATTTACAACGTGCAGGGCGGGCTGGTCGCCGTGGTGAGAGTAAATCGATTGCTCTTACGTTATGTAAGTCGACCCCACATGGCGAACATATCTTTTCGAATACACGTTGGGCATTCGATACGGAGATTAAAGTTCCGAATGTATCCTTATCCAGTGATTACATTGTTCGTCGACATGTGAATTCGTTGTTGCTTTCAACATTTTTAAATCGAGTCTTAAAGTCAGAGAATTCGCTGAAGCTGAATTGCGGGAACTTCTTTAAACCTGATCATGGCTCAGCGGCTTCTCAAGCTGAGCAGTTTGTTGACTGGTGTGTGAATGGTGCATTAGAGTCTGTCCAAGAAGGCCTTGATACTTTGCTTCGTCGTACATCTCTCGATGCGACATCACGTATCGAAATACTTGATGCCTCTGCTACACACATGAAGCAAATTGTTGAATGTTGGGTAGTAGAGCATCAATTGTTAAAAGATCAATCTAATAGCTTGGAAGATAATCCTAATTCCCTCTCGACTGCGCAAGCTGCAGTTGAAAGTCAAATTCAACGCTTAGAAGGTGAGTTTTTACTGTCCGAGCTAGCTCGGAAAGGCTTCTTACCTGGCTACGGTTTCCCAACGGATGTTGTTTCTTTAAATACAGACCACGTCAAAGTGATCGAAAGGCGTAAGCGCAACATCAAGATGAAGCAAGATCAAATTAGTGACAAAACATCCCGTAAAGACAATCTTTACAGCGCAAAAGGTTTCCCATCTCGCGATTTGTCTGTCGCAATTCGTGATTATGCGCCGGGTAATGATGTTGTTATTGATGGGCGTGTTTATCAGTCTAAGGGGGTCTTGTTGAATTGGCATAACCCCGCATCCGTTGATCAAGTCAAAGAGATTCAAGCGTTGAGATGGGCATGGCGATGCGACAAGTGCGGAGCAAGCAATACTTCTTCTTTAAGACCTGATAAATGTGAATGTTGTGGTAATGAATTTGATTTGACTGATGGCAACACGAAAGAGAATATCCATCCATATATTCAACCCGCAAGCTTCGCAGTGGATATTAGAGATGAGCCCCACAATGACATTTCTCGGCTGAACCACGTACCTTTCAATGACCCTTGGGTAACGGTAGATAGTTCAGAGTGGCGAGAAGTGAGTGTGAACCCCGGCGCATCTTATCGTTCTAGTCATAATGGGCATGTGTATTACTACAGTGCTGGGCCTGTGAACAAAGGTTATGCGCTTTGCCTTGAGTGTGGTCGCATGGAGGCAATGCCAGAAAGTGAAGATAAATCGCCGAAAGACGTATTAATGGGGCACACTCGTTTACGAGGAGGTAAAGGACATTTAACTAGTTCGAGCGAAGTATTATGTGGTGGTAACGATAGGGAGTTTACTGCTAAGGGGCCTTTGAAGCTCGGACATAGTACTTATACAGACGTATTCGAATTATTGTTATTTAATGAGTTGGGGAAACCACTAGTAGACAGAAGTATCGCTCGTTCAGTCGCCGTATTGATGCGAAATCAGTTAGCAGAGAAACTCGGTATCAATAATGATGAAATTGGCTGTACAACTAAGCCAGTGAATTATGAGGGACGTGAAGTGCAAGCGATCGTCCTATTTGATAATGCAGCTGGCGGTGCAGGTTTCTCAATTCAAGCTTCGGACTATGTTGTCGAGCTATTAAAAGGGGCAAAAAAGATAGCTTCAAGTTGTCACTGCGATAAGGCATGTCATCGCTGTTTAGTTGATTATTCGACTCAGCATGTCCTTGATCTACTAGACCGACATAAAGTTACTGCATATTTGAATAATGGTTTTTTCAACAATCTCAGCCTTCCTACGGAATATGAATTATTCGATCACCATAATAGGCGCGAGCTACGCCCCCTAATGATCGCAATAGAAAAAACACTTGCCAAGGACGATGACTTTGACCTCTATGTTGAGTTACCTATCAGTCAATTGAGCGATTTAGGAGGTTGGCAGTTATATCAAGCATTCAGCCGTTGGGTTGCTGAACGTAAGGTAAACCTGATACTTGCAGAGGCTAAAGTTAAAGAGTTGTCACTAGAGCAAAAAGTGACGCTATCTTGGTATCAAAACCACCCTAATGTGAAGCTATTGAGTAAATCCTTGAATGGCCAGTCCGAACACATTGTGCTTGCATCTGTAACTAATAAGTCATGTTGCTACCAATGGGGCATTCGTGAAGATGATCATGAAACACTCGTTACTGGCGTTGGTTCTTTAGGGAAGTTAGCTGACTTCGATATTACACGTCTGCATCAAAGTTCTGATGTAGAGAAAATAGTCATAGATAGTGATCTGGATGGAAAAGCTTCTGACTTCGGATTTAAGTTCTGGTCCCACGTATTTAAATGTTCCCCAGCATTGATGGCACTAATGGAAAATCAGGTTATTGAATCTGTAACGTACTCAGATCGTTACCTTGCGGCTACCTTACCATTCTCGCTCTGCTTTAATGCCCTGAAGTTTATAGGAGAGCATTACAAAAGTTGCCAGATAGAAATCAACACTGGTGAATTGGCGAGAGGTTACAGACCAGCAACGGTACAAGATAACTTTTACGACGATTATTCACGAGATAAGGTTGTTAGTTTAGCGCTAGAGAGAACGGCGGCAAATATCAGTTTTAAAACGGCTCCGAAGTACAAGCTACCACATTCAAGAACGTTAGTTTTATCGTTTGATAATGGACGTCAGGTGACATTGTGGCTCGACCAAGGTTTTGGTTATTGGTATGCAGACAAGCGTTTGTCTGAAAATCATTTACCGCATAATCTTTATGATGAAGAACACGCAAATATTATTGTGAAAGGACAATCTCAAATATCCTCAGGAGGCTTCCCAACGGACGTCTTTATCTCATTTGCCTAGTTCGAGCTATCTGAGTTGGAGGCAGAGTAGTACCCAGCAGCCTCATCGTGGTACTTGCGCAGTAAACCGGGTGTGGTCCCAAGCCCAAAAGATGGGTTTGGGAAGTTGGGCGCATAAGGCATATATTCAATATCGGAAGCACGGCAAGATTGGGGCCAATTACAGGGGTTATTGGTTGGTTATTCCTTAATGTGTAAATATTACAACTTCTCGGTTCCGTTATCAGGGCCCGCTGGTAGACTTATGCGCGGAGCTACCAGAAACCATCGCATTATCGATTCTGGCAGAGTGCCTAGCTGCAATTGCTAGAAAAACTGCACGACCACTAAGTAACATACTAACAGTCGATTATTGTAATTAGTTACAGCGTAACAAAATAAAAGTCTCGGTGATGATCATAGCTGCAGGAGAGAGCAACCGCTTTGGAGGATACAGGCTACTGAATGAACTTGATAGCGACCATAGCTTGTTATCTCATGCTGTTGAGCAAGCGTTGGGATGTAAGAGCACTTCGGTGTTTGTTGTCATTGGCCGTTGGCACAATGAGAACGGAAGGTTAGCTGAAGTCCCTTTGATTTATAATCCTGAATGGTCTTTGGAATTGGGAAGTTCCATTGCCCACGGAGTTAGAACACTGGCTGCTGATTATGATGCAATTTGTATCACGCTTGCTGACCAAATTACACTGCGCAGTGAAGACTTCAACCAGCTTATTTCTTCATCACCGCCTGGACACATTGTATGTTCTTATTATAAGAGGAAAAGAGGGGTTCCAGCGCTCTTTCCATCCTGTTGTTTTAACCAACTAATACAACTTAAAGGGAGTCTGGAGCTAGAGACCAGCTGCGAGGCGATAGCTTTCCGGTTAGTGAAATATCTCTTCCTTATGCTGAACATGACATTGATACAAAGAAAGAATTGTTTGAATTGCGAAGACTTAAGTAATCGGGGCGGGTGGTTCTGGTAAATTTTATTTAAGTAACCCTAATATCTATCTTAAGAATCGTAGATTATAAAGATAGATATTAGGTATTTTATGGTAAATTGATTATGTTCAATGAATTAGTGTTTGATTCAGCTCTGAAGTTGGCGTAACGTTTTACGATGCGATAATTCTTGTAACTGTAAGCATCCAGTGTCAAAAATGTACGGATCTTACCTTTTTGAAGTTCTTAAAAATTTCTGCGGTCAATTGTTATAGTATTCGTAAAAATCAGAGTGGGTAGGGGCCTAGTGTTAATCAATATTGGCCTCAGCCTCACTCAATCTTTCTATCAATTCTGAGAGGTAGACCTGCCTTTTCTCTGCTGAAGACGGCCGGACAATGGCCTCTCTAAACGCCTTTTCTGTACCAATTATAATGAGTTTTTCTACCGCTCGTGTAGTCGCCGTGTAAATCCAGCTATTATCAACCAGCATTGAGTTGTTCTCTACCGCCACAATGACTGTATGGAACTGAGACCCCTGCGCCTTGTGCAGCGTTATGGCATACGCCAGTTCTAAATCGTAGAAATGCTCTAATGCTACTACGCTATTATTGTCTTCACTGCTATGGGTATCCTTACGAACATAGACGCATTCGCTTTCCCCGTCGAAGCCGACAATGCGGCCAAGCAACCCATTCTGGACGCCTAAATCACTGTCATTTTTTGTAAATATCACCGGATCATCAATTTTGAAGTGTGTTTTCTTCTTTTGCCACATCAGGAACGGGTTCGGGTTAACCCCCTCCTGCACAGTGACATTGATCATCTGCGCCATTTTGCGCGTGGCGCATATCACCTGCACGTCATTACCCATCGCCTTTAGGCAGAACAACGGCATATCGTTTTTGCTGACCGTCTGGAAGCTAATCGCCTTGTATGACAGCGAGTCTGGTAGTTGTTTGGCTCGAATGGCTTGACTGTACTCCGGAATGCCCGTTGTTTCATCCTGTCGTTTGACCACATCTAATGTAGTGGTGTAATACGGCAGTACTTCGATGAGCTCACCGAGCACAAGGCCCGCCCCAATAGGAGGTATTTGACCATCATCGCCCACGATGAGCAGCTTGGCTGTGGTCGGTACCGAAGTAACGATTTGATATAACTGGCCAATATCGACCATCGACGCCTCATCAATGACAATGAGCATGGGCTCCTGCTCATCTATTAAATCTAAGTTGTTGAGAAAGCCAGCAATGGTTTTGGTCGGATAATTGATGGACTCTTGTAACTTCATGGCTGCACGGCCAGAGAGCGCCATGCCAAACACCTGATAGCCTAGCGATAGATGAACACTGGTGATGAGTCGAAGTACCGTGGTCTTGCCCGTGCCTGCCCCGCCCACAATACAACTGTACGCATTCGAGAGCGACTTTATAACCGCCGTGAGTTGCTGTTCTTCCAGTTGAAAAGGAAGTTGAGCAAGCTCATGCTTTAACAAGTAATCCTCTTTACCGGATAAGGGAATGTGCGTGTTTGTCAGGGTCAAAATGCGTCGGGCAACGGTTTCCTCCATGATGTAGTGCGGCACAGAATGAACAGTGTCGGTCTCGATACAATAGTAGATACCAAGGCCCTTAACCCCCGTGGTCAGTGCGTCCATGGCCGTTTCGTCCCCACCTAGATGGTCATATATTTGTTCAAGCGTGACATAAGTGTGTCCGTACTTGGTGAAGTGCTTGACCGCACCTTCTACAAGGGCCAGCGAACGCCTTGGATCATCGAGGGCCATTTGGAATTTCTCTAAGGCAATCTTATCCACGACATCGAATTCCATGCCAAAGGTCTGAAGTAGATAAGGGTTTTCCTTGATGCGCTCTACCACAAAGCCGGAATGCGCTTCAAACAGTGCTTGCTGAACGGCATGAGGGATTTGAAGCTTCATAAAGAAAGACGCATACTTTAAGTTTTCATAACGAGCCCAACCATTGATGAGCGCTGGCACGTGTTTCGAAAACTCACGGTGCTGCTCAATGGGCGTTAAATCGTTACTATTAAGCATGCCAAACAGCGACTCACCGAACTCGTTAAAAAGCTTGGTTGCTGTGGCTTGGCCGATACCTTTAAAGTCTTTGTTTTTGCCAATAAAATGCTTAATTTCTTCGCCGCTTAAGGAGAGGGTCATTTGAGCCTTAGTCGGCTCAATGAAGGTGTAACGCTGCTTTTTATACCCACCTTCAACCACGTCTTCACGCACTGGCGACCCGGTAATTTCCCAAACCTGTCCTTTTGCGGGGATGGTGTTACACTGCACCGCAGGTACTTTCACTTCGATGAAGTAAATATGGGATTTGTCGGCGTATGCCAAGGCTTTACGTATATTCTGGCCCCTAAAATGCAGCATGCCTTCGTTGTCACTGTAAACCTTGGTCACCCGGACGTGAGTCGTGATCTTATTTAACATGCATTAACCCCAACTTCATCACGGTTTCTTTCATCTCAGACAGCTTATCGAGCTGAGCCTTTAAACGAATGACCTCATCCTTGAGGGCGCTGTTCTGTTTCTTAAGCATACGATTCTCATTCAACAGCGGGTCATCATTGATGCTCTTGACTTCGCCTTGGATCGGATTCTCAGTCTTCTCGGGTAAGAGTTTAAGCCACTCCAACGTCGCCTCAAATTCATTCAGGGCTTCATGTAAGGCCTTGGCGGCCGGGTTCTTTTCCGGTGCTTTCCAAGCGCTGTAACTGAATCCTGCTTGTTGGGCAATCTCAGCTTTGTTTAAGCGCCCGTTATACACTGTCTGCTTCAAGTCTTCTTCGGTCACAGCCGCTGCCCAGGCATTGAACTTATCAAGGTTAGACATCTTCTCAGTCATCATCTTGGTCCTCGTGTTGGTGTAATTCGCGAATGAGGTATGGGGACAAACAACGTTCAATATTGCGGACTTGGGTTTGCAGCCTGATGGTTTTTGCTATGCTAATGATGCATTCAGTGTTGTCCTGTAGCATCTTACGCGCGGTTTCTACTTGCTCTAGGAGGCGCGCATTGGCCTTCTCTAAATCTGCTCGCGTCATAGATGCGGTGTCTTTTAAGGTTTTACCTAAAGTGCCTGACACAGCCTCTTTCTGCTGTTTGGCAAAAGCCTCAATGAGACTCTTTCGACTGGTCAAGGTTGAGCGGGTCTTGATCACTCCCTTGGCGTTTAATCGCCTAAATAGATTGGCCTGTGTAATTGGGGACTGTTCGAAGCCCTCATCACACATCCGGATTAACTCCTTCTCAATGGCTATATCTAATTCGTTTCCTTTAAGTTTGTCACTCATTTCTGGCTCCTGGACGGCTTAGCTTTTTCCCGTTTACGCTGCTCAAGCGCGAACAAGCTGGACAGCATTATAGGTTTCTTCATGTTGTCCAATTCCAACAGGTTGATTTGGATTTTCTCGTCTTCAAACGCCTGAGACTGACCGAGATGATATTGGATGTGCTCCTTGCGAAGGCTGAGGTTCGCTAGGATTTCGTCGGCCTCAGCCACCTCCATGTGGCCCGTCATTTCCATTTGATTGATGAGCGCAATTTCAGACACAATACCCGCTGCCAATTGTTCCACTTTCTGAAGTTCATCGTCACGTCCCGTAAGGGTGAAATACGGGCATGGGCTACCATCTTGACACTTCATGTTATAAGGGCATTGGAATGTGGCCAGTTTGCGACGACAACTGCCAATATCCATGGGGTTCAGGTCAATGTGGCGTGCGGCGGTTTCTTGCTTTTCCTTGTCAGACAGGATGCCAAACATTTCATTGAATTCACTAAAAGCATCACTGCTTGAATTACTGACAACATCAACGACGAACGCAGCTTTATCTTGCGTAGTCGTGTAGGTATTCATCGCCTGAGCCAGTGCATTTCCAGAGCTAAGTTTGGGGTTCAAACCGATCTTGCCTTGCGTTTTAATACGCTCAAGTGCTGTCTCTTGTTTAAAATACGAATCTAGGTTGCCCACGGTTACCAGTTCCGTTGAGACTGCTCTCTCGGTAATGGCAAGGTGATGATAATGTTCATTTTGGGTTAAGTCTTGGCGCCCCATGAACATCGCTTGAAGGTGGTCAGAGACCCCCGCAATGGCAACGAAAGTATTGATGCCATGACGCGGGGTGTGACTGTACATCATGGTGAACTCGCCATCTTCGTCAGTGAGGCCGTATTTGGCAAAGATGCTGCGTTGACGATTGGCCTTAACACCGTAACCTAAGAAGGGGATCAGCACGAATTTGTCGATCACTTGAGGCACTACTTTCATCGCGCCCGTGCGTTTGGTGGCCCCGCTGCCTTCAGGAATAAAGAACAGCAACGCCTCATACGGTATCTCACTGACGGCTTTGGTTTTGGCGTCTGTATCGCGATAAATGAAGTCATTCGATATACCGCTATCACTTTCGACGGCATTGCGGATAAAGCGTTCAATGTCCGCCTGTGTATAGCGAATGTTTTTACGTCGGCCGCTCATTTCAACGACCGAATGCGGCTTTATGTCCAGACCGCTGTTTTGGATTTTCTTAGTAGTGTAATCCCTTAAAGAAGACCGACCACGACCTTGGGCCGTAGAAGAAACAGAGGTGGATTCATAGACCTCATCCACAATGGCATCGAGGTCGACTAACCGCTCACTCATTTCGCCCACGTTGTCTTCGCGTGTGCGCCACGCTTTCGGCAGGTAAGACTCAAAGCCAGTCTCTCGTACGTACTCAATCTGCGTGCGAAGTTTCTCGGTTAACACGATGGTATCAACCCAAAGCTCCTCGACAATCTCCACGGCGAACGGCTCAAGCCAGTGAGTCCGGTGACCGGCACCTTTTTCACCCAGGTAAACGATGCCGACATAGAACGTAGGTAGACCACGTTGTTCCATCAGCGCTTTAGTGGCCTTATCTTCGATTTCCACGACTTTAAAGCTGTTGTAGCGCAGTGCCGCGGCCTCCATGTGGCGAAATCCGGTGACCATCAGCAGTAATACGAGGTTCAACACGATCCGTTCGCCATCTTGTTGAACCATGCCACGCAGTGCCACCACGTTCAAAAAGGTCTGAATGGAGAGGTTCTTCTCGTGTTCGTCCTGATCGAGATCTTCGCCGAACTCTGCCTTTTTAGCTTTTTTACCCGCTTTGGTTGAGCGTGTAGCCACGCCTTTTTGTTTCTTCTTGATTTCAATGGGTGTTAACGTGAAACCTAGGTAATTGAGGTTCTTGGCGATCACATTGGCATCATCGTAGTCCTTGGCGGCGTTGGTGTAAGCACTGTCGCCAGTACGCGACTGCGCCAGCATGTCGGTGGCCTGTTGCAGAAACTCGGATGTGATGTTGACTGGGTGTGGGTCAACTCCCGACATCACCATGCGGACATAAACACGCTTCAATAGCATCTGTTGGGCATAGACCACAATGCCGGACGGGTTGTTGCCCTTATAGAGCGAGACGCAGTAGGCTTTCATGAAGTCGACATAAGTCTCATTGATATCTAGAGTCTTGAATGGTTCCTCGTCCGGTTTGAATAGTCCACCCAATCGGCGGGAGTTGATTTCATGAAAGTTAATATTCGTCAAAGCCTTAGCTAGAAAACCCTGAGAGGCCGAGCTGTATTTCCAAACATTGGTCATCCATGAATAGAGCGCGTCGGGGTTAGTGATGCCGGCGTTCACCTCGGGCAGTAAGGCCGTCTCAAAAAAGGTCTTTTGCGCCGTGATAAATTGTTCGAAGGTTTCATAGTTGTCTTTCATCGTAAGCCCCCCTTGAGGCGGTTAATGACCATTTCAACTTCATTCTTAGTTTGGGTGGCCGCATCTATCAGCGGGTTGTTACGCTGGCCTGCATCATGTGACGTTTTAACTAACTCGAAAAGCTCGCGAGTGATAAGTTCAAGGACGGTTTCATGCTTGTTCAAGTTTTTAAACGGGCGGAAGTAGAAGCAACCATAGCAAGAGCGAACCTGCGTAAGATGGCACTTATCCTGTAATCGGTTACAGCCGCCGATACAGTGGAGGAGTTTGCCCTTGAGCATGCCTGACACCGTTTTCCCTGACCATTCAGACTCATTGGTAAGGTAACCCGTAAGCAGCAGTCCCATCATGTCTTTCCAGACTGGGTTGTGCCCAAGCACCTTGTGTTTCAGTAGCGCCATCTCTGGGGTCGACATGATGTAATACTGCGCCGCGACCGTGGTGGTGTGGCCAAGCACCATAGCAATTTCTTCGGCACTTGCCCCGGACATTGCCATCGAATGGCCAATGTTGTGGCGAAAATCATAGGTGTTATAAATAGGGTGATGCATCTCGTTACGTTTGATTTTTTCTTTGATTTTATCCGGTTGAATGAAGAGCAACGCCTCATTTAACGCCTTATGGATCTGAAGAGATGATGTGTTCACAACATCCCCATCATATGGAAATAATGCGTCGTCATCCCCAATGCCAAATCGATGTTTATATTCATCTATCAACAAACCAATTTCTTGGCTCAAAGTGATCTTTGGCCCACCCATCGGTGTCGTGTTCTGCTTAGCTAAAGGCACGGCCACTTCGTAGAGCTTTAGGGCGGTCTTGTGATTGGCTGCGATGAGCTTCACTGAGCCGCCTTTTAGCATGGCAAATTGCTGTGGGCGGGGACCATTAGCAAACGACAAGCCCAGCACACAGAGATTTTTTAAGTCGTTATCTGCCAATGACCGAAGGCCTTCCTCCGTGCCAAACTCCACCAAGCGATTGGCGATAAGATTCTTAAAATGGGTAGGCATGGTGTCTTCAACTTCTTGATAACGAAGAAAGGGGTCAGTGACATTCGGGGTAGCTACACGCAGCAACGTTTCTTCATCATCAATGTCGAAACCTGGGAAGTCATGACGAATCAGTGTATGAGTGACCGACTTGAGTAAGTAATACTCATCCGCATTTTTAGATTTAGCCATCACTTCGAGTCGTTGTTTAAAGGCTGAAAACGCAACACTATCTGACTCTCGTAATAGCTTTTTTAATAAGTAGAACCGCACAGAACCAAGAGGAGCCATATGAGATTCTGTATGCATCGAAGATAACCATTTCAGCAGTTTGTTGCTGTGCTCATCCAAGTTAAATTCTTCAACATGGGTGCGCCCCAAACGGATATACTCCCAACGGTCACTTTTCGTCTGGACGTAAGGGGTATCAAACTCAGAGGCTTGGGTAATTTCCATCACGCTCGGTAGTGTCATACTATTGATAAACCCAACCTGTTCTGGTGTAAAGTAAGCGCCATCACCTGTGCGATGGACTTTTTTACCTGAATGCAGCATCCCATTCATCCTTATTGAAATCAGTGTCACTGTTTGAGTTGAAATGATTGCGATACACCTCCATGAGCGTTTGATTGACATGCTCTTGAATAAATCGCTTGGCATATTTTGCGGGCATAACAGATTTTTTAGCCCATCCACCCGTCACCCTTAATTGATCCTGCGCTTCCTCCATGATGCCCTTAATATTGACCACGCCGAAGTCAATGTACCGACGCTTTTCCTTCTCATAAATGGCTGATAACATCGCGTAGGCCCAAGTGTGGCGCAGCCAGTGAGGAGTGATAGTTTCACTAATAAACTCGGCATATTGCGGGTCAAAATGTTCTGGGAAATGCTCCTTAAACGCTTTCACTACTTGTTTAAATTGTGTCTGAATGGTGGTGTAGGACACAGGCTTGTAGGGCTTCAAAGAGGAAGCGAAGATGAAGTCGTGATCACACTCTTGCGGACGGATGTACTCGAAGTAGACTTGAATCTTTTTGTGATCCTCGGCGGTGATCTCCACATCACGAATGCTGTCTACGGTCTTGATTTGCGGCTTATTATGACGCGCATCGTCCATGATTGTATCGCTTAAGTCGTCATCCTCCAGATTTCGTACTCGCATGATGACTTTGCTCGGGTCGCTCTTTAAGGGCAGGAAGGATTGCTTGCGCAGCAACAATGACTCCCCAATGCGCAGCCCATAGCGGACGAGCAGAGTAGTGAGCAGGTAATTACGCATCTGTACATCGTAACTGACAATGGGATTAAGTAGGTTTTCCTTAATGAGTATAAAGCTGGCTTGCACACTGCCGTCTGGCAATTTTACCGACATCGGCTTCATCACATCCGGCGTCAGAACACGAAAAAAGTCCTCAAATTGCTCGCTGGTCATACTGCGTAGGGTGCTGTGGGCGAGCACTTCTTTATTGGATTTCTTCCACTTCGCGAACTTGCGTTTCGCGTCTTTCAGTCGCAGTTTGATTTCGCTGCGCAGGCGGCGCAACTGATGAGGATCTTCATCAAGGTAGGCCGTTGTTAGATACAACCCCGACAAGAATTGAATGAAATTGCAGATCACCTGGCAATGTTTGGAGGCCGTGCGCTTTTTCTTAGTCATCTCTTTCTGACTGCTATTGGATGATGGCAGCATGATCACATTAGAAATCTGCTTGTCCGCAAGGAGATAATCCCAGAACGGCATCAACTCATGGGTCAAAGCATCAATGTCTCGGTAGTCGCTCATATGCAATGCGTAGTCAAGGGTGATGCCATGCTTAGCCAGCCAAAAGTCATAAAACAACTTCAGAGAGGTGAGATAGCTCTTTTGCGTCGCCAGTGATTTCTCCATGAGTTCTTGCTCGGCCCAGCGAAATGCCAACAGAGGCGGCAAGGTTGTCACGATATCAAGTAAGCAATAAAACTTACCGTTACAATTTTCAACCTTATACATGTACAGATTTCCATTCGTAGGTATTTCTTATATGTACAAGAATAGGTATGGAGATTTTGCTTTGTCAAGATATATGGAGATATTCGTAACTTATTGATTTTTATGAATAGGTAATATTTACGTGTACATTATTTTGCTAGCAGGGAATTTAACATAATATGCATAATGCGCACTTTAAGTGATAGTCCAAAGTTAGAATGTCTCATTTGTGCAAAACTAAAATGTCCCGTTTTTACCTATCTTAATTCGTATCTATTTGGTTGATACGAGCTTTAAATGAGCTTTATGTTCGTAATACTGAGAATGATTTAAGGTACTGCGCAAATCGACACCGTTTTGCCAGAGAGTTCTAAGCACCAAAACGTTTCTCACGTAGGGCTGTGAATTGTTCTTTATCATTTCATAATGACGAGTATAATCCGCTCTTCTTGTAGCTTCATACAAATCACTTAAGAGTCATAAAATGTCAAAATTGTTTTTCAAAGGCAGAATCGAAACAAGGCAAAACCACGTACTTTCAGGGTATAACGTTAACCGCGAAGTTAAAGCTGGCACGGACGAAGCACCAATTTCAATCACGGTAATGTCGCAAGAACGAAAATTAGAACTTGAGATGATTGTTGAAAAGCATGCTATCGTTGCCAATATTGTCGTTGATCCAATGAAAGACGAAAATACAATCGAGCTAGATACGCTGCTAAACAAACCAACGACAACGGTATTTGATAAAAAACCAAATCGTAATGACCCATGTAGCTGCGGCAGTGGTAAAAAGTACAAAAAATGCTGTGCTTAATCTGAATTACCGCCGTCAAGCGGCGGTATTTTGCGTTTATTCGTTTTAAGTTGGGCTTTAAGACAACAGCCATTTAAGCGCTTCATCCTGCTCGTGAAAAGAGCGCACTTCGCCATTCATAAACCAATTCGATACTTTTGCCGCAACGTCTTGCCATTTGTGTGAGCCCAGAAGCGCAACCTTATCAAACACTGAGCCATGACTGATTCCAATTTTTAAATCATCCCACGCAGCTCGAAGTTCCCAGCCCTGGAAATCCGTCGCATCAAACAATACTCTTACTTTTGGATCTTCCACTTTTTCTAGCACTGAATCGAGCATTGGTACGAGTCGCTTGTAATCATCGTGCGTGAGTTTTCCTATTGCTTTGATAGAAACAAACACTTCATTGTCGGTTCGTTCAAGGCCAATCGTAATACCGTGTGTGATCATAACTCCCCCTTTTGTAAAAGTAACATAGCTTCTACAGTATAGCGTTGTAAAAAAACATAGCTGCTTAGATAAGTAATCAGTTGAGAGGACGGGTATAAAAAGCCGAAACCATCGCTAAGTTTCGGCTTTTAAGGTTTGGGGTAACATGGATAAACAAACAAAATACTCATAAAGAATACGAAGTAATTTCGCCAAACCTGTCGGGGCCAATCGACAGATAAACAACATCCCTTAATCACGTTACGTGGTCACGAATTAGGTAAACATAAACCTACGCACTAACGAGCGAGAAGTGAAAATTATTGATCATTGCTCGCCTATCTTGGGCAAATAATCTCATGCCATATATGCCGCCGATACACTCATTAACCTAAAGCTGCTGAATAATTGTTTCCATATCTGTAGGCGTCTGCAAGCGCTCACTGTCTTTATCACGCCATACATCATTACCTGATTGAGGAAAATTAATAAGTGACAACGTCGAATTTTGATTTTTACAGGATAAAACGCTGGCTAATAAAAGCAGAAGACCACCACCGTAATAAAATTACAACTCTAGACTGGCAAAGCGATTACCTTAGACGAAAGCTCTTCGCTAAGTCTTTGTAATTTGAGAAATTACCTATAATGCGTGGCATTGTACCCCGCATTGATTATCGTTAATGTAGTGGTGGTTAACTTAAGTTAGTAAAATTTTACTAACAACCAGCAGCAAGTGACAGTGTTTTTTTTATCAGAACTGAGGTGACGCGGTAACAGTAATTGAAGCGGAGTATGGTTGGTGTCGCCAGTAGAAGTGTGATAGGTATGAAAAAGCAGGGTCTGTGCCCTGCTCTTTTTAATTTGCTTCGTCTTGTTGTTTTGCTGCGTAATCAGCTCGAATTTGCTGAGCAACAATTTTAATGGCTTCTGCGGTACTGGTACCTTTTGTCATTAACTCTTGAATGCGTTCTACAGCTTGTTGTTGTTCTTGATGTGACAGAGGTGGTAAATCGTCAAACATAAAAAAAGCTCCTCATATTGAGGAGCTGACTATAACGATTCGCTTAGTATGTCGCAAGGAAATTAATCGATGCACCCATTGCGTCTTTGTTGGTGTATTGCGCGGCGATATCAAGCTCGATGAGATTCAATGGAGATAAACCAATACCAGCGGTGATTGTCCCTTCATCGTTTGTTCGTGCTAAATTCTTCATGTAACCACCACGTAACGCAAGTTGACGAAGCACATCAATTTCAAAACCAGAACGGAGCATTTGCGTGTTGTCATCAAACGTTGAAAACTTTTTCTCTTCATTCAAGTCATAATCGATACTTGCAGAAAAATAGTCTGCAACAAAGCCTGCCCCTACCGTGTAGACCGGACGCATACTGTATTTTTCTGATGCAATTGGCGTTGTACCATTGTACGTAAACGCTTTAGTGTGAATGTCGCTGCCCATTAGGTTTTTTGCCGAGATGCCTAAGCGATACGGGCCAAAGAACCAAAGTGCACCAGCGTCTAAGTTGAATATGGTGTCGGCCGTTTCGTTCTCACGCAGATCTTTGGTGTCGAATGCCGCAAAGCTCGTTGCATAAGAATAAGTGTAAATGCGCTGTAGCTTAGGCGTAATACCGAACGACATGTGTTGATTCATGAAATTAGTGTACTTAGCAAGGGAAATGCCCGCTTCAGCAACCCCTATCGAGACGCCTTTTACATAACTGTTGTTTAATGCGTTCACTGGATCGTTGGTATCAACAACAGGCTGAACAAAGGATTCTGTGTATAGCTTACCGTAAGCCGTTGCAGACAAAAACTGGTTTGGTATACCAACAGCGACAACGCCACCAATATCAAAGTCCATCGTTTTGTTGTTCAAAGCGTCAAGTTCTGATATTAAATTTGGGTCAGTTGGTGCCATTTTTCCGATTCGACCAATAGAATCAATGATCCCGTTTTGATCGTTATAGTTGATACCAAAGCTTGGTACGATCATACCTGCATCATCATTGCGGCGGTAAATCGCGGTAAGCGCTGGGTTGAAAAATGGCGCGGTAAGGTAGGAGGCAGAAACGGTGCCAACGCCACCCATAGCGTCACTGCGTGCTTCTATTGCATAGGTCGCGGCTGAGGCCACGTTTGAAAATAGTGCTGCGGGAACCGTCGTGGCCAAAATTTTGAATTGTGTTTTCATACTACACTTGTGGTTTAGTTCTTCCTGATCTTATATCGGCACAAGTGTTATTTCTTTAATGATTATTCGAGGGAAACATCATAGGTTCTGCTGATAGTTTGCGCTTGTTCAACAATTATTTCGCCCTGCCAACGACGACTATCAATGCTTACCGCTAACACATATCGATCATTAGGAACGCCACTTAACTCTAACGCATTTGGGTAGTTTGATTCGTAAGTTTTGTTCCACACCTGATTATATTGCCCATCAACGTAATCATATAGGCCAACTTCCAGTTGTGGTAAGGGGCAATGCGGGTTTCTTAACGCGCTCTTTTCTACCTTCCAATTCTCTTTTGATGTCCAGCGTACATACTGTGAAGAACCGGAATCCCCCAAAATAACCCAGCTACGATAGGTGCGCTTATCTTTAGCATGTACTGTTAGATGATACAGTCCAGCGTCCATTTTACCGGTTAAGTTATAGCGCTTAAGGTAGTTTCGCTCGTTCGCAATTTCAATGCCTTGGCTCTGCGCTTCATAACTGAAAGAGCTGTCTCCGGAAATCGAGGTATCAACCCAGCGTCGAAATGATATATCTTCAATATCGGTGGTCGCTCTAAGCTTGACCACTAACCGATAGGTATCACGTCCAGGGCTCTGAATAGTCTGACGAATGACGTTAACACCACTAATCCATTCAGGGAGAGTGACACTTGTTAACGACTTACCACAATCTTTAGCTAAAGACTGCCCTAATAAATCGTTAAGGTGTGGAATAATTTGTTTATTAGGCTCACTTTGCCAAAGTTCGACAAGGGAGTTAAACAGTCCACCAAGATCATCTTCGAGTAGATGCTGGTGAGCCTGAGTTAACGGTGTGTTTGATTGAAACCAGTCCATAGCAAGAACTGGTTTCGTAATCATCAATGATAGAACTACAGGAAGTAGTGATTTCATTACTAACTTATGCTTTCATTTTGTAGCCAACGCCACGTAATGTTTCGATTTCTAACCCAGGTAATTTCTGACGCAATTGAAGTACGTGCGTGTCTACCGTACGCGTTGTTGGGAAGTGGTTGTAACCCCAAACATGATCAAGCAATTCATCTCGAGTAAACACTCGGCCAAGGTTTGACGCTAAAAAAAGCAGCAAATCAAATTCAGTACGAGTGAGTGTGATCATCTCCCCTCTAAAAACAACTTCACGGGTCGCACGATCAATTTCAAGATCTTTTGCCATCACTTTATCTTCGTTCGCTTGGTCTGTCGCATCTGGAGCACGTAGTTGAGCACGAATTCGCGCAAACAGTTCCGCTTCAGCAAAAGGTTTCGTTAAATAGTCGTTTGCACCAGAGTCCAGCCCTGCCACTTTATCTTTAACGGTCACTAGCGCTGTTAATAAAATAACTGGGATATCTTTGGTTTTCTTCCATTCAGGAAGATGCTGCACTGAGTCACCATCTGGAAGTTGGCGATCCAAAATGACGAGATCCGCCTTTTTCCATTGTGGTTCAACGTCTGAAATACGTTCCACATGTAAACACTCGTATCCTGCTTGTTCTAGGCTCACTAACAGGCCATCAGCTAAGTTTTTATCATCCTCAACGAGAAGCAGTGTCTGTTTCACAAGGTATCTCCAATATAAAGGTTGTAGGGGGGCCTATTAAGGACATTTTTCCGCCCATGCGGCCTACCATAGATTCAACAATTGTTAAGCCAAGTCCTAACCCGCTCTTACTCACAAACGGCTTTCTTAGGTTTGCCCAGTCTTTGGCAGTTAAATTGCCGGCATCTTGGACTTGAATTACGATTTTTTCTGCACTGGTAACGACATTCAGTTCAACTGGTGCAACACCATATTTGAGCGCATTGCGCAACAAGTTATCGATACAGGTTCCGAGCCAATATACGTTAAGTTTTGCTGCAACGTCTTCATTTAGATTGAACTGTACAGCGTTATCAAATTCTTCTTCTATCTTATATTCTAACCATTCAGCGACAGACGGCACCCAGTCTGTTGCAAGCATTTGATTATCTGATTGCAAATAATCTTTACTGGCCTCTGCTAGCTGACGTAATCGACGTGTATCTTCGCACAATCGACGGAATTCATCGTAAACGCTCTCGGGAAGATGTTCAAATTCTCGACGAAAGCCTTCCACAGTCAATGACAGCGATGCAATTGGGGTTCTCAACTCATGGGTCAAGATCTGAAGCACAAGCATTCGGCTACGGAGCTCTTCTCGCTTGCTATTCCATCGATATACTGTCCAACCAATCACCAGCAAAATATTGGCAATGACAAGAACGATCATACTGATCTGAAGCAATTGCGATTGATCTTCCACATCCCAACATATGTTTCCGCGTTTTACAAAGCAACTGCGACTTTCAGACGCTAACCTATATGCGAGACCCGCTTTCTCGACGTTTTCCTGCCATATATCTTGGGAAAACACAAAATAATGATCACCACGACGTAACCATAGCTCTTTATCTTCGATAAACATACTTGCGCCGGCGATGAGTGCGTTGATGGCTTCATCGTTCATATGTTTTAGGCTTGCTAGTAACTCGTCCCCTTCTTTATTTTCTCGTTCTTTTATGTGCATGTACTGCGCAAGCTCGGAATGAAGCTCAGGATATTTGTTTACATAACGCGCCGCATAACTACCGCCTCCCGGGTGGATCAGTCCACTGCGGGAAAACCATCTAGGTGTAAGTTGTGTCCCTTTACATAAGGCACGTGTAAACACTAAAGGTTCAGTAATTAATGGGCTTAAAGGCAGCTTTCCACGGCATGTATTCGCTAAACGATATAATTCCTGAACGTCTTTTAGTGGGTAGTCAGCCGTCTGCGGTAGCATAGAATCTGGAGAAAGTAACTTTGTTGGATAATTAGACTGCAGTATGCGTATGTCATACGATTTAATGGCCGTTTGATAATCAAATAGCTCTGTAAATGTATCAATCCGTTCTGGTAATGAATCTGCAAAAGCGGGAGCCGAAATAAGTGGCAGCATTAACACAGAACGAAGCAAAAACTGTTTAATCAAACTGTTACCGTTACTTTTTAAATTAGTGGGAACTATACATTAATCTATATGTAAAAGACATGAGGTGGGCTAAGGATTTGCAATACTATAACAATGAGCTGAACAAAGAAGGGCCAGCGATTGCTGACCCTGGTTGGTCTATACGGTTGGTTTATAGTGCTTTAAAAATAGCTTCAACACTTTCTTTTGCATCACCAAACAACATTGAGGTGTTTTCTTTAAAGAACAATGGGTTCTGAACCCCTGCGTAACCCGTATTCATTGAACGCTTGAATACGATAACGTTTTGTGCGTTCCAAACTTCCAGTACTGGCATGCCTGCGATTGGGCTGTTTGGATCTTCCAGCGCTGCTGGGTTTACTGTGTCGTTTGCACCAATGACCAGTACAGTATCGGTTTGAGGAAAATCGTCATTGATCTCGTCCATTTCTAGCACGATATCGTACGGTACTTTCGCCTCTGCCAATAGCACGTTCATGTGGCCAGGTAGACGCCCCGCAACTGGGTGAATGCCAAAGCGTACATCAATGCCTTGTGAACGCAGTATCTCGGTAATTTTCTGTACTGGGTACTGAGCTTGCGCTACTGCCATACCGTATCCTGGAGTGATGATCACTGACTTTGAATTCTTCAGAATCTCAGCCACTTCTTCCGTACTTATCTCAGTGTAATCGCCGTGCTCCTCATCACTTGAAATCACAACTTCTTGTCCGAACCCGCCAGCAATAACGCTGATGAATGAACGGTTCATTGCTTTACACATGATGTAAGAAAGGATCGCACCTGAAGAACCAACGAGTGCACCTGTTACGATCAATAGATCGTTTGCAAGCATGAAGCCCGCCGCCGCTGCTGCCCAACCTGAGTATGAGTTCAGCATTGAAACTACAACTGGCATATCTGCACCACCGATGGACGCGACCAAGTGGTAACCGAATGCAAAAGCTATCAGCGTCATTAAGATAAGAGCGAACATGCTGCCGTCCGCTTTTACGAAGTAAATCATAAGAAGCGTAGAAACGACGATGGCCGCTAGGTTCATTTTGTGTTTATGAGGTAAGTTCAGTGGCGAAGAAGAAATGGTGCCGCGTAGTTTGCCAAACGCAACCACTGAACCAGTGAAGGTTACCGCACCAATGAACACACCAAGAAATACTTCCACAAGGTGGATCACATGCTCAGCGTGCATACCAGCAAGGTCAGTTGATACCGCGACTGGTGGCTCTAGGTAGCTGTTGTAACCTACCAATACCGCAGCCATACCTACAAAACTGTGTAAGATTGCAACCAGTTCTGGCATTTGTGTCATTTCTACTTTCTTCGCGTAGTGGATACCGATGCTACCACCAATAACCATCGCAATGATGACCCACACGAACCCTTCCGCATTTGGGCTAAAGATTGTCGCAATAAGCGCAATCGCCATACCCGCAATACCGTAGTAGTTACCGTTTCTTGCCGATTCTTGTTTTGAAAGTCCCGCGAGACTTAAGATGAAAAATAGCGCAGCAATTATATAAGCTGCTTGTACTAATCCTGCAGACATTGGTTACTCCTATTATTTATCTTTGCGGAACATTTCAAGCATACGTTTGGTCACGGTAAAGCCACCAAAGATGTTTATGCTTGCAATAAGAACAGCAATGACTGATAGGAAGGTAACAACACCATTGCCTTGACCAATTTGCAGCAGTGCGCCTACTACGATAATCCCAGAAATTGCATTGGTTACCGACATTAAAGGCGTGTGCAGTGCGTGTGTTACATTCCAAACCACGTAGTAACCCACCACACATGCCAATACAAATACGGTGAAGTGAGATAGAAACGCCGCCGGAGCAACAGAAGCAACCCATGCAAATGCACCAACACCAACGGCTAATGCACCTAATTTCTTCACTGGTGACGTTGGTTCTTCAACTTTTGGTTGTGGTTTAACTGGGTCTTGTGGTTTTGCTTGAGGCTGCGCTGAGACCTGAATAGGTGGTGCAGGCCATGTAATTTCGCCTTCTTTAACGACAGTTACACCGCGTAGTACAACATCTTCAAAATCAATATTGATGTTGCCATCTTTCTCTTTACACAGCAGTTTGAGAAGGTTTACAAGGTTGGTCGCATATAGCTGAGAAGATTGTGTTGGCAGGCGGCCGACCATATCGGTATAGCCAACGATTTTTACGCCATTTTCCGTTGTGATGACTTGGTCTTTTACTGTGTATTCACAGTTACCACCGTTTGCAGCAGCAAGGTCAACGATCACGCTGCCCGCTTTCATACTATCGACCATCTCTTTGGTGATTAACGTCGGTGCCGGACGACCAGGAATCAACGCCGTCGTAATGATGATATCAACATCTTTCGCTTGTTCAGCGTATAGCTCAGCCGCTTTCTTGTTAAATTCATCAGACATCTCTTTCGCGTAGCCGTCACCTGAACCTGAGTCTTCTTTAAAGTCTACGGTTAGGAACTCTGCGCCCATCGATTCCACTTGCTCTTTTACTTCTGGACGTACATCGAAAGAACGAACGATCGCACCAAGACTACCTGCCGCGCCGATTGCAGCAAGACCTGCTACACCTGCACCCGCAACCAGTACTTTCGCTGGCGGCACTTTACCTGCCGCGGTAATTTGACCTGTGAAGAATCGACCGAATTCATGAGCGGCTTCAACCACTGCGCGGTAACCGGCAATGTTTGCCATAGAAGAAAGTGCGTCTAATGCTTGCGCACGAGAGATACGAGGAACCGCGTCCATTGCGAGAACATTGATGTTTTTACTTGACAGTTGTTCCATTAACTCTGAATTTTGAGCTGGCCAGATAAAGCTGACCAATGTCGCGCCATCTGGCAGTAAAGCGATTTCGTCGATGCCTTTTTCTTCATCTACGATTGGCGCATTTACCTTTAGGATCAAATCTGATTTCCATACTTCTTCACTAGATACAACTTTCGCCCCTGCAGCTTCATAAGCGGCATCATCGAAACTTGCTAGCACCCCTGCACGAGACTCGATTACGACATCGAACCCCAGCTTAATTAACTGCTCAACCGATTTAGGTGATGCAGCTACTCGCGATTCACCCGCGAGTATTTCTCTAGGTACACCGATTTGCAAAACGCATACTCCTTGTATACATATTTATAAATAAATCCTATAAACAGAGCCTTACTTATTCTTTTTAATTCTGTATTGTTACCACGCCAATAATATAGGTAAACAAATACATCTAAACACCAAGTTGAACAGCAATGACTTGGTTAATGGCCCTGTTGTCATTCTGTTGTATCTAACGTCCAATACGACTTCAAGCATTTTGTAACAAAAATTCAAAATTTCATTACATATAACGACTCGTAATCAATAATATTCCATTTGCTTTTGAAAAATAACCACAACCAAACGGACTAGTTAGAGGTCCAACCAGGCTGGAGTTAAATACATATTTTACAACCGCTTAAAGCTTAAAAAGAAAAAGAGCCATTAGCATATACACTAATGGCTCTCTTTTAGATGATTCGAATCAAGTTGAAGTGAGTTCTTAATCGAATATTTTTTCACCCATTTGGTCAATAAACATCTGGGCCTTTTTTAGCATTAATTCGTTTGCATCTTGCTCTGAACCCAGAACATCGGACCGAATAAAACGATGAGTTTTCACCTCACCTTCAATGTCCTTTTCAATGCGACCAGCGATGCGATATTGGCCGCCCTCTGCGATGCTTTGCTGGTAAATCAAAAAGCCTTTGTATTCGACTGGATCAACCTCGTTAACTACTGCCGCCTTCTCGTTGCGACCAAACAAGCGCGAAAAAAATCCCACGACTCCTCCTTGGGAATACTTATCCTTGACTTCACAAGGAACAAGCATTGATTATTTTATATTGACGTTGAGGATCGGTTTTTCGAACCAATCCAGTTCTTTGTCCTCATCATAACGGGTATGCGAGAAAATTACAGGCTTATTATTGTTACGATTCATTCGTCTATCTTGTTGAATCATCACAACGGCATTCTCTACAGCGACATCGACGCTTGTCTTGAACTGCACAAGTTTAACCTCTGGCAATGCTGATAAAAAATCAATGTCGTGTCGGATATATACGGGTTTTAGTTGAATTAATGCGAGACAGGCAATATCAGCTAACTGTTCATTGTCATAATGTTCCGCATATTTATTCGAACTGAGCACTTGACCAACCAAGGTTTCCATATAATTGTGTACATCAGAACTGATTTGCATCGACGGTCCTCCATGGTTCAACAAACTAAGTATAGCACTGGGTCCTCGAGACAACTTGTTGATTGCTCTTAATTTAATCAACTTTATGTTTATTTACCCGTGGTAGGCCTCAAATTACTTGGAAAATGAACAAACACACGTATTGTTGTTAATTTTCATAGTGTCAGTTGATATAATGATGATTTGAAAATACAGACATACACGACTTCTAGGTAAAATATAGTAGATGGCATCATCTTTAATGACATCATCAGGCTTTAGATTTCTATTCCCGCTGTTATTGCTTGGAGTGGTCTGCCTTAGTATGGAAAGCATCATATTGATGACTCAATCTAACTGGGGCATTGCTGCAAATATGCCATATATTTTGCTAATTTGTGCATTAATCATGTGCTATTCATTTAAGCAAGGTCGTGAATCAATGCTATGCATCGCATTGTTGCTTGCATACTTCGTAATACAAAATCGGCTTCAAGTTCCGCTGAGAACCGGGACAACCCTTCTTGAACTGGCCATTTTAGCGACTCTCCTTCCTGTCTCATTTCTTGCCGTTTTTCTTTTTAATAAAGATGGCTTTGATTCTAAATCGACTTTAACTTACATTTTATTACTGCTCATGTTTGTGTTTTGGTCATACGTGACCTTGACGTACTACATTGAGGGGGGATTTGAAGAGTGGACGAGTGGCATACTATTTATCGTGCTTAACGTCTCTCACTTACCATTAGTTTTGGTGTTGTATTGCGCTGGTATTGTTTGTTTTCTTGGTATTCTTGTATTGAGAAAGAACAAAATCATTCATGCGATGGCATATTCAGCAATGGTGTTAGCGTCTGCGACATTCATCTTTTTTGATATTCAGTATATCTCTAGCACCATGTTCACCATTGCTGGCCTCGTCATTATTCTCTACTCAACTTCTGCAAGCCATCAACTCGCCTTTACTGATAGCCTAACTTTAATTCCTAGCCGACGAGCTTTAGATTTAGATCTAAAACACATGGGTAGAAAATTCACGATTGCGATGCTTGATGTCGACCATTTTAAAAAGTTTAACGACACTTACGGCCATGACACTGGCGATGACGTGCTAAAAATGGTGGCCTCTCGCTTATTGAAGACCCAAGGCGGTGCAAACGTTTACCGTTTTGGTGGTGAAGAATTCACCATTGTTTTTAAAGGTAAATATGCTGACGAGTGCAAACTGCATTTAGAAGAAATTCGCAAACAGGTCGCGCAATACGAAATGATTCTACGTGATCAAGACTCTCGCCCGGAAGATAACAAACAAGGCCGAAAAAAGCGCGGTAGCGCAAATGCACAAAGAAACACGGTGTCGGTGACCGCAAGCTTTGGTGTGGCTGACAGTCGAAGTGAGCGTAACCCTGCCGATGTGATTAAACTCGCTGACGAAGCATTGTATAAAGCGAAAAAAGCAGGTCGAAACTGTGTGAAGTACAACCATGCTTAACCTCGTTGTTGATGGTGAACTGTAAAAAGGGTTATCGTCACAAATACCTTGTTTACATTGGTGACACTGTAACATGTCCGCGCTTATTTTCGGCAGTATATGCATCAAATATCCAGATAAGTGCTATATTTTTTTGTTGAATGGTCACGTATTCAAATAGTTCTTATAGTAGCTATTTGATGCATTTGGTATTAATATTCCCGCCTTTTGTAACGAGAGACACAGCATGTCAGAAGCAACTAACAACGAAAGCAAAAAAATTGATCTAGCAACCATTTCGCCTGAACTACGTAAAGTTATCGAATTTGACGAAGTTCCAGAGCAAATGTTCGAAATGGTTACCTCTATCCATGAAGTTTCTGAAGAAGCTGTACGCGCATCTTGGGATGATATGCCTGCAAGCGCACAAAACATTTTGGACAACTTTGAGCAATTCCACGCTCTAGTATCAGTAGGCCAAGCTTTTGCTGGTCTAAACGTAATGGAAGAGTTCCCAACGCTAAATCTGCCTGAAAATATGACAGATGAAGACAAAGAAGAGTACCGTGCTCAGTTGCTTGATAATGTTCTTCACAATTGTGTGAAAGACATGGTTAAGCAAATGAAGAAAGCACGTCGTGACCCACTTCTTAAACGTGAATTCAAAGAAGTATTCGCGAAGTAATTCCCACACTCTCTGTAATACGCTAATAATAAAGGCCGCAAATGCGGCCTTTTGTGTATCTACGATTGGTATCAGTGAGGAGAAAACGCGATATCTCGTTGTGTGACACTGACCCCTTTTACCTGCGCATATACCTCATCGCCAATTTTTAGGTTTAGATCATCTAATGCCCAAGGCGTAATGGTTGCCCATAATAAGCAGTCATCATCAAGACGCAATGAAACGGTGATACTCTGTTTGTCTTCACCGGGATTAAACGCCTCTATCGAAGCGACGGTTGCGGATAGCACATTACGAATTGAGGTGGCGACGGGTTTTTCTAGCGTAATAGACACATCATTTGAACGTACTTGTAAGCGAATGGGCGTTCCCGGATCACCATCGATCTTTTGTACCCACAAACAAGCCTTAGGAGCGAGTTTGACGCACGTAAGCGCGTATTTGCTATGGTGTCCTTCAATCTTACCTTCAAATAAGCTGCTGTGGTCTGAAAAAGACTGCCAAGGACGCATAGAGTGAGATGCCCACACTTCTTCTAACTTTCCGGACGTCATGATTCGCCCTTCATCTAGGATCGACAAATGTTGAGCAAGGCGTAAAATCTCTTGTAAGCTGTGCGTGACGTAGATGATAGGGATATTTACCTGCTCAGAGAGTTCTTCTAGAAAAGGCATCACTTCCCGTTTACGGGGCATATCCAAGGATGCAAGCGGTTCATCCATTAAAAGCAGGCTCGGTTTCGACAGCAATGCTCGCGCGATAGCAACACGTTGCTTCTCTCCGCCTGACAAAGAGACCGGAAAACGTTTTAACAGAGGCTTGATCGCCAATAACTCTGTCACTTTATCAAAGTAGATGTCATCTTTGCTTGTCACGCCATAAAGTAAATTTCCGTTAACTGAATAATGCGGAAACAACCGAGAGTCCTGAAATACATAACCAATCTTGCGCTTATGTGTGGGTAAGTTGATGCCTTTGTCGCTATCAAATAACACATGTTCGCCAACGACGACTTTACCATGTGTTGGTGTGACAAGACCGCTGATGACATTGATAAGTGTGGTTTTTCCTGCACCAGAGCGACCAAATAATGCACTTATTCCGTTACCCGGTAACAATAAGTCTATATCAAAGTTCGTTTCACCAAGTGATTGTTTAAATTGTATTTCTATGTTCATCGCTTGGTTCCTAAACGCTTAGCTGACTTACGATTCAACCAATCAGAAATCATCAAAGTAGACAGTGCCAACGCAATAGAAATGATACAGAGGCGTGCCGCTTCCATCTCGGCACCTGGCGTCTCTATGAAGTTGTACATTGCCAATGGGATGGTTTGTGTTTCCCCGGGAATATTAGACACAAAACTGATGGTTGCGCCAAATTCCCCAAGGCTACGCGCAAAAGAGAGCATCGTCCCTGTAATAATACCCGGAATGGTTAACGGTAGCGTGATGGTAAGAAACACTCTTAAAGGAGAAGCCCCCAGAGTTGATGCCGCATGTTCTAATTTGGGGTCAACGTTGTCTAGGCTCAAACGGACAGATCGCACCATCAAAGGCAATGCTACGACGATACAAGCAACAACCGCCCCCTTCCAATTAAAGCTGAACACTAAGCCAAAGTGATCATATAACCAACGGCCAAGTAACCCCTGCCTTCCTATTGAGATCAACAGCAGGTAACCGATGACGACAGGCGGTAATACTAATGGAAGGTGAATTAAACTATCGAGAAGAGATTTTCCAAAGAACTCTTTTCGAGAAAGTAACCAAGCGAGAAAAATGCCGACAGGAATCAACCAAAGTACGGCATAACCGCCAACTTTAAGGCTTAACATTAGGGCTTGGTATTCAAGTTCTGTCACACTGTCCCCTTATTATTGAAAACCATACTGCGCAAACACGCGTTTGGCGTCATCAGACTTTAGGTATTGAAAAAAGCGCGCAGATTGAGTCGAATTTTTTACCAGTGCAGCAGGGTAAACAATGTCTGCGTGAGTATCATCGGCAATCTCACCTACGATTTTCACTTTGTCAGACAGTTGTGCATCCGTTTTATATACAATGCCAAGTGGTGTCTCATCTCTTTCTACGAATGTTAACGCTAAACGAACATTTTTTGCTGGTGCAACTTGTCGCTCCACACTTTTCCATACACCTAGATTACTGAGAGATTCTTTTGCATACATACCTGCTGGCACTGTGGCGGGATTGCCAATTGCTAAACGGTGACCATTCAGTATATTTTCCCAGGCGCTGACATCTGATAAATCGAAAGTCTCTACCTTTGAGGTGTTTGGCGTAATCACAACTAAACTATTACGCACCAAATCAGTGACATTGTCACCTTTAACAACTTCGGACTTCACTAAGTAATTCATCCACTTAGCATTCGCAAGAATTACAATATCAGCCGGAGCGCCACTTAGAACTTGCCGAGCAATCGATGAAGAACCGCCATAGACTGGTGTTACCGATATATCGTATTGGCTCTCAAAATCTTGTGCAATTGTGTCAATCACGTTCGTCAACGACGAGGCGGCATACACTTTAAGATCCATCGCGGCGTTCACTGTTGATGAAACGCTCAATATTGCTGCAAGGCAAGCATAACGCTTCCATGCTTTCATAAAATCACTCCGGTACGAGACGGGGAAAAATTAGGCAGTAGATCAGAATCTCTACTTACTTTTAAACCGTTAAAAACTGGTTTCATTTGAACATAAAGTCAAGATTTATATGTTGCTCTATCGCGTCCGCGATACGATTAAGGCCCTGCTCTTTGAGTGCAGCAAAGTCTTGTTGTTTGATTTGAGCACCATTCACCCATTGTGTGACTGCCGTGAGTACCTCGATTTCATCGAAAAGCCCATGTAGGTATGTACCCATTATATGTCCACAGTGACTTATCGCCCCTTCGAGTTCACCGGATGCTAACTTAAGCGGTTGAGTGCCTTTCACTTCGCTTTGCCCCACATGGATCTCGTAACCTTTCACTTTAACGCAATGATTATTTAGGTGTAACTCACCTTCGGTATGAGTTAATCGCTTACTGTCGGTAAGCACGGTTTCAATATCGAGTAACCCCAGGCCTTGACTTGTACCCGGAGCCCCTTCCACACCAAGAGGGTCTTTAATAAACTTGCCTAACATCTGATACCCGCCACAAATGCCGATAACTTTACCGCCAAGCCGAATGTGGCGTTGGATATCTTTGTCCCAACCTTGGCTTCTTAGGTAATCCAGATCATCTCTCACAGATTTAGAACCCGGTAGGACAATCAAATCAGATCTACCCAAAGCTTCACCTTTTCCAATGTAGCGCAGATTAATATCAGGATTGAGGCGAAGCGCATCAAAATCAGTATGGTTGCTTATACGTGGGAACACCGGCACAACTACATTAAGTTTTACGTCGTTAGTCAATGTTTGCCGGTCGGTTATGGCATCTTCTGCTTCTAAATTAAGGCCATGCAAGTATGGTAATACGCCTAACACTGGCTTACCGGTTTTCTCTTCCAACCAATCCAATCCCGATTGCAGCAAGCTGACGTCACCTCGAAATCGGTTAATGACGAAACCTTTTACTCGGTCTTGTTCTGATTTAGAAAGCAGCGCCAATGTGCCGTACAAGTGAGCAAAAACACCACCTCGATCAATATCCGCCACGATGATCACCGGGACATCGGCCTCCTCGGCAAAGCCCATGTTGGCAATGTCATTGTCTCTCAAGTTAATTTCAGCCGGACTACCCGCACCTTCTATCATGACCGACTCAAACTCTCGCGTTAAATGAGCGAAAGAATCTAACACTGTCGTCATCGCTATCTTTTTATAGTCGTGAAACCCCACCGCATCCATATTGGAGATCGCTTTGCCTTGTAAAATGATCTGCGCGCCAGTGTCACTGTTCGGTTTGATTAGTACAGGGTTCATATGAACGGTTGGCTCAATATTGCATGCTTGGGCTTGAACCGCTTGAGCGCGCCCAATTTCACCACCATCTTTGGTTACTGCGCTATTGAGTGCCATATTTTGTGGTTTAAATGGGGCAACCTTTATCCCTTTTCGCGCTAACACACGGCATAAACCTGCCACAAGAACACTTTTTCCGGCATCCGAAGTGGTGCCCTGTACCATTAACGATGGGATGACTACTTTCATGACTGTTTTTTAGAGAGAAAACAAAGAGTGCAATCATAACGTTATGTAGGTATCTCACTCAAGAAAATGAATCGAATATGAACGTTTACATCAGTATTGGTTCAAATAAGGTTTGTTTTAATAGCGTCATCAAAAACAAACACCTACATTGGAAACATACAGAATGAAAAACACCGTTATCGCGACTATTGCTGCACTTACTATTGCCCCTACCGTTACTTTTGCTAAGGCTCACAACCAAGGACAATCAACCGTTCAGTTTAACGGTCCTGTTACAGTAGAAAAAGTCGACGCCCTTATTGCTGGTTCAACTATGTTCACTGAGAAAGACGTCATAGTAGAGGGTAACTTTCTTCGTCAAGTCCGCGCAGACCAATTCATCTTCAGTGATGGCTCAGCCGAAGTGTTGGTTGAACTCGAAGATGATCTCCACCTAACGACGCCAATTGATCAAACGACTAAAGTTCGTCTCTTTGGCGAGTTCGAAGGCGGTAGTAAGCCAGAAATTGAAGTTGAACATCTCGTTGTTTTGTAATCACAGTGTTTGGGGAAATGTTGCTCCCCAAATAATGATCATACGCACTTTGTCCTAGTGCTGTAGGTGACGGGAAACACCAAAAATGATACTTTGTGAATCTTGGTCTGCATTTTGCAGACCTTTTTTCGTTCGTATTTTTTTCTTACCCGGAGACACCCATGCTAGGTAAAGCTCTAAAGGTCGCGGCCTTTGGTTTGTGCGCTGTTTTGCCACTTTCTGCACACGCAAACAATTTCAACTACAACATGATGGAATTCCGCATGGGTACCAGCCCTGGCACGTTTGGTGGTGAAGTGACAACATACTTTACTCAGAACACCCACTTTATCGGTCGTGCTGATAGCAAATTTAGTGGTGACTGGGACATCGCCGGCGGCATCGGTTTCAACGGCCCAGCTGGACAACTTTCTGATATTTATGGTCAGATGCTGATTCACAATATTAAGAAGAATGGCAGTGACAAAGTCGGTGATGAGTGGAAAACTGAAGTCAATATTGGCACTAGAGTGTGGTTCATGCAGAACGTTGAGCTACACGGGCGTATTGGTCAGTTGATCGATAACGATGATTCGAAAACGGTCTACAACTTAGGCGCACGATTCCATTCAACACAACAATTGTCTTTGGGGGCAGACCTTAAGAACAATGGCGTATACGGTCAACAATTTGTGATGTCAGCACGCTTCGCATTTTAAAGCGAGAATGCCTTTCGTAACATGAATAAAGCCTCTCGTTCGAGAGGCTTTTTGTTATTTCTATTTTGTATATCTACTTTCTATTTCTTTTTCGTTTTGCTTGGCTGATTCTGGATATACTTCTTAGAAGCATCCACCACCGCGATATCACGGAAGAAGCTACGGCCTAATAAGATTGGAAACTTCATATGATCACGTTCAGTCAGAGTAAATTCCGTCTGCTCTTTTAAATCACCTACTTGTATATAAGCCATCACCACTGGACGCTTATCTACTTCTTCAGATGATGACTGGCGCACTTTAGCCCAGCGCTCAACCGGCAGTTTGAACTCTTTGCTTGCTTTGCCATCGATATCGACGTTGAACTGAACCCAATCTTTACCATCACGTTCGAATGGAACGATGTTGGTCGCACTGATTGAAGATGTTGTCGCCCCAGTATCTATACGCGCTTTGTATGTCTGGTCGATGGCCGGTACATACACCCACTCTTCTGACCCCAAGATAAGCATGCCGTCAGGTGTCTTTTGTACCTTTACGGGTTTCGGCTTCGTTTCCTTCTCTGGTTTAGGTGTTGGCTTTTTCTCCGGCTCGATTTCAGGTTTGGTTTCAACCTCTGGCTTTACTTCTGGCTCGACTTTAATCGGCTCTTCCACCTTTGGCACTTCAGGCACTTCAGGCACTTCAGGCTCTACAGGTTCAGTCGTTGGCGTAGATGTACAAGCAATCAAACTACCACTCATAATAACTGGTAGAAGCAATTTCCAGTTTTTCATCCACTCTCCTGATTTAACGTTGAGAAACTTTTTGAATCGCATCAGCTACATAAGGAATGTGCGTTTCCGTTAGGCCTGCAATGTTGATTCGACCATCTCCCACACCATAAATTGCATAATCTTCACGTAGTTGAGTCATTTGGTTTTCACTAAAGCCTAGCACAGTAAACATGCCTTTGTGACTTTCAATGAAATCAAATTGATCCGTATTATGGTTGTTTCTCAATTCGTTACATAAAACCTGACGTAGAGAAACGAGGCGTTGTTGCATTTCATTTAGCTCGCGTTTCCACACACTGGTTAAATGCGCATCCTGAAGAATAGTTTTAATCAAAGCAGCACCATGATCCGGTGGCATAGTGTAAGTTGCACGAGCAAGAGTCAGGATTTTACCTTTCGCATTCGCCGCTTCTTGTGCATTTTTACCCACAACGATTGCTGCGCCCGTGCGTTCACGATATAAGCCAAAGTTCTTCGAACATGATGTGGTAATTAACATCTCATCAACGTTGTCAGCCATATAGCGAAGGCCTTTGGCGTCTTCTTCTAGACCATCACCAAAACCTTGGTAGGCGATATCAACAAATGGTGTGAAACCATTTTTCTGTGACAGTTCTGTAATCAACTGCCAGGCTGCGAAGTCGATATCCGCTCCTGTTGGATTGTGGCAGCAGCCATGCAGAAGAACAACATCTGAAGGACCTGCTGTTGATAAATCCTCAAGCATTCTTGCGATATCAACTTGCTTAGTCTCTGGTGAAAAGTAATGGTAGAACTTAACTTTCAGACCAGCGGCTTCCATTACCGGTTTATGGTTTACATAACTAGGGTTTGAGATCCAAACCGTGGTATCTGGTTGCGCCACTTTCATCAAGTCACCCAACATACGTAATGCGCCACTGGCACCTGGTGTTTGAACTGCCGTAACGCGGTCCATGACTGATGTGCCCGCTAGTACAAGTTCAATCATACTTTGGTTGAACTCTTCGCAGCCGGCGAGCCCTACGTAAGATTTGGTTTTTTGATTTTCAATCACGACATCTTGCGCCATTTTTATCGCTGTCATGATCGGCGTTTCGCCTTTGCTGTTTTTATAAACCCCAATACCAAGGTCAACCTTGTTCGGGCGAGGATCGTTACGGCATGCAACGGAAAGAGATAAAATAGGATCTAATACTGGTGTTGGTAGATTAGAAAACATGAAAGTCATAACCCTTTGAAATTCAAGTATCGAACCTCACGTTAACATTTTTGTTAACGATGGCGAAACGATTTTTCACACGATCGGCAAATATTAGTAGAAACCGCCAAGTTTTTGCCGCGCTTAAGTGATGGTGCGGTGAAAAACCGCTCAACTTCCGATTTAAAGTTCACCACTATCCCTCTCTCGAGACTGTTTTCTAAATTCACGAGGCGAGCACCCTGCCCACGCCTTAAACCGAGTACTAAAGTTCGCGCTCATAGGATAGCCTACGATTTCTCCCACATGTTGAATTGACCACTCTGTCGAGCGTAATAACCGACTCGCATATTCCATCCTTAAACGAGTGAGATGCGCAATCGGGCTGCGCCCAAAATATTCTTGGCTCAACCGATGCAAATGCGGTTCGGAACAAGGAAACAGCTTTGCTAACTGCTCAACAGTCCAATCCTTGTGGAGTTGACGTTGTACCACATCAAAGACACGCTTTAACTTTACTTGATTACGTGAGAGTAACTCTGATTCGGGCATGTTCAATAAATGTTCGAGCTGCATAACACTATGCTCTGCAATTACGGCACCATCATCAAGAGGTAGATTCCGACTCCTGAGCAAGGTTTGAATGCAGGAATACATGACTTCAGTGGCGGGAGAAAGTTGATAGCTAATTTCATCCGGGATCACATTCCATTTTTTTTGATGAGATAAAAACACCCACGCAATTTGCCATGTTTCATCCTGCATACCAAAGCCATTCTCAACACCCGCAGGCACAATGACGACAGAGCCTGGTTCTAATTCATAGCGACAAACACCACTTTCGAGCCAACCTTTTCCTCTGACGGTATAGAGCAACATATGTTGTTTCTGATTCTTTCTGTACACAGAAAAAAACTCACTGCACGTTGCAATGCCACATTGAACAATACCCCGCTCTTCTAACGGTAACACGTGCGTTTGATCGATAAACTCTTGGCGAGTCTGTTCTGATATCACATACCGTTCTTGTTTTTCTTCCATCTAATGGCTACCGCCTAACATTGATCGATTGTCTTTGAGAAATGTCGAGAGTTTGACAAAGGTTTTGGATTCCTTAGAAAAATACAGCGTCAAGCTACTTGGATAAACTAGCCTCGTTATTCACGAAGGAGAAATGCGATGCTGTTAACACGTCAATATGTTGATAAAGCATTCTGGCACAAGATGGTCACCATAGGACTGCCAGTATCATTGCAAGCAATGTTGTTTTCATTACTGGGTGTCGTTGATATTTTTATGGTCAGCCAGTTGGGGGAATCTGCAACGGCCGCGGTCGGGGTGGGTAACCGTATCTTTTTCTTTAACTTGGCGATTGTTTTTGGCCTGTGTGGGGCGGTTACGGTCTTAGCCTCGCAATATTACGGTGCGGAAAACACATCCGGTATTCGAAGAATCCTTGCCCAATCATGGTTTTTGTCTGTTGCGGTAACGCTTCCTTTCATTGTGCTGTATTCGGCGTTTGATCGTGAGATCGTCTCTTATATTTCAACTGGGCCACAGTATGTCGAATACGCTAGGGATTATTTGGTTGTCACTGGCATCAGTTTAATTTGTACTGCGTTGGTCGTACCCATTGAATCTGTCTTACGCGCAGTTGGCGAAACAAGGCTCGCAACACATGTCAGCATCGTGGCGATCATCGTTAACGTGTTTTTAAATGCTGTTTTTATCTTTGGTCTGTTTGGTTTCCCACAATGGGGAGTGTTCGGTGCTGCCATGGGCACCCTATTATCACGTATTGTTCAAACTTGGCTGCTTGGTCATTTCTTTGTGCGTCGCTATCGGCATATGTTACCAACCAAATCTGACTGGTTAGACGGTGCAAAATCAGCCTATCGCAAGCGGTATTTCAACGTCTCGTTCCCCATGTTGATTCATGATGCATTATGGACTGGTGGCTTACTGATCTATAACGTCATCTACGGTCAACTTGGTGTCACGGCGTTGGCAACAATCTCTTTTCTCTCTCCCATTGAAGGCGTCTTGATTTCAACCTTTATGGGCTTTGCGGTCGCCGCATCAGTGATGTTAGGTAATGATATTGGTAGGCAACACTATGACCGCGTCGAAAAAACCGCCTGGTGGTATGTATTAACCAGCACCCTATTGGCGATTGGATTATTTGTTCTTGTTTGGATTTGCTCACCGCTGATTTTGAGCTTAATGGAGTTCACGCCTCTAAGTGATAAACAAATGGCACTCAATGTGTGTTTGGTCATGGCGCTAGGAATGATACTGCGCGTGTTCAATATGGTCGGAATTGGAGGTGTGTTGAAAAGCGGAGCGGATATTCGCTATAGCATCTTTATCGATACATTTGGTCAATGGGCGGTTGGGATCCCTTTAACTTATTACACTGGCATCGTATTAGGACTGCCACTGCATTGGGTCTTGATGTCCCTATTGGCCGAGGAGCTGGTTAAAGGAGTATTAACCACGCGACGAATTCAATCAAAAAAATGGATCAACAACATGGTAGAAGACGACTTCAGGGTGACGGCGTAAAAATAAAACTCTACGATGATTTAGGAGTTCACACCAAAAGGGCACAGCCGTATTATCGGATGTGCCTTTTTCATGTTTTATAACAACGCGTTCCGCTGAACGATTAAATATCCGTGAAGCGATGAATAATTTGGTTAGAGCTGCCACGCCATTCTAAATTAAGATCTTTCTTGTCTTGCTCGAATTTACCATCAATCAGTACATCGATGTATTCGATGACCTCACGCTGTGCATCATCCAACTCATCAAGGGTGTAACCAGTCCAAACCCAAATGTCCTTTCCTGGACACTCCGCTTTTACACGTTTCACTAGCTTCAGAATATCTGGCACATTCGCTGGATGAAGCGGATCACCGCCAGACAGAGACAAACCACGGCGCTTAATGCGGTTGTCGTTTAGATCGGCAATGATTTTGTCTTCCGCTTCTTGCGTGAACAACACACCAGAATCCAATCGTTGCGTAGACTGATTGTAACAACCGCGACACTGATGAACACAGCCAGCAACAAACAGTGTGCAGCGCGTACCTGGGCCGTTTACAACGTCGATTGGATAGTATTGGTGGTAATTCATAGTCGCATCTCTTTATTCTTCGCCAAAAATGAAAATCAACCCGTTACAGGTTGATTTTCAAGATATTGATTCGAGCAGGCTTTAACCTTATAGGTGCTTCACTCGACGTTTAACTTCTTCTTGCTTACCGAAGTTAAACGGACGTGCATCTGGACTGCCTAAGTAGCCACACACTCGACGTGTTACGGATACTTTTGTCGAGTCATGGTTGCCGCAACTTGGGCAAGTAAAGCCTTTACTTGTACAGTCAAATTCACCGTTGTAACCACACTCATAGCACTCATCGATTGGCGTATTCGTACCGTAGTAAGGAACGCGGGTGTAACTGTAATCCCACACGTTTTCTAGTGCTTCAATGTTGCGTTGCATATTCGGGAACTCACCGTAACAGATGAAACCACCACTTGAAATTTCTGGATATGGCATCTCAAAGTCGATTTTATCGTATGGGTTTACCGTTTTTTCCACGTCTAGGTGGAAACTGTTGGTATAGTAACCTTTGTCTGTTACGCCTTTAATCACACCAAATTCTTTCGCATCAATGCGGCAGAAACGGCTACACAGGTTTTCACTTGGTGTGCCGTATAGGCTGAAACCATAACCCGTTTCGTCCGTCCATTTGTTCACTGCATCTTTCATGTACTTGATGATGGCAATCGCTTTTTCACGTAGTACTGCGTCATCGTATACGTGCGCTTCTGTGCCGAATAGCGCGTTGATTGTCTCGTGTACACCGATGTAACCAAGCGAGATCGAAGCACGGCCGTTCTTAAAAATATCTGCAATTGAGTCGTCAGCTTTCAGACGGACGCCACACGCCCCTTCCATGTATAAAATTGGGGCTACGCGTGCTTTCACATTTTCTAGGCGTGAAATACGCGTTTCTAGTGCCTTACGAGCAAGACGTAGGCGGTCATCCAGCAGTTCATAGAACTTCGATTCACTGCCCTTCGCACGAATGGCAATACGAGGTAAGTTCAAACTTACTACGCCAAGGTTGTTACGACCTTCGTGAATCAGCTCGCCATTTTCTTCGTACGTACCAAGGAAGCTACGACAGCCCATCGGTGTTTTGAATGAGCCGGTAATTTCTACGACTTTATCGTAATTAAGAATATCTGGGTACATACGTTTAGAAGCACACTCTAATGCGAGCTTCTTAATGTCGTAGTTTGGGTCTTCCGTTTTATGGTTCAAACCATCTTTAATACCAAATACCAATTTAGGGAATACCGCTGTTTTACGGTTCTTACCTAGACCTGCAATACGGTTCTTCAGAATCGACTGTTGGATCAGACGAGATGCCCAACTTGTACCAAGGCCAAAACCGAAAGTAACGAATGGCGTTTGGCCGTTCGCAGTGTGCAGCGTGTTTACTTCGTATTCTAGCGATTGAAATGCGTCATAACACTCTTTCTCGGTGCGTGCTTTTGCAAACGCTTCAGGCTCTGCAATGTCCCACTCTTTCGCAATTTCTAAATGCTTCTCATAACTTGTGATTACATATGGCTCTAGTACTTCATCAATACGGTTGATGGTTGTGCCGCCGTAGATGTGACTCGCAACCTGAGCAATAATTTGTGCCGTTACTGCAGTCGCAGTTGAAATTGACTTTGGCGTGTCAATTTCCGCATTACCCATTTTAAAGCCGTGTGTCAGCATGCCTTTTAAATCGATCAGCATACAGTTAAACATCGGGAAGAATGGTGCGTAGTCTAGATCGTGGTAGTGAATGTCACCCACTTCGTGTGCTTGAACCACATCACGTGGAAGGATGTGTGTTTTCGCATAGTGTTTAGCCACAATACCCGCTAACAAGTCACGTTGTGTCGGAATAACTTTACCGTCTTTGTTCGCGTTCTCGTTAATTAGATCTAGGTTGCTTTCTTCAATCAGGCCTTCGATTTCACGTGTTAATGCGCTCTGCTTTTCACGTGCAATATCACGGTCATGACGGTATTCAATGTAAGAACGTGCCAACGACTTGAAAGGACCTTGCATGAGTTCGTTCTCAACCAAGTCCTGAATTTCGTGGATGTGAACTTCATCGTGATCTTGTAGTTGCAACTCAACAGCAAGCGCGACATTTAATGCATAAATGGCGACATCTTTATCATTGTTTTCCGCTGCGGCTTCCACTGCTGCTTGGATTCGATCCCTATTAAACGGAGCCCTTGAGCCGTCACGTTTGATTACGATTGGTTTCACTTTTTCTCCTTACCCAAGAATACTCACAGAGTTATCCACAAATACACTATATAGGGCGATTTATTATTCTGCTGACACAATATATTGTGGCGTATTTAACGAGAAGCACCATTTGAAAACATTGATCTTGATCAACAAAACATAGCTAGAGGATAAGAACAAATCGATCTTATTGCTGCTGATCTCAGTTGAAAATAAAACTGTGAAAATTGCAAAAATGGAGCTTAATTCTCTTGCTTTTTAGAGAGGTCTTATAGGATAAAGGTTGCAAAGGAATTCACCTAAATAAAGGAGTGCAATGGACCGCTATGCGATCACTTTTTGTTACGGTAATATTACTATTTAGTTCTTTTTCGTTTGCTCAGGATTCCGTCAATTTAACTAGCTGGAATGTGGAATGGCTATCTATAGATGACGGAAAGGTATCACGAACCTCACAAGATTTTAAAAAGCTCGGCAAGTATGTGGATAAAGCGGATGCCGACATTCTCGCGTTTCAGGAAGTCGATAGCAAAGCGGCGATTCAAAAAGCGGTTGGAAATGACTACACCATTTATCTATCCGACCGCGCCCATCGCTCCAACCGTGATCTTCAATTCAACGATACGAACCAATACACTGGATTTGCGGTTCGCAAAGGTTTGAACATCTCCGATAAGCCAGACTTTTCCATAACACGTGGCAACAGTAAGCTGCGTTTTGCCAGTTACATCGTATTAAACCCAAACCAAACGAATGAAACCCACCTACTCTCTGTGCATTTAAAAGCCGGGTGCAGTGGCGCCTATCGCAACAACCGCGATTGCAAGATCGTTAAACAACAAGGCCAAGCATTAGCGAAATGGATGAAGGAACGCGAAACTAAGAATCAACGCTATGTCGTGCTAGGTGACTTTAATCATAACCTCGCTTATCGAGGTGACTGGTTGTGGGAAGTAATATCGAAGAATAACGATGCAGAGCTTGTAACCAAAAACACCAAAGCGGAATGTAAAGTGCGTTCTAATCGCAATTCGAATAAAACACACCAATTCCGCTCGGTAATTGATCATATTATTGTAAGTGGCCAACTAGAGGCCACTGCTGGCGTTCAAACCGTCTTCAACACGCAAGACGTGTTGGATTTCAAATTAAGTGACCATTGTCCCGTAAGTACGACGGTATCCTACTAAGACTTAGGGACTTACAAGAGGCCTGGGTTCAATATCACCACCTCTCCCTGCATTAACCCAGTGCGAACTCGGCCGGATTCACCTAGCTGTATCAGCCGAGTTTCCACCTCCCCGTCTTGTTTCATCACTTTGACGTAATCCAATTGACCTACTTGATACACAGCATCCTGTGGAACACGCAGAACCACATCTTCAGTCAACGTTAAGAAAACTTTGGCGAATGAACCAGGAAACACCAACTTTTGTGGTGTGAACTGCAGTTTAACCAAGTAACTGCGCGAATTGGCATCGGCAGAAGGCGTAACTTGTTTGACGCTTGCTAACGTCGCAATATTGTAAGAGGGAAAGCTAACCTCGACTTGCTTGTCGTAACTGACGTAGGGCATGACGGATTCAGAGAAATTAACTTCAATTTCAAGTAACTCTGGATTATACATCGACAATAATAATGCCCCTGGCGTGGCAGTATCACCTTTGTTCATCGGCTTTTGTGTAATCAGCCCATCAAAAGGCGCGGTAATGATACTGTAACCAAACGTGGTTTCCGCTTCTGCTACCGCCGCCTGCGCTTGATTAAAATTCGCTTGAGCCGTTCGTAATGTGCTCTCTGCCTGATCAAACTGGGACTGAGGTATCAGCTTTTTATTCAATAGTGTTTTAACCCGTGCAAATTCTTTTCTTGCCGCATTGAGTTGTGCTTGAGCAGAAGACAGCGCCTGTTCACTTTGTCGGACTCGCGCATCAAGATCATCGCTTTCCAACCGTGCAAGTACATCGCCTTGCTTTACCTGATCGCCAACATTGACGAGGACTTCAACGACAGAGGCCGTTAAGCGCGCAGCAATATCTGCTCTTTGCTCTGCTACAACAACGCCAGGAAACTCTCGAATCACAGGCTCACTCGTAAGCATCAACTGGTGTGTTTCTACCATGTCTGCATTCCATTTTCTCTCAGTCGCCGTACGCTCTGTTGGTAGTTTCTCGCTAAAAAATCCCGCCATGTAGAGAAAAAGAAGGATCAGCAGCAGAAATAAAAGCGTGCCTATCCATTTGTTATCTAATTTCATTGTTCAACCTCCAACTCTGGCAGTCCATGCCCTTTGGTATTTTGGTATGCGAGGTTATACACCACCGGCACAACAAGCAGCGTGAATACTGTTGATGCCGATATACCAAAAATAATCGCCCAGGCCAGACCATTAAAAATAGGATCAAGAGTGATGACAATGTTCCCTAGTAATGTTGTTCCCGCCGTCAGAAGGATCGGTCGCATACGAACCACGCCAGATTCAATCAACGCATCTTGCAATCCCATGCCTGCTGCCAAAGATTGTTGAATGAACTCGATCAAAACCAAGGAATTACGTACCACAATACCTGCTAGCGCAATCATGCCAATCATCGCAGTCGCGGTAAAAAGAACCGGATTTGGGTAAGTGCCAATGTCGCTGCTTAACGTGTTCAATAGCCAGAAGCCAGGCATAATACCGATCACGGTAAGTGGAATAGCCAGCATGATAATACCTGATACCACCGGTAAACCGGTCTGAATTAGCATCACGACAAATACCCCTAAAAGTGCCGCTCCATAGGCGACGCCTAAATCTCGAAACACATCGACGGTAATTTTCCATTCACCTTCGCCGCTCCACACCACGTCTATATTGTCTGGAACATGCCAAGCCAAACCTGCGCCATTATTTAAGTATGTACGCTCCTCCCAAGGTTGTTGTGCTTCATTTGACTGGTGGCCATTTTTGTCTGCGATCACATCGGCAATAATCTCACCGGGAACGCGGCCCACGACTTCTGCATAGACATAAACGACAGGGTTGAGGTTTTTATGGAGAATCGGTTTGTCTGCGGGTCGTTTAACAAATTGGCCCAGCTCTGATAATTGAACCGTTGGCTGAGGCGCATCAACCACCGCGCCATTGTGCTCAGTTTTTGCAATGCCGGGTCTACCCCGTACGTAAAGCTGCTCTAATTTATTGAGATTGTCCCTATCCTCCCTGAGTAGCTGAACTTCAATAGGAAGCGGGTCGACTTCACGCGGAGCCGCAATGTAGCCAAGCACTTTTGCATTCGCCGCAGAGATCAGTGTCTTGTTGATGTCTGCAACTGAAATGCCAGACAGCGCCGCCTTTTCTTGGTCTACAATAAACTGCCAGGTTTCTAGGTTCCCTTGAATACTCGTGTCCACTTCGGTCACAAACGGTTCTTTGCTTAAGCGCTCTGCTACCTTTTCGGCTTGTCGCATCAATTGCTCGTAGGTCGTTGCATCATCACCATAAACCTCAGCGGTAATCGTCGCGATCACTGGGGGACCCGGCGGAACTTCGACCAATTGGATATCCGCCTGATAGCGTTCAGCCATTTCCTCTAAGCCTGTTCTTAATCGGGTCACGATTTCATGTGATTGCATCGAACGACGATTTTTATCCGCCAATACGATTCGTAGCTCGCCTTGATAAGGTTCACTGCGCATAAAGTAATGACGTACCATGCCATTAAAATCCATTGGTGACGCGATACCAGCAAACCCGGAAACACTGGTGACTTCTGGTACTGTCATCAAGTAATCGGTGAAGGTGGTCAATGCATTTGACGTATCAACAAAACTTGATGTTTCGGGCATGTTTAACACCAGTTGAAACTCATTCTTGTTGTCATAGGGTAAGAGTTTAAGGGGAACCAAACGCAACATTGGCAGCATCGCGGCGACGACAAACAAAAATGCGACTACAGCAAGAAATACCCACGCTTTTCTACGGCTTTGCAACAGCGGGGTCACTAGTGAACGATAAAGTCGATATATAGGTGAAGAGTAAAGCTGGTTACTTTCGCTTTCTTGCTGCCTCGACAAGATCTTTTTAGCCAACCAAGGCGTGATCATAAACGCGACGACCGTACTGAACACAACACTGATTGGCACGTTAAAGGCAAGCGGTGCCATGTATGGCCCCATCATCCCAGTAATGAAAAACATCGGTGTGAACACAATAACAATTGCGACGGTCGACATCAGTAACGCACTGCGAATCTCTGTCATCGCCTGAACAATTGCGTCATTTCGAGTGATATTTTTTCGCCGTAAGAATCGCTCAATATTGTCGATACTGGCGATCGGATCATCGACGATTAAGCCTAATGCCAAAATCAGTGCAAACAGCGTTACGCGGTTGATTGAATAACCAAACAGCAAATCCATCCCCAGCGCCGCACCGTAACTGATAGGAATTGCAATACCAACGACCAGCGCACTTCTCCAGTTCAAGAACAAACCAACAAAAACCACAACGGTTAAAATTGCGATGCCGAGGCTTGATACTAAATTGGTCACTTTTTCGTTTGCTGTTTCACCATAATCACGGATAATTTCAACTTGTACTTGAGGAGGAAATTGGTCCGCTTTAAGTTGCTTCAGGCTGTCTCGTACCGATTGAGCCACATTGACCGCATTAGACCCTTTCTGCTTGGCGACCGATAGGAATACGGCAGGATAAGCCTTGTTATCACTCTTGCTTCGATACCAAGTGTCCGAAGTGGCTTCACTCGCACCATCATAGATATTTGCCACATCCTTCAGATACACTGGTTTGCCATTCAACACAGCAATCACCAAATCACCGACCTCTTGAGCATTTTTTAAAAACTGCCCCGATTCCAGCGTGTAGTTACTTCCATCGATTTGAAGGTTTTTGCCTTGAACTTTGCTGTTACTCAACCGGATGGCTTGTTCAAGATCATCTATAGTGACATTGAAGTTCGCCATTGCGACGGAGTCTAGCTCGATTTGAACCTTTCTCGGTTCTCCGCCAATAACCTCGACTTTGTTGGTGGCATCAAGAGATTTAATCCCTAAGGTTGCTTGGTCCGCAATTCGTCTGAGTTGATGCCGATTGAGAATAGAAGGATCGGTTGAATAAATCGCGGCAACGACGATAGGTACATCATCAATTTCAACGGGTTTGACTACCCAACTTGCCACTGTTGGAGGAACTTTATCTTGGTTGGAATAGAGTTTGTTGTAGAGTTTTACGAGTGCGTCTTCTCGGTTCTCTCCAACATAAAAGCGCACGATAACCTGAGCAAATCCCTCCATTGAAGAAGAATAAACATATTCCACGCCGTCTATTTGGCTAACTAGCTTTTCTAAAGGTTCGGTAATTTGGTTCTCAATTTGAGAAGCACTAAGCCCAGGAGCCGAAATCAGAACATCGGCCATAGGGACGACAATCTGAGGGTCTTCTTCTTTTGGTGTTAACCACAATGAGGCAACACCAATGGAGAGCGCTAACAAAATCATAATCGGAGGGAAATAGCTGTTCATCACTGAGCGAACAAAACTTCGCTTTACTGTTTTGGGCATCCTTTTCCCTCCAATTTGTGCTCTCTTCGTTTATATTTGCACGTCTTTCAGCTTATTACTGTTTAACTTATCGAGAGCAAATGTTGCACACATTGAACCGATTAACATGGCGGCGACAAAAATCACAATACCGATATTGCCCATAGCGAGGCTCGCCACCGCTGGGCCCGGACATATGCCGACCAATCCCCAACCGATACCAAATATCGCGGCACCGGAAATCAACCTTGCATCAATACTAATATTGGTAGGCGTACAAAACGCTTCACCAGTAACCGCCTGTTTTCTCGGTTTGATGATCAAAAAATAGCTTGGCATAAACACAGCAAGTGCGCCGCCCATCACAAAAGCTAAACTCGGATCCCATGTGCCTGCAATATCTAGAAATCCAATGACTTTATTGGGATCGATCATGCCAGAAATCGCCATGCCAATACCAAATAGCACACCACTGAAGAGCGCGGATAAACGAAAAATAATCTTGTTCATGGGTTCTCTCTTAAACCAGGTGTAGTCGTACAAAGACGGTGAGTCCAGCCACCAACATAAAAACACATGTCGCAACAATTGAACGTTTAGATAAACGACCAATACCACAAATACCATGGCCACTGGTGCACCCATTACCCAACTTAGTGCCGAATCCCACTAACAGTCCAGCTGCGATAATGAGGCCTGTCGATATTGTGGTGGTACTTGGGACAACGACACCAAGAAGTAACACGCTCACCAAACCACCACCGATCATGCCCGCGACAAACAGTAATCGCCACGAGTAATCCCCTTTCTTCGGTGTCATAATGCCACTCATGATTCCACTAATGCCGGCAATTTTTCCGTTCATCAACAACAATATAGTGGCGGAGATACCCAATAAAATGCCACCAAAAAAAGATTCCCATGGAATAACGTCTAACATTATTAACCTCAATACTTCCTAGTTACAAAATACACTGTGTAGCGCTTTGATTAATGACTCAACTCTCGGTTCAGACAATGAGTAAAAGACCTGTTGTGATGATTTACGCGCACTGATTAAGTTGTGCTTTCTCAGTACGCTCAGATGCTGTGAAAAGGCTGACTGACTCAAGCAAGAACTTTTTTGTAGCTCGCCTACGCCGACTTCACCTTGAGTAAGCTGACACAGCACCATCAATCGCTCTGGGTGTGCCATCACTTTAAGAAGATCCGCTGCTTCTATCGCGCTGCCTTTCATTTTCGCTACGTCTGTTTCTGTATAGCTCATGATTCACCTCAACATTAAAAGCTACATTAGATATTACTAAATCAACATATTTAGTCAACCCTAATTTAGGGATGGCGAATTTAGACAAATAAACATTAGACACATCTAATATTAGTAGTTATAGTGGTGAACATACGAGAGTAAGGTGCTCACTCAAAGCGTACCAAGGAGAACAGTTATGACATTAGACAATGCAGTAAGAGTATTTGCAGGTATCATGATTTTGCTTTCGGTCTTATTAACCGTGTTCGTCCATAGCAACTTCATTTGGTTTACGGTCTTCATTGGCATCAATCTCATTCAAAGTGCGTACACTGGTATTTGCCCTGCCGCTTATTTTTTAAAGAAATTTGGTTTTAAATAAACAAGGAAATTGACCTATTCGGCTAGCTAACGGCGCCAATAGGGTCAACATCTCGAATGTGGAGAATAAAATGACTAAGATCTTAATCATTGGTGGTGTCGCTGGTGGTGCATCCGCTGCTGCACGTGCTCGCCGCTTAAGCGAAGACGCTGAAATCATTATGTTTGAGCGCGGTCCATTTGTTTCATTTGCTAACTGTGGTTTGCCTTACCATATTGGTGGCGATATTAAAGAGCGAAGCAAGCTACTTCTTCAAACACCAGAAAGCTTTTTAGCTCGTTTTAATGTCGATGTTCGAGTCATGAATGAAGTTGTATCCATTAACCGTCATGACAAAACTGTAACGGTTAAAAACCTACTCGACGGTTCTGAGTACGAAGAAGCTTACGATTTTCTTCTACTGAGTCCAGGTGCGGGCCCCATTGTTCCTCCGATTCCTGGCATTGATAACCCATTAACCCACTCTTTGCGCAATATTCCTGATATGGATCGCATCATCCAAACTGTTCAGATGAACAAAGTGGAGCGTGCGACTGTCGTTGGTGGTGGTTTTATCGGCCTAGAGATGATGGAAGCGTTCCACCAGCTTGGCATCAAAACCACACTTGTCGAAATGGCCGATCAGGTGATGACACCTGTCGACCGTGAAATGGCAGGTTTCGCGCATGCCGAAATTCGTCAAAAAGGCATTGACCTGCAACTTGGTGTCGCTCTCGAAGCGGTTGAATTTATCCCGAACAAACACGTGGCAAACGTTGAAGCAGGTGAAAGTGAAGCCCACCAGCATATTGATGGGAAATTAAAACTCAAGCTTAATAATGGCAAAGAGCTAACAACGGATATCTTGATCATGGCGATTGGTGTCCGCCCTGAAACCAAATTAGCGCAAGCGGCAGGTCTTAAAATTGGTGCTCTCGGCGGGATTTTCACCAACGAATACATGCAAACCAGCGATCCATATATTTACGCTGTTGGTGATGCTGTTGAGGAAAAAGACTTTGTTACAGGCGAACAAACACTTGTTCCATTAGCAGGTCCTGCTAACCGTCAAGGTCGCATGGCGGCAGACAACATGCTAGGTCGTCAAGAAACTTACCAAGGTACGCAAGGTACAGCTATCTGTAAGATCTTTGATTTAGCCGTAGCATCGACAGGTAAAAATGAGAAACAATTAAAACGTGACAACATCATTTATGAAAAAGTCTATGTACACACTGCAAGCCACGCGAGCTACTACCCTGGTGCAGAAATTGTTTCATTCAAAATGCTGTTTGACCCAACAACGGGCAAAATCCTTGGTGCACAAGCCGTTGGTAAAGATGGTGTCGACAAACGTATTGACATAATGGCGGTGGCTCAACGTGCAGGAATGACAGTAGAGCAACTTCAGCACCTTGAACTGACTTATGCGCCACCGTATGGCAGTGCTAAAGACGTAATTAACCAAGCAGCCTTTGTCGCAAACAACATCATCAAAGGCGACGCTACCGCGATTCATTTTGATGAAATTGATAGCCTAACAAGCGATCAGGTGCTACTTGATGTGCGTAATCCGGGTGAGCTGGAATCGGTAGGCTTTATTGAAGGCGCGCTCAACATTCCTGTCGATCAACTCCGTCAACGTATGGATGAATTGCCTAAAGACAAAGAGATTGTCATTTACTGCCAGGTTGGGTTACGCGGTAACGTGGCATATCGCCAACTGGTTAACTCTGGCTTTAAAGCACGTAATTTGCTTGGAGGTTATCGAACTTACAAGTTTGCAAAAGCGTAATTGCTAAAGTTAAGAATAACAAAGGGGTATTCAATGCCCCTTTTCTTTTATTCCTCAGATTCAACCAAAGCAATAATCTTGTTTGCTTTTTCAAAGTAGTCGAGTTAATGAGTTTTAATCCACCAAGTCGCCGCGTCCATCAATAGCGCCGGGTTATCATTCTTGTTGGCGAAGAAAAAGTAAAATGATACGCCTATATTCTCGCCTTTCTGTTCAATCTTCTTCCTACACTCCTTGATGATTTTGTTTTTCAACTCAATGTTCATTATCTTACTTGTTGTAAAATTAACCAAAAACACAAGCACTGTATTAATATACAGGCATTATTGGTAAGGCAAATAAACATAATCATCTAGATGAATATTCGTGCGCGAAGCCCTAATACCCAAGTACTGCCTTTATTGGAGAATGCCGGGTCTTTAATGTACTGAATATCCGGAGTGATCTGAATATAGTCATTCAACTGCATGATGTAATAAAGTTCAGCTGTAAACTGTTCAGAGTCCCCAACGCCATAGGCTTGTTCTAGGTTGTCGTTTACATGACTCCAGTTCACCGCAAAACCTAGGTTATTGGTCGGTTTCCCCAATCCAAAGTAACCAACGCCAACCGTTAGAGAACGATCATAAAGTGCCACATCACCTTCTGAGAAACCACCACGTACGAATGGCATCAATTGCTCTGTCGCAAAATAACTTGCTGAGAAATTAATCCCTTGTCCGCTTTCTTGGTTGGTTAAGTTGTGTTGAGTTCCACCGTCAAGGTGCCATGCGGTAATATGCACATTGTCGGTATAAATCTGTTCCTGTGATGCCGCCCAACCAAGCTCAAAAGAAGTAAATAGATTATGATCATTAAACAAAGTATCAAAACCATCAAATGGCTTATCAGAGCGTCCCTTACCATCGGCGACACCCGCAATCATGTAGATGTTGTCCGTTAGCATATGGCCAACAGCCAATCCTAAAATACCATCATCCGGCAAACCAATGGCTCCACCACCCGTACTGAATACCAAATTTGTAAACCCCGTCCAAGGGCTTGCTAGTGCATACGCATCCACATAATCCGACGTATCTAAAAAACCTGCAATAAATGATGTCTTACCACCGTTGAGGCTCTGCTTCCAATACAAGTTAGTTAAACGCATCCCTTGATCACTGTACGCTGAACCAATCATTCCCACATAACCTAAGCCATCACCAATAAAAGCAAACTCTTTTGGGGCCAAATCGCTGTATGAATGACGATGTTCAACTTTCCAAACTAATCCCCCTACATTGCCCGACTCTAAACCGACCAAGTTCCAAGTACCGTAAAATCGAGCGACGCCAGAACTTGCGGTGTCGTCTCCCCCTGTCACAGGATCTGTAGCAGATAGACCTAATGCTTGATAATCGAGGCCAAAAGTAAGGTTATGCTCTTCTTCCAATGCCTCTCGCCAGCTTTCATTTTCGTGTTTTGTCTCTGCCAGAGTATTACCAACCGTATTGGGACTACCAAAATTGGCTGCATACAAAGAAGACGATGCGACAACGGACAGCGCAAGTAAACTAAGCCTAGGGATTGATGCGTTCATTAAATGGCCTCATTAAGTTGATAGGTAACAATCTTAACGATTCACGAAGCTGATAATTGCCATTAAGCAACAATTGCACATTTCTATCATTTTAACTGTCATGAATTGATTAAGCGGATTACTGATAAGCTCGAATAGAATCGGCATCCATTTGGTATACCGTCTCAACATCCATAGCCCCGTCGACGTAGGTAACGTCGGCTTTCACTTTTTCAATTTCAAATTCGCCTTTCACCCAAACAGGCTCATATAGAGACGTGAGCTTCAAGCCTTTCGGGTAGCTGACTAACACTATTTGATTGGCAGGTGGCGGTGGCGTATGGACACAAGCCCCGGAGGTAGGGACAAGAAAGAATTTTGTGACAATGTCACCATTAAATTCTACGGGCGTAATAAAGCCAGGAATTTCATAACTTTCGGCAGTGAGATCGGTATTAGGTTGTGTCGCAATCTTGCGGCGATAATCGGTGATCTCTTGCCTTTTCGAAAACAGCCAATCAACATCAACCCCTTCTTCACGAAGTTTTGCTTCAATCTCTTTTTTCGTTTGAAGCTGCGATTCATTCAACGCTTTGGATTGACGATACTTGGCGAGTGTACCTAACTCAAATAATTGCTCATCACTTAACGCAAGAAACGGGTCTTCAATTGGTGGGATCGCTGGGCGTAATTGTTCCCAGCTGATTTGCTCTGCCACTGCAGTCGATGAGGCCGCGAATAACAGACCTGCTAATACATACTTCTTCATACTTTACCCAAATACTAAACAATGAAAATTTAAAAGTTGGGAGAGCTTTTTGGCCCCCCATTATTTATTACAGGGTATTTTTATGAATCTTGCCGTCTTTCATGATGACTTTGAACTTATCTTCGTAATCATTAAGAATAGTGATATCTTCCAGAGGATTGCCATCCACGAGCACTACATCGGCATAAGCCCCTGGTTCTACAACGCCGAGTTTACCGTATTTGTATGGATTCATATCGCCAGACCAACTTAATACCTCCGCCGCATTTGACGTACCCATTTTCATAATTTGATATGGGGTAAAGCCCACTTTTTCCATCCAAACCATGTTGTCTGCTTGGCGCGTATTGTACGCCGGACCAAACATATCTCCGCCCGTTACAATAAGTACATCATGCTTACGAGCCCATTCAAACATCTGTTTAGCGCCCGCATTAACCTTAGCTGCTTTGGATTTTTGATCAGGGCTAAAGAACGTAATTTTTTCTGGTTCAGCAAACGCTTCTAAAGACATTACCGCTTGAGCAGAAAGCGCAACGCCCTCTTCTTTCATTCGTTTGATCGTATCTTCAGAAACCAAGAAATTATGCTCAATCACTTTAACGCCTGCATCAATCGCTCGGTTTACGGAACGATCATGATAGGCATGGGCCATTACGTAAGTGCCATAATCTTCTGCAACCCCCACGATGGCTTCCATCTCTTCTTTCGAGAACTGAGTCATGTGGATCGGATCAAATTCACTTGCGACACCACCACCTGCCATGATTTTAATTTGTGTAGCACCAGATCGAAGATTTTGGCGAGCCGCACGACGTGCCTCTGTAACGCCATCAACGATGTAACCAAATCCATGACGCTCTAGATCATCAACACGCCCTGGTACATCGTTAAAGCTACCGGTATCAGCATGACCACCAGTTTGACTTAAAAAACCACCAGCAGGGAATAATCGTGGCCCATCAATCAAACCATTGTTGATCGCTTTTGCCATCCCCAGGATGTTACACCCTGCATCTCGGGCAGTAGTAAAACCTTGATCGAGATACTGCATCATTGATACGTGCGCACGCGCACCCATTGCCATTTGATCATAGCTATCGCGGCCAACTAACATCCCCTCTTGAATACACATATGAGAGTGCATATCGATCAGGCCGGGAATCATTGTCATTCCCTCTCCATTGATCGTTATGGTTTGTTTGTCCGTTTTAATCGGTTTTGCTGATATTTCTTTGATAAGGTTGTCAACGACAAGCACATTCTGATTCTTATGAATCTTGTCATCCGTACCATTGAAAACATTAACATTTGTAAACAGTGTTGATGCTGCATTCACGTTTAACGCAACCGAACACGATAACGCAACTAAACAGATCTTCGTCATAGAGACTTTCATTATTACACCTACGTACTTATGATTTGTGAAGTCCATTTCCCATAACTTCCTTGAAAAGAAATGAGGTGTTATGAAGCCAACCCATTCAACACAAAATACCAAACGCATATGAAATAGCAGGCTCATAATCAAAACGTAGAAGTAATAATAAAAAACTTCAAGCAGCCAAATTGCCTTTAGGCGACAACGTGTTGAATCAGCTTTTAAATGTAGACAGTGAAAGCCTCTACGAAAACAGAGACTTTGAATTATGACAAGGATTGGCGATAAGCTTTCGGGGTGGTATTCATCATTCGTTTAAAAGCACGAGTAAAGTGTGCCGAGTCCGAATACCCCGTTTTAAGCGCAATATGTGTGATGCTCAGTTCTCTATCTGCGAGTAACTCCAGCGTTTGCTTTAACACTAAGCTTTCGATAACTTCTCTGTAAGTCGTGTTCTCATTTGCTAACCGCCTTTGAATCGTTCTTACATTCATGTCTATAAGTTCTCCAGCAAACTGAATAGAAATTTTGCCCATCGATAAATAAGGCGTAAGTGCACGAGCAAGCGCGAGGCTAAACTTATCAGCTTGCTCTATGGAATCAGTGCTAACGCCCGTTTTGAAAGGGGTAAAAGCAATAGGCTGATCGATTATAGAAGCTGAAATGTGGATTGCGGTAACTGGTCTTTCCGTATAGAACTGAGCGCACTTCATACCCGGTAATTGATGAAACGGTGTTGCATCTTCATCTTGAATGCCGACATCTGTCAGCCGCCAATTCGACCCTGTCAATTTTTTCAAAAGCTCATTCATGAACATTACTGAGAACATTTCTGCATAACGAAACCATTCTCGATCAGCCTGCTCTTTTTCTCTCACTAACCACCACCGGCCTGCTCTTTCTTGGGTAGTCAGCTTTACACTGTCTGAAACCTGAGCCAATAATTCAGCAATCTCTTGTAATGCCGCTTTTAGCGAATGTACTTGAGTCACTCGATTTGCAAATCGAGGCACATAGATATCATGACACAACGTCCACATCAGCAAAGCGAACTTCTCGGGAGGCGCGTTTTCCCCTAATGTTTGAAAAACAGATTTCAATGCGCTTTCAGGAACAAATGCATTTAGTGCCTTATTGATAAGAATATCTTGCGGCATTCGCGCGGACTCAAGCAAAGCGTGAATGTCGCCATCAATTTCTTTAAGCATGATAGCAAACAGTTTTACTTCTTCCGAATGAACTAATGGGATATCAGTATTAGGCATGCGTGCGAACATCCTCATCACGTAGAAAATTTACAAGTGTAAGTGTCATTTATCGCGGCTGTAGTTAGAGCATTTATCGCTTTACTAGGAAATTAAGCGTTATACCAATTTGGGTAAGTACTATGTTTGCAAAAATTTCCACTGCCGAGTTTCTAACAACAGAGAGGCAAAAATCATATAGCAGCTGACCACCACAAGTTGAAAGATTCGGACAAATGTATTGCTGTCGATATCACCAGAGCTCATCAACGTGCTACCGATCAATACCAATAACGTGCTGAATGCGGTGGCAAAGATTGGTGCCTTTTCCGGGACAGTGTAAATTTTGGTTCCAATTAACACCGCCAATAAAGCAATAAAAGCGGTGTAAAAAAATAGGTTTGGAACGATGGCGAGTATCGTAAATGCCAGTATCGCCAATAGACCACCTATCCCATTGCTGATAACCAAGAATACACTTAATTTTACGGATTTTTCTGATGTAATCATCAGTGACAGCAGCGCAACAAACATCATTGTTAGCAACGCTTCTGATATTTGAAAGATAAAGAAAAAGCACACCAAAGGAAATGAAATCAGCATCGCTCGAAATGCCGCATACCAGCGTTGTTGTTTAGACATTGGTGGCTCTGCATAGCCCGCGAATTCACTGCTCGGCTCCGGTAAATAAATATGCACCAGAGCAAAAATAAGCACCGATACTGCACCTGATGTTGCCAAGCCCCCAGCAAGAAAAACTGAAACCGCAGGATTATTTATCGCCATAAATGGCAACATTAATACCGCTATCATGAGTATGGTCGCAAACAAATTCCATTTGGGGTTTGTAAACAAGTAATATCCCCACAGCATCATCCATCCGACCGCCATTAGCAACACGATGGGGTAGTGTGTGATCCCCCCTGATAAGAGCAAACCTAATCCCATCGTGGCAATTAAAGCCAACAATAGCTCATACACGGTTTCTTTATGAAGATTTGGCTTATCTATCAGAAACTTTGCGGTAAACACCGGCGCGACAAACGCCAGAGCCCAGTTAAGCCAAGCGGCGAGAAACACCGCTAAACCAACACCAACGGTAAAGCGTAAAATCCGGCGTTGTATCGCGGTATCTAAGCGCAAATTATCGGACATAAGAAAGCACACTTAGCAGTCGAATCCATAACTTGCCTATCGTATTGAATACGACATTATCTCCACTATAGACGATGACATCGGCTTGACCACCAACCCGAAGCATACCTTGTACTTCTTCTCTATCGAACTCTATCGCAATGGGTAACATTTGTGTTTGACGGAGCCAACCAGTTTGTTGGTTCGCTTGAGCGAGTTTGCCGGCTTGCTGGTTTTGCCCCCAATCAACCCCCCAATCGATGCTACTCACTTTTCCCTTGAAGACCTTACCCGGAGCGAAATCTAAGGCGATCTCAACCTCATCACCGATACTTACGTTGCCTAAGCTATTCTCACGAAAATAGGCTTCGATCCAAATATCCTCTGTAGAAACAAACGTCATTATCGGTTGACCTGCCGATGCGTAGAAGCCTTCGGTTAAACTAAAATTCGATACCCCGCCTTGTGTTGGTGCACGAATGACTGTACGTTCTAAATTCAGTTGTGCTTGTTCAAGGGCGAGCAATGCCGCTTTCACTTGACTATTCTCTTCTCCTTCCGCGCCCAATTGCTGTTTCGATTTTTCAAGATCCGCTTCTGCATTCACCACATTTGCACGTGCTGTTGCCAATGCTGCTCTCGCTTTGTCTGCATCAGCTTTTGAAACGACCCCTTTCTCGGCCATCGCCAAAATACGATTTGCCTGCGCTTCCGTATTTTGGCGCTCGACGATTGCAGAGGTGAGTCGCGCTTGAGCCGAAGCAATAGAAGCGGTTTGGGCTCCTACATTTTGACCTGCGATTTCTAAATTCTCTTCCGCTTGTTTGACCGCAATCTCGTAATCTGATTTATCAAGTATTGCAAGCTCATCCCCCTCTTCTACCAATTGATTTGGTCTCACTCTAATATCTAATACATTTCCAGAGACTTGAGGTTTGATAGGCACGATATACCCTTTCACACGCGCGTTATCGGTGATAGGGATAATACGGTCAGAAACAATGCTAAACATGAGCATCGCAACGATAAACAAGAGGAAACAATTAGTCACCATTTTCACTTTATCTTTCTTATTTTTATTCTGGTTCGCCGCGACTTCCATTGGCTGTTTTTCTTGTTCGTTCTCGGACATATCATCCCCTTGTCATAAAGTAGATAGAACAACTTAAGAATATACCGTCCTTATCAGGGTTCAACTCATAAATTTGTGGGCTGAATGAATGCAACGAAAGTAATTTGCACAACTTTTACATTATCTGAAGCTTGCTTTCATAACTGACCTTGTAAGAATTGAAACCAAATAGAAAATCGTGCGACTTTCACACCGGGTCAATAAGTTATGACCAGATTTCTGACCGCTTATTGCTTTCCAATTTCAGCAACAATTGTAATATTTTAGTCAAGTTTAAGCACAACGCCTCAAGTCCCTAAAGCCCTTTGGTTGCATGACGAATACATAGTGTTGTATCACTATTATTCCAAGCCAAACAAAGAATGGAATACTGATATGCCGAAATTGAATTTAGACAGTAAAAGGAGTCATTCCACACTCTCTAATATTGAAACCTGCGAAAAAGTACAATCGGCATTAGAACCGAAATACCATAAAGTAATAAGAAAACTGTGCTTGAGTGCTGGACTGTCTGACAAACTGGTTAACCGTCGCTGGAACGTTCTGGCGTCCATAACGGACAAAGATCTCCTGCTCGATCCTTTCACACAATCTCATTACGACGACTATGCAAATAATATTGAGCACTTTATCGGTACCGTGAACGTTCCTGTCGGAGTTGCAGGCCCTCTTCGTATTAACGGATTGTTTGCCAATGACGACTACTTGGTTCCGTTAGCGACAACAGAAGCGGCGTTGGTGGCATCTTACAACCGTGGTGCCAATCTCATTACCGCTGCTGGCGGCGCGAGTACACTGTTGATCAGCGAGGGAGTGACTCGAACTCCGGTCTTCGCCTTTGTGTCAATAGCGGAAGCGGCTCAATTTGTCAGTTGGGTCGTGACACAATACGACATATTGCGCAAAGAAGCGGAATCTACGACGACGCACGGCAAACTCAAAGACATTAATGTCAACATAGAAGGTAACCATGTTTACCTCGTGTTTGAATATGTAACAGGTGATGCCTCTGGCCAAAATATGGTGACCATCGCAACGCACAAAGTATTTCACTATATTTTGCAACACTGCCCTATCGCCCCCGTCGATGCATTCTTAGACGGTAACTTATCTGGTGATAAAAAAGCGAATGCGCATACGCTGCGCTCGGTTCGGGGGAAAAAAGTCTCTGCAGAAGTGACTATCCCTGCGGAATTAGTGAAAAAGTATCTCCACACCACGCCAGAAAACATGGTTAAGTTTGGAAAAATGAGCATGGTTGGAGGATTGCTTAGTGGTACCATCGGAATCAATGCGCACTATGCAAATGCCCTAACTGCCCTTTATATCGCTTGTGGCCAAGATGCCGCATGCGTGGCTGAGTCTGCCATCGGAATTACTCGCATGGACATAGACCAACAAGGTGACCTGTATGCATCGGTAACATTGCCCAACATCATGGTCGGCACCGTAGGTGGCGGGACGGGACTACCTACACAAAAAGCATGTCTTGATATTTTGGGGTTACATGGAAACGGTAAAGCCAAAGCCTTAGCGGAAGTGGCTGCTGCGCTTTGTTTAGCGGGAGAACTCTCTATCGTTGGTGCATTCTGTGCGGATCACTTCTCACGAGCTCACCATAAACTAGCAAGAAAATAATCCGTGAATCAACGAACAAAAAAGGGAGCGTTATGCTCCCTTTTGATTACCCACAGTATTGATTATGCTTCATCGCCACGAGGACGCTCATTACATAACTTGATTGCACGCTCTAAAAGCTCCAGTGCAGATTTATCGCATTCTGGCAGAGCGGCATCACTTTCCGCGACAGGCGTTACGCTGTCTCCCCACTTCAGTACCGTAGCACCCCATGTTAAACCAGCGCCGAACGCCGCGAGTAACATGTTGTCGCCCGGTTTCACCCTGCCTTGCTCTACAGCCTCACACAACGCAATTGGCACGGTCGCAGCAGAAGTGTTGCCATAGTTTTGAATATTCACAAACGCTTTGTCTTGCGGAATGCCAGATAAATCACACAATGTTTGAATAATACGAATATTCGCTTGATGAGGAATAACCACATCAATTTGATCAGTGGTTAGCTGCGATGCTTTCAATACAGTTTTCGCCGCTAAGCCCATACCTTTCACTGCGCGCTTAAATATCTCTTGTCCAACAAAGTTAAAATCCCAGTAACCATTATCTTCTGCGAAACGATCCATACAAGTACCAAACTTAGGTACAGAGAGAATGTCACGACCTTTTGCATCACAGCCAATTTGCGATTGCAGTAGACCTACTTCTTGCTCAGTGCGCGTTAGAACCACAGCGCCAGCACCATCCCCGAACAATACTGCGGTATCACGCATTGCCCAGTCGATATAGAAAGAAAGACGCTCTGCACCAATGATGATGGCATTACGGTAGTTACCTGATTGAATCAGACGCGTGCCCGTTTCAAGACCGTATACAAACCCAGTGCACGCTGCGTTTAAATCAAATGCGGCAGCTGAACGAATGCCTAGGTTTTGCTGCACTTTAGAAGCAATATTTGGAATAAGAGAATCGGGTGAGCATGTCGCAACAATGATCAAGTCAATATCGCTCGCCTCTACACCTGCACAGGCCATTGCATGCTGTGCTGCCACGGTGGCCATATCCGACGTATTTACATGGCTAATGCGACGATTTTCAATGCCAGTGCGGGTACGAATCCATTCATCTGATGTATCGAGAAAAGTACTGAGGTCATCGTTAGAGAGCGTGGCTGGTGGGAGACACTTTCCCCAACCAGTGATTTCAGCATAGTAATTTGTCATCACAGACCTATTTATTGTTGTATTTAAATGAAATTTCTTAGAACCTAATCAGGTCCCAATACAAACTTGCCGTTCCATTTTTCGGCAAACTATACCCAAGGGCGTCGAACTAAGTCGCTTTTCTGAGCACAATTTCTCAGTAATTCGGATATAACATAATAAGTATACAAATAATGAGGCTGGCTGATAAGTCATGTTTTCATCAAGTTGTCATAAAGGAAGAAGTCATGTCATCGTTTAAAACTCGTTGTCCGTCTTGTGGCGGTTTAAATCGTGTTCCCAATGAGCGAGTCGCAGAGTCAGCAAACTGCGGTAAGTGTAAGGCTGCGCTGTTCGATGGCGCGCCAATTGAGGGAACGCTCGAAAACTTTTCTGCGCTGTTACAAAGTCGCACACCAGTCGTGGTCGATTTTTGGGCCCCTTGGTGTAATCCATGCGTCGGCTTTGCCCCTGTTTTCTCTGATGTCGCTCAAGATCGAGCCGGAAACGTCCGTTTTGTCAAGATTGATACAGAATCAGAGCAACAACTCGCTGCACAATTTGGCATTCGTAGTATCCCAACAATTATGGTTTATAAAAATGGTCAACGCGTCGATATGATCAATGGCGCATTGCCAAAATCTCAATTTGAACAGTGGTTAAATCAAGCACTTAGTAAATAACCCCATTCGCCAGTCTGTTTACGGGCTGGCGTTTTTATACAGTAATTCTTTATAGAATATCGATAAATTTCTTTTGTCGACACGAAAGAAAATTATCGTTTTACTTGCCTATTAATTAGACTCATATTCGCGCCAATTAACCCCTAAATTTTACTTAACTTATAGGCGCAAAACATTGGAAAACACAGCCATTCCTGCTGCATCGCCACGAGTCACAGTTCCTGTCGTAGCACTGTCTCTTTATGCAGTGGCGTCAGGCTATTTGATGAGCTTGATCCCTCTTATGCTTGGTGAATACAACATCTCTGCTGATTATGCGAGTTGGTTGGCGAGTGTGTTTTATGGCGGTCTACTGATCGGTGCAATGTTCTTTGAACGCATCGTGCACAGTGTTGGTCACCGCAAAGCGTTTGTAGGTTGCTTAGCGGCATTCTCACTAACTATCGTTGTATTGCCTATTGTACCTAACGGTGTAGTTTGGCTTTTTGCACGTTTTGTTGCTGGTATTGCCGTCGCTGGTGTATTTGTTATTGTTGAATCTTGGTTGATGGCCGGTGATGAATCATCACGTGCAAAACGATTAAGCCTATACATGCTGTCACTGTACGGAGGCTCAGCACTAGGTCAGTTTGGCATTGGGATTCTTGGCGTTAGCGGCGGTGTGCCTTTTATTGCGATCATCACACTGATCCTAATGGCAATCTTGGTATTGATGTTCATCGATTGTGAACAACCAAATAGCCAAGAATCAACAGCGCTATCACTTAAGCAAATCTCTAAACTAAACCATGCGGCGATCATTGGTTGTGTGGTTTCCGGCCTAACACTTGGTGCTATTTATGGCCTAATGCCTGTAGAGCTTGCAAACCGTAAAATTAGCCACCAAGACATTGGCACTTTGATGGCGCTCGTGATCCTAGGCGGCATGTTAGTTCAACCTATGGTGACAGCGTTAAACAAATACATGAGCCGTACCGTGCTAATGGCGTTTTTCTGTATTCTTGGTATTTTCTCTATCGGCCTGACATTCATCTCATCGTCAGCGGTAGTGCTTGCGGCATCACTATTCTTATTGGGTATGGCAACATTTGCACTTTACCCGATTGCGATTAACTTAGGTTGTGAGGGTTTGGATGAGCGCTTTATCGTATCAGCCGCTCAGGTGATGTTATTTAGCTACAGCGTTGGTTCTGTCGCTGGCCCTGTGGTTGCAGATAAATTTATGGGGCAAATGCACGGCTTATTGGGTTACCTATTCGCTGCTCTGCTTGCGACCTGTATCTACATGTTATTGGCAGCGACGAAATCAAAACATCAAATGGCTGCAGGCCTATAATCTTAATTCAAACGAAAAACGAGGGCTCAATGCTCTCGTTTTTTTTGTGCTGCTCTTCTGTGGCGATTCGATGCATTGGCAATAGGTTTTTCAGGAACGCTCCGCTTTTCATGCACCAAATGCCTAATCGCTAAAATGGGATGGTGTATTAGCATCCGCGGTCCGGAGTAACGCATCACCAAACGCATCAGCTCTTTCGGCTCCGGCTTGTAACAATGAATCGGACATTTATTGCACGCAGGCTTATCTTCACCATAAGGACAGCGATCTAAGCGAACCTCTGCATAATCCAACAATTTACGACACGCTGAGCACAGCTCGCCTTTTGTGCCATGATGATCGTGGCAATACACCTCAATCATGGCTTTTACCGTTTTCAATTCTGTGGCAAGTTTGCCTAATAAAATCTCGCTCATTAACTAACCTAGATTCACAGTTTCATCGAGTAAAGTTGTAACGTCCGTCCATTATCGTACTGCTGTTCCACACGCTGATACTGAAAGCCGAGCTTTTTAAGCAAACTGATACTACGAATATTGTCATTTTTGGTGATAGCAACAAGGTTTTCTATATTCATTCCATCGCGGGCAAATTTAACGACAGCTTTCGCCGCTTCGATTGCATAACCTTTGCCATAAGCCGTTGGCAAATATCCGTAGCCAATATCAAGAGCAGTCAATGTATCACGCTTCACTAACCCGCATATACCTATTGGTTGGTTGTCATCTTTAGTTTCAACCACCAGCAAGCTCACGCCTTTAAGTTTTTGCATATGTAGCATGTTCAATTCGATGTAACGTTGTGCTTCATCTAAGGTACGAATTTGCTTGTCACCGACAAAGCGATAAAAATCTGGATGGTTATAGAGCTCTAAAATAAACGGCGCATCTTCTACACTAACAAGACGTAGTATTAGGCGCTCTGTATTAAGTGTTCTCATAGGGTATCCATTAGGCTTGTAACTTAGCGGAAAAATCACTATTCTGCCCCGCTAAATTAAAGGACCAACACCATGAACCGCAAGAAGAAAATCAACCAAATTTTAAAATCAAAGCTAAAAAAGCAGAATTCAAAACTGCACAAAAGCAACAAGCCCCGTTACATCTCTAAAGCTGAACGTGCAAAAATGGAAGCAGAAGAGCAAAACCAAGCGACTGAGCAAGGTGCTGATAGTGCGGTAGAAAGTGAGGTTAGTGAGCAAAGTTAATGACTTTCGTGAATCCGTAGAGCTGACCGAGTGTCGACTTTCCTTAGTTCTACGACATCACAGAGGTGAATTGCTTGTGCGAACAATTCACCTCTGTTCTTAAAATGCATCACCGCAAATAAGCTATTACAGAAAAAGCAATTACAGCAAAAAATCATTTTCTATTGCAATAAAGCTGTCCGCCGCATCTATGAGAGTCTGAGAAGTGAGCTTAGGTACGCCATAAACGGTGACTTTCTTATTAAAACGTTGCTGGATACGTTCAACTAACATCGTAAAATCACCATCACCAGAAACCAGTATCACTTCGTCTACCTCTGGAGCAATCTCTATCGCATCGAGCGTGATGCCAACATCCCAATCCCCTTTAGCGCTACCATCTCTACGCTGAATAAACGGTTTTAACATCACTTCAAAACCCACACCACGTAAAATATGGTGGAATTGACGCTGTTTAGGATCATTACTAGCAATAGCATAAGCGCGAGCACTGACCACATGTTTGTCTTGTGTCGCCACATACCAGAACTGGTTGTAGTCAAAATTTGCTCGATACGCTTCTCGGCAGGTGTAATACACATTCTGCACATCAGCAAGAATCGCGACTGTTTGTTTATTTTCCGAACTCATCTATTTCGTACACCTTATCTTTTGCTGCATACCCTAAGCGACTTTGCCCAAAAGCACAATGAGCGATTTCCACTAAACTTACGTATGTATACAAGTAATCTCAAGGTGCTCTGCTCATAGATTCAGTTCAGCTAGAGTAACTTGGTTTACAGACGTGACCAGACCTGTTGTTCACGTTTATAGGAGTAATGCCATGATACACAAAGTACTCGCTCTATTGGTTACGTGCCTAGTGTCCACTGCTGCTTTTGGCTATCCGTCACATGATCAACACTGGCCGCATCGAAGTGTGCTGTATTTTGCGCCGAGCAATGATGACCACGTGAAGCAGTTTTTACTCGAAGCCTTAATGAACGAATGCGAACTCGAAGACCGTGACATTGTCACACTGGTTATTGCTGAAGATGGGTTTACTCAACCGGCATGGTTAAAAGAAGAATTCGATTTGAAGATGCTTGCCAAACTCTACCAAGTAAAACAAGGACAGCACACCGCAATTCTATTAGGAAAAGACGGTGAAGAAAAACACCGCTGGGGCGCAAAAACCGATTGGCAATTCATCAATAACCTCATTGATGAGATGCCAATGCGAAAAAGAGAAATGCAGCAGAAACGCAGCCCCTGTGCCATTTAATACTTAACAATGTCGAAGCCAAGTTATTATTAGACTTGGCTGCTATTAAGATTAGTTATTATAAATTTCAGTATTGTGAAGATTAGTGATTACGAGGCTTGGTATTATGAAACTTAATGTTTGCAGAACCAATCCAATTTATTGTGTAACTGAGTAACACTACCAACCACTATCAACGCTGGGCTTACGGCTTTCTCAGCCATATTTGCTAATTCACTCAACTTCCCTTGGAACACACGTTGCTCTGGTCGCGTACCATTTTCGATGATAGCGCACGACATTTCTGGATCTAAACCATGCGTGATCAGCTTATCCATGATTTGACCACTTTGTTTTAGTCCCATGTAGAACACAAGTGTGTTATTTGACTGTGCCAATGAGTGCCATTCAATCTCACGACCATCTTTTTGCACGTGTCCTGTAATAAATTGAACACTCTGTGCGTGATCGCGATGCGTCAAAGGAATACCCGCATAAGCTGTCGCACCTGCAGCTGCCGTAATACCCGGGATCACTTCGTATTTGATGCCAAACTCGGCTAACTCTTCTAGCTCTTCACCACCACGGCCAAAAATAAACGAATCGCCACCTTTTAGGCGCACCACCCGCTTACCCTCTTGCGCTTTTTGTACCAAGATTTGGTTGATTTGATCTTGTGGTACGCAATGAAAGTCTAGTTTTTTACCTACATAGATCATCTCTGCTGATGCGTGCGCTAGCTCAAGAATGTCTTTCGACACTAATCGGTCATACACAACAACTTCAGCCGCTTGAATCGCTTTTAAGCCTTTGACTGTGAGCAAATCAGGATCGCCAGGCCCTGCGCCCACTAGTGAAACAAAGCCGTGGTTTAAAGATGAATGAACTGTAGTCATATCAATGCCTATCGGTAAATTTAGATATAAAAAGTAACACTCACATGATCCAATTAGGATTCAAACTACTCTAAAGAGTGATTACTTTTTATCGCCAAAACAATTAAATAACAGATGAAAGTTAAGATTAAAGCATGGCCCCATCTATCTAAAGATGGGGCTAGCACAAGCGAATTATTTCACCATTGAAGGTTCTGCTTTTACTTCGTCTTGCGCATTGATAGATGGCGCAGTTTTAGCATGAGTTAGGTACAGTGGAATACATGTCATAACTAAACCACCAACAATGTTACCTAGGATTGTTGGAATTAGGTTGAAGTTCAACCATGTCGCAATGCCAAAATCCGCACCTAGAATCATACCCAGTGGGAATAGGAACATGTTTACTACTGTGTGTTCAAATACTAGTGCGAAGAAGATGAAGATCGGGAACCACATCATCGCTACGCGACCAGAAACTGAACGCGCTGTCATGTTGCCGATAACACCTAGACACACCATCAGGTTACAGAAGATACCGCGCACGAAACACGTGATCCATCCGTCCATACCCATATTCTCGAAACCAAGGCTACGTGCAGTAGAAACAGCGACAAATTTCTTCGCTACTGCATTCAGTTCTAGAGAAAAGTTGCCTGTCAAAGAGATAGCCACTAGGTAAGCAACGATCAGAGAACCGATTAGGTTACCCAAACCAACAAGCCCCCAACAACGGAAGATGCGACTCCACGTTATGCCAGGACGATTTTCGAACTTCGCTAATGGTGCAAGGCCGAAAACACCTGTCACTAGATCGTAACCCATGACGCTGAGAATCACAAAACCGACAGGGAAGACCAACGCTCCCACAAGGCCTATACCCGTTTGTACCATCGCTGTAATTGCGACCACAACCGCCAGAGAAAGAATAATACCAGCCATTGTACCGCGAAGAAGAAGATCGCGAGTACTAGTGTTGGTTTTCGCTTCACCCACGTTGATCATGGTTTGCACGAATTCTGCAGGCTTAAAGTCAGTAGACATGAATGTGTCCTTATTCAAAAATGTGAAAGTTAAAAATTAAAGATTGAATAGAGAAAGACTTACCGATGAGTAACACCTAGCTTCCCTGTACCCGTAGATGAACCACGGAAAGCCTTTGCCTATTAAATCTAGATTTCGGTTAGTTCCCTCCCCCAAAGAGGAGGGAACTCAAATCGAGCTTATGCAGAAATTTCCACTTCGCCGTTAGTCACGCGCGCTTTGTACGCTTTCACGTTGAAATGCTCGTCTTCCATGCAAACACCGGTTGCTAAATTAAATCGTTGCTTTTTAAGTGGGCTTGCAACCCAAAGCTCACCTTGGTGCTCACAGATCAAACCACGAGAAAGCACGTTTGATTGAAAAAACGGGTCTGTGTTGCTGATAGCCAGAACTTCTTCGGCTTCAGTCGGACGAAATACGGCAACTTGCTTTCCACCAAGCAGTGCACAAATGCCAGTGCCCGGTACGATATCGCTGATTTGGCAAATCTTTTCAAATGACATATCAACTCTTCCTTATGCTTCAGTGATCGCTACGTGTAGGATGTCGCCTTTCACTTCAGGGTATTTCTCCGTGAAAGTTGCAGGGCGGTGCTGTTCACGCTCTTGTACAAACACAACGTTGTCATCGCGTTTGTCAGAGTTGATGAAGTGTGCAAAACGTTTCAATTGTGATTCATCATTGATGGTCGCAGTCCACTCACACTCGTACTCGTCTACAAGCTTCGCTACGTCTTCTTCTAGTTGAGCGTTGATGCCAAGTTTGTCTTCAACAATCACTTCGCGTAGGTAGTCAACGCCACCTTCCATGTTTTCCATCCAAACCGATGTGCGTTGTAGTGGCGCGGCAGTGCGGATGTAGAACATCATGAAGCGGTCGATGTACTTAATTAACGTTTCTTTATCTAGGTCACTTGCTAGTAGGTCTGCGTGACGAGGTTTCATGCCGCCGTTACCACATACGTACATGTTCCAACCTGCGTCAGTCGCGATGATGCCAAGGTCTTTACCTTGTGCTTCCGCACACTCACGAGTACAGCCAGAAACACCGAACTTCATCTTATGAGGGGTACGAATGCCTTTGTAGCGGTTCTCGATGTACGAGCCTAGACCGACAGAGTCTTGAACGCCGTAACGACACCACGTCGAGCCAACGCATGTCTTCGCCATACGAAGCGCTTTTGCGTAAGCTTGACCGGTTTCGAAACCAGCATCGATAAGCTTGCGCCAGATCTGTGGAAGATCGTCTTTTTGAGCACCAAACAGACCGATACGCTGTGCGCCTGTCACTTTAGTGTATAGGTTGTATTCCTCAGCAACCGCCGCTAGAACACCCAGCGCTTGAGGCGTTACTTCACCACCTGCCATACGAGGGATAACAGAGTAAGTACCGTCTTTTTGGATGTTACCCAGGAAGTTATCATTGGTGTCGTGCAGCTTAACCAATTGAGGCTTAAGAATGTGCTCACCCCAACAAGAAGCCAAGATTGAACCAGCCAGTGGTTTACACACTTCACAGCCGTAACCTTTACCGTACTTCTCTAGAAGCTCTTCAAACGTTTTGATCTCTTCGATGCGGATCAAGTGGAATAGCTCTTGACGAGAGTAAGCAAAGTGCTCACATACGTCGCTCTTCACTTCGATACCCGATTTCGCAAGCTCTGCGTTCAGTACTGAAGTCACGAGAGGAATACACCCACCACAACCTGTACCTGCACCTGTTATCGCTTTGATGTCACCCAATGTGTGATGACCATCAGCCACCGCTTGCGCGATCTTACCTTTGGTCACATCGAAACATGAACAGATAACTGCGCTCTCTGGTAGTGCGTCTGCGCCCAGAGACGGTTTTTCTGCGCCTGCGTGTGCTGGTAAGATCAACGCGTCAGGGTGCTCAGGTAGGTCGATTTCATTCAGCATAAGCTGTAGAAGATCACCGTAGTCAGACGTATCGCCAACCATCACTGCACCAAGCAATTTCTTATTGTCTTCTGATACGATAAGTCGTTTGTAAACTTCTTGCTCTTCGTTTTGGTAAACGTAGCTCTTACAACCTTCTGTGCGACCGTTCGCATCACCAATAGAGCCAACTTTCACGCCAAGCAATTTAAGTTTCGCAGACATGTCTGCGCCTTGGAATTTGCTTTCTGTATTACCCAGTAGGTGATCAACCGCAACTGTCGCCATTTTGTAACCAGGCGCCACAAGACCGTAGAACATTTCGTTCCAAGACGCACACTCACCGATAGCGTAAATGTTATCATCCGATGTTTGACAGTGGTCATTGATCGCTACACCACCACGAGGAGCAACATCTAATCCCATTTGACGAGCAAGTTTGTCTTGAGGACGAATACCCGCAGAGAATACGATGAAGTCTGTCTCTAGCTCAGTACCGTCTGCAAAGCGCATAACGTTACGAGCGCTTGTACCTTCTGCAGCAATCTCAAGCGTGTTCTTGCTGGTGTGAACGTTCACGCCCATACGCTCGATCTTTTGGCGAAGTTGGTTACCACCAGCAAGGTCAAGTTGCTCTGCCATCAGCTTTGGTGCGAACTCAACAACGTGTGTTTCTACACCCAACGCTTTCAGTGCGCCTGCCGCTTCAAGGCCTAGCAGGCCACCGCCGATAACTACGCCTGATTTGCTCTTCTTCGCACACGCTTCGATCGCTTTAAGATCTTCGATAGTACGGTAAACAAAACAGTCTTTGCTTTCGTGACCTTTGATAGGTGGAACAAATGGGAATGAGCCAGTAGCAAGAATCAGCTTGTCGTATTGAACTTCACGGCCAGTGCTTGAGTAAACGATGCGGTTTTCACGGTTGATGTTAATCGCGCGTTCGCCGATCAACATGTTAATACCGTGCTTCTCGTAGAAACCTTCTTTTACTAAGGAAAGCTCGTCTGCAGTATGGTGAGAAAAGTAAGAGGAAAGGTGTACACGGTCATATGCGACACGAGGTTCTTCACAGAAAACCGTAATGTCCATATTAGAAACATCGGTTTTGTCGACTAAGTCTTCGATGTAACGGTGGCCTACCATGCCGTTACCGATGACAACTAGCTTCAACTTGCTCATTCTAATTCCTAAGGGTTAGGTTCTTATCACTGAGCGCATTGTTAATTATGAAAGAAAATTAATACATGATGTAAATCAATTACAGAATCAAACTACCCTAAAGGGGTAGGAGCAATATTTAACCATAAGACAAGCCTTAACTTTCGTAACTTTGGCAAGAATCGTGTAATTTAAACAAACAAACAAAAGCAACGTATTTTTCATATTGTTTCACAACAATAAAAAAAGAACCCGTTTTGATAACTCTCTATTCGGCCCAGACAATAATTGATAAAGAGTGGATTATTGTGCAGTCAGACTTCTACATCCGGTAACCTCTAAAGATTTGGGTGCGTCAGTTGGCTATTTTGAATATCTGAAAAAGCGAATTAGTTTAAATTCTCCCCCGCAGAGTCACTTCCGTGTTTTTCATACTCAATAGGTTACTGTTAAACGACTTGTGCAGAGACAGGCAGGATCTGCTAAAAGCCCTATTCTGGCAAACACGGAAGTTATGGAGGGAAAGAAAAACCGGGCAAAGAACAAAAAGCCTGGAAACATCCAGGCTTTTTAACGCCATCATTTAGTTACTTGGTACAGGACAGATATTACAATCAGCAGAGGCTGTATCTGTGCCCTTAGTGCCATCAATCTTCAAGAAGCCAACCGCTGTGAACGTGTCTCGGAATGATTGCGTTTGTGAATTGCTAAACGCTTTAGGAATATAGCTACCACTGTATGAGCTACACTCGTTACCACTATTTGGAGGCCCGAGCACGACATTGCTCAGTACTACAACGTCATCTGAGGTATCACTCGGCGTGCCTGAGTCATCCACAACAGAAACGTTAACCAACGTCAAATCTGGCGTTGTATTGCAAACCATGCCAGAGAAGCTTACTTCGGCAACAATGCCACTCGAGGTTTGTTTGAATCCGCTGGTACATGATTTATTCACACTGATCATTGCTGATAACGGTATTTTCTCACAAGGATCGCTGGCAGTATCCGTAATCGTTGCTTGTCCACCAGGTGTTGCGGCAGCGGTGACTTTTACAGTGTTGGTTAGACCATTACTTGTACTCTCAAAGCTTCCTGAGTAGCTTGCACTCTGACCTGAGGCAATACTACCAAGACTGTGAGTGGTACCCGCTTCCAGATCTTCAACGACTACGTCATATAGTGTGCCTACACCATCATTAATAACGTTACCGCTATAGTTATAGATATAGCCGTCTTCAGTCGCGTTCACAATCGCTTGATTACACGTTTTGGTAATATCTACACTACATAACTCAAAGTCTCCAACGACAAAGTCTTTCAACTGCGCTGTAACACTACTTGATGCACGCGTCTCTGCGGCAAAAGCACTAAAACAGGTGTCCGCTTGAAGAAGCTGTGTAATATTTACGCCCCCTTCGAAGAAGGTTTCCGGAGGGAAAACATCGTCTACACCATCTTTAGGAGTATACGGCCATGGCGAAGTTGCATCAGACGTATTTGTAGAAGCACAAACCAATTGATTTCCCGGAGCACATAGTGCATTGGTTCTAATTTTTAAACGAAGGTTTGCAGCTGCACACTGTCCATCTTGTGGATTATTACTCGCAGCTTTGTTACAAGTTGTATCCCATTCTAGAACCAAAATCTCAGGTCCAGCATTCGCCGATTGTAAGTAATTTACTTGGATAAGTAAGTCACCCGCGACGTGTTCACCGGAAAACGTACCGTCAGGATTCGTTCCAACAGAATCTTGATAAAACCAAAATCCTAAAAAGGCGTCGCCGCTATTGCCGAAGCGGTTTGCACCAAAGGTTAAGATAAGTTCATTGTTGATAATATAAGCCGCTGCATACGCATGATGAATGTCCCCTTTATCGAGGACAGACCCGGTCTTCCAACCTAACTGTGGGATGTCTTGTATGTCTTTTTTACCCCCGGTAAATATCGTGTCTGGGGTGGCGGTATCATCTTCAAAGCTAAAGACTTGTGCAGAGCCAGCGAGTGGCGGAGTTCCCCAATCGTCGGGTGCACCAACTCCTGAATCATCAACAGCGTTTGCGTTTGGCTCTAGCTCAAACACCCCATCAGTTGGTGTCGCAAATGCAGAACTACCAATCAAAACACTCGTAAAAGCTGCAAAAATAAAGCTCGTCATCGTATGCCAGAGATCTGGCTTATCAGGTTTCATAATCTACTCCTTAGAACACTTCTAAAACTTGACGAAGGTCCATATGTCATTCATTGCCTTTAAAAGAGTGAAAGCGTGATACGACTTTCGTTTCACCATCACTAAGGCATAGAGCATGCCATCGGTTAAGTTATTGATTTATTAAAACTTGAATATGTAATAGAAGAGCTAAGTGGACACATTGTTCAGTCACAATCGCAACGAAAATCGATTAGGGTAGAAAATCAGTAATAAATAGAGAGACTAACGAGTGAAGAGTATGATGTTACAGTTTGATACAGTCTAGTTCACATATGTTACAGATTAGTGCTTTAACTGCGATATTAGGTAGATTGAAATCAGGATGAATAGAAATGGAGGCGCCTCCCGGAGTCGAACCGAGGTCCACGGATTTGCAATCCGCTGCATAGCCACTCTGCCAAGGCGCCATTTTGTCGTTTCTAAACAGAAACATTTGAAAGGTATCTTCGAGGCTACCGCCTTTCTGATGCCGCGTACTTTAACGATTTATGTGGGATAGTCAAAGAAAATAACGCCCTTTTAATCCGTTTGGTATAAAAAACAACAAATAGCTGCTTTATCGAACCAAATGGGACAAAATTATCTAGCTATGCGTATTTCTCGCAAATTATACCTAATAAGCCATGGCCTAGTAGCACTTCAGTGTGATATTCCAACTTGCTTAGCAATTTGCTTGTTACCTTTAAACAACGCCCAGTCAGCAGCTGTCTTCCCTTGCCGATCTTTTATCGTTTTATCAGCCCCGAGTTTCATCAATAAGTCTACAGCTTCAATGTGATTTTTTACCGCCGCATTCATCAGTGGTGTTCGTTGGTCATGATCAAGAGTATTAACCTCTGCCCCCGCCTGAATCAGCTCGGCAAGTACGTTAACGTTACCTCCTTGAGCAGCCCAATGTAATGCGGTACGTCCTAGCGTATCCTTCGTTGCTATTTTACTTCCTTTTTGTATAAGTAAGCGCACCAACTCAGAAGATCCTGTCAGCGAAGCGGCCATTAATGGAGTGAGTCCCTGTCGATCCGAAAGCTCAATTTTGGCGCCGCTGTCCAACAGCAAATCTACCGTATCGTTTTGATGATTTCCTGACGCTAAGAGAAGCGCGGTTGCACCATTTTGGTCTTGCCAATCCAGGTTAACTCCAGCAGAGATCAATTGAGCAGCGGTACGCGAATGCCGTCCTGCGATAGCATAGAACAACGCATTCCATCCTGGAGTATTCACCTTGTTCAAATCGACTTTGTTCTCAAGCAGTAATTCAGTGACCCCACTGAATCCCCCACCAGCCGCCATCATCAAGGCAGTGACTCCACCTACATTCTGTGCGTTTACTAGGGTATTTTCTAGACCCAATAGATAACTGACGACAGCGACATGACCATTTTGAGCGGCCAACATCAGTGGCGTAAAATTATGACGTTGCATACTGTTAACCTCTGCCCCCTCTTCGACTAATAATCGTGTAGCCGCAAGGTTTCCATTCATCGCCGCTAAGTGCAAAGGATTGTAGTTGTAATTGTCACGAGGCTGAATATTAACACCTTCTCTCAACAACATGACGACCAGCTTGCCATCACCTTCTTCGGCGGCATAATGAAGCGCCGTCCGTCCTTGAGCGTCAGGTCCGTCAATTTCGGCTCCGGCCTCAATCAACAAACTGGTGATTTCGGGACTTTGCCTAGCAATAGAGGCCGCTAACACAGTTTGTCCTTTATCATTCTGGCTGTTAGGCTGCGCGCCCGCCATTAATAAATCTGCAACCAAAGCTTTATCGCCATGCTTGACCGCAATAAACAATGGTGACTGCCCTTGGTCTGCTGCTAGGTGCACGTTAGCACGCATATGAATAAGAACCTTGGCCACTTTATTATGTTTTAATTGGATTGCGGTATAAAGTGCCGTTCTAGAGCGTTGGTCGCGTTTATTTAACGCTGCACCTAGATCAATCAACTGCTTAGCAAGAATCTCATTCCCCACCTCGGCTGCAAGCATCAACGGCGTCTGCCCTCGGCGATTTACAGCGTTGATGTCTGCCCCATGTTTTATCAAGCTCCGAACAGCGGATTCGTGAGCTTGTAAAATTGCACTCCCCAGTAGAGTTTGTCCTGTTACAGGGTCAATCTGGTTAATCCATTCTGGCTGATTGGAAACTGACTTTTCTAAGGTCGCGAAGTCTTCGCTATATAAAGCATGCTTTGTCTTTTCGTATTCACCACTAACCGGTTTTCCCGCTTGTTGCTTATAAGTGTGGTCACTGCCACCTTTTGGCTGAACTGTGGTGGTAGCTCCCGCGAAACCGATAGAGAACAAGAGCAAAACAGTCGTTACGACTAGTCTTATCACTAAGTTGTTCCCTATCGCCCGCCAGGAGCCCATACTGCATGATTCATTTACATAGCTGCTCATAGTATGACCTTTTATTATTGTAAGTCATCCCAGTTGATAACCAATTCAGCGTTAAAGATCTTCACCGCTTTCTTGTCCCCTTTCACGTAAACAGCAAGATCAAAGTCTGGAGTTAATGGCAATCCGTTTATTGAGACCCCATTCGTCGCGTCTGGTGAACCATCGGCTCCAAGATTAATACTATTTTGACTCGCATCGACCCATCCTCGACTCGTTGATAGTGGTGACACACCTTTAAAATCCAGAAGATCAATCGTGGTTGTTGTGTAATCTCCCGTTGAGTATTTTTGATCCTCCTTATCAAATGGTGGCGTAGTACATTCGCTGCTGGTATTTGCAATCTCGAGGCTTGGCACATCCTGCCCATATTTATTGGCTTTTAGACGCCATCGCGGTCCAACTACAGACTCAACCGCTTCAAATGGGTCACGGTCGATACTGGTATACCAAGCATTGGTCATACCGGAAATTAAATCGCTAGAAAACGCATCCGACTGTCCAAAAGATGCATTTTTGTACAGCGTACCCGCAGGAATAAAGTCACCATCACCTTCATAACAATCACGTACCGACTGCCAGTTTGAACCGATGGCTAGGTAGCTAGGTAGCCGTCCAGTTGCTGCTTCATTCTCCATATCTTCTGGACGAATCTGGTCGTTCGGATTATTTGTGATTGAATGGGTAATCGTCAACGTTGCACTGCTTACTGGGTAAGCGGTTTCAGGGTTATCCTTCCATAATTGTGGCAATGCCATTCTGGCATAAAGGCGAACGTCGTTAGGCCGCTTTATTAAGTTCCCCCAGCGATATAACGGTTTTCCATCATCTTTTAGCGTAATGGAATAATCCTTACCTACGGCAATATCGTGCTGAACCGTTGACTCATTAGCGTCCATTTGCTCCCCTGGCACCATCGATGTTAATACTTCATCCGTCACCTCAAAATTACGTACGATCTTCAGCACATCACTCAATTTATTATTCACGCAATTATCGACAATCTGACCGGTAGCAGGATCAAGTAGATCTCGCTGGATTTCTGTTGTGGAGTAAGGCACCGATACATTACAGCTAAGCACATGTTCCATCACCACATAATGTTCAGATGAACACTTCACACTTGACCCACCAACCCCAGAACACCAAGTTCCGTAACCATCTCGAGTCTTAAATAAGTTCGTTTCGACATTAGCAATAGCAACGCCATCACCATAGGTGTCATCGTTAATATTCCCTGCAAAGCCTTCGGCGTAGTCTTCATCAAATGTACGTGGTGCTGCACCAACAAAATCTGAAACAACGTATCCAAAATTACTCTCAATAGGATAAAGTGTAATCCCCTCGTTATCCGTTACCTGTTGTGCGGCACCATCTGGGCATACGCTGTACGTACTGTCAGTCATACCACATATAACGGATTGATCCTCTGCGTAAGTGGCATTGTCCTTACCCCCCTGCACATCCATGACACTGAATGTGTGTCGTTGAACAAACGTATTTTGCGCCGCCAGTAGCCCAGGTGCGACGGTAAGGCACAAAAGGCAGGTAATGGTATTAATGCTAAATTTATAAGCCCTCATCGCTGTCACCTCCCAAATTTACTGGGGAATAATCTATATTTAGTGTCGCATTGTAGATTCGAGTCCCTTTCGCATCCCCTTTGATATAAACTGCAAGATCAAAGTCCTCTGTCAAAGGCAATCCATTGATTGACGTACCATTTCCTTCATCGGTTCTATTTGAGGCGCCGATATTGACCGAGTTTTTGCTCGCATCCACCCAGCCTTCACTGGTACTTAACGGCGATTCTTCACCATCACGGTAGTCCAATAAGTTAATGGTTGTCCTAGTTTCAGTTCCCACAACGTATTTATAGCTATCGTGGTTATAGGGTGGCGGTGTGCAGGATGCAAATGGGATCTCTAACGAAGGCACATCTTGACCAAACTTGTTCGATTTTAGTCGCCAGCGAGGCCCAACATTAGTTCCGCTATCAAATGGATCTCTATCGATCGTGGTATACCATGCATTGGTTAGACCTTTAGTAAGATCGGCAGAAAAACCGTTTGAATTGGCAAACGCGCTATTTTTAAAGAGCGTTCCTGCTGGAATAAAATCACCGTCGCCCTCGTAGCAATCGCGAGTAGAAACCCAGTTTTCGCCAACCACCGAATAAGATGGAAGTCTGCCTGTCGCCGCTTCGTTTTCCATATCTTCTGGTCGCAACTGATCGTTTGGGTTATTGGTAATTTCGTGGATGACGACTAACTCTGCTTTAATTACCTCATAATTCGCCCCTGGGACTTTCCATGCATTCGGCAACGCCATACGAGCATAAAGTCGGATATCGTTTGGACGTTTGACTGCATTCCCCCATCGATATAACACTTTCCCGTCGTCCTTTAAGCTGACACTGTAGTCTTTACCAAGCGCTAAGTCTTGACGAACGCTCGATTCATTCGCCGCCATTTGCCCTTCAGTAGGGTCATTGCTGGTGAGCTGCTCTGTGGTCACAACACCATCGCGAACAATAAATAATTCATCATCCAAACGCTCGTCACTACAACTGCCAATAATTTTATTTGGGCCAACCAATTCAGGATTCGGATCAACAAGGCTACGCTGCTCTCCACTAAGTGGATCTAGGAGTCTCAAATTTAAAAAATCAGTAGTGGCATATGGAATCGATTCATAGCAGGTCAGAATATGCTCCATCGTCGTGTAGTGTTCTGTGGAGCATTTCACTAAGCTTCCCCCTAATCCTGAACACCAAGTCCCGAGTAACTTAGGTGCCTTAAATACACCTGTTGGGGCATTCGCCACCATCAACCCCGCTCCGTTAGGCAATAGATTGATGTTGTTAGCCCAACCCTCTGCATAATCACCATCTAGCACTTTAGATGCTGCCCCCACAAAATCTTCGATAACGTATCCAAATTCGCTATCGATCGGGTACAGAATTTGGCCTGATTTTTTTTCAATCAGTGGCTGCGTATTGTTGCAATCAGGACTTTCAGTCGTGATCCCACAAAGAATTGCAGGATTTTGGGCATACGTACTGCCGTCAAATTGACCGATAATGTCATCAACACTGAATGTATGAGTAACCGAATAGTTTATGGCTTGAGTGTCTTCGTCTTGGCAACCCATTAGAATTGTAGGTAGGCTTACGACGGAAATTAAAAAAAGCACAAGCGCTGTCAATTTGCTCGTAGCAACATGCCGTCGGCCATAATACGAGGAAAATTTCATGCTGCCCTCCTTATAACTCGAATAAATACACTTCTTATCGATAGGTATAGGACAGAATGAATGCTCACATCGTTGCTTATAAGTTTATTTTACTTGCACTTGATGCATATCAATGTCGGAACTAAAAATGCACCTCAGCGTACACTCAGAACAGGGTTTATTTAATGAAAATTGCAGATGGTTTGGGTTCACATTTGTCCAAATGCGTCCCATTTTTTAAAGCATACTTGAGGAGGTTGTTTGGATAAAACGACAAAAGCCAGTCATTAGACTGGCTTTCTAAAAGAATGGAGGCGCCTCCCGGAGTCGAACCGAGGTCCACGGATTTGCAATCCGCTGCATAGCCACTCTGCCAAGGCGCCTTACCGAATTGTTGTTCTCGTATAATTTAGATGGTGCCCCGGGCCGGACTTGAACCGGCACGACGCGAACGTCGAGGGATTTTAAATCCCTTGTGTCTACCAATTTCACCACCAGGGCAACGCAATCATGCGATGGACGACACCATCTTCTCTTCGGCTGTTGCCGTGAGAACGAGACGTACTTTAACGGATTGAGATTATAGGTCAACAGTTATTTTATTCTTTTTATTCAAGTGATTAAAAAGCCAACTTACATGTACATTCTCTACTCACATTGCTCAATCAACCTTCAATTAAACACTTGATCTGTGGTTTTGCATTATACCAATCTACAGCAGTCTCCATTTATCGGGCCAAGCTAAGATCATAAAAAACACCGAATTCTTTACCTCTTACGATTTAACTTAGTGTGTTCGTCTTTAACTGTACGAGGAAGCATTGCAAAACGTTCCCGAACTCGTTAATGAACTAGATCATTTTTCTATAGAGCGACTTGCTAGCTGCAATTGATACTTTGTTCTAAACAATTTTTCATCGAAATCTGCTCGCCACCTATTTCTTCAGGTAGGTAAACCATTAACTAAGGCATTTTTTGAGGAAAATGTTGAATACAAAAAAACCAGCACTAAGCTGGTTTATTCGAAATAATGGAGGCGCCTCCCGGAGTCGAACCGAGGTCCACGGATTTGCAATCCGCTGCATAGCCACTCTGCCAAGGCGCCTTACTGAATTGTTGTTCTCGAATCAAACACTGAGATGGTGCCCCGGGCCGGACTTGAACCGGCACAACGCGAACGTCGAGGGATTTTAAATCCCTTGTGTCTACCAATTCCACCACCAGGGCAACGCAATCATGCGATGGATGACACCATCTTCTCTAACGACTAGCGCCATGAGAACGAGGTGAACTTTAACGGATTGAGATTATAGATCAACAGTTATTTTATTCTTTTTATTCAAATGATTAAAAAGCAATCTCAAAAGAGCGTTTCATACTCAAATCGCCTAATGAACCGCCAGCTCTGCGGTGGCAGAAAAAACACCACTCGCCTTCTAAACTTAATATATGCTGTGCAATTAAGGAGCATCATGACACTACCAGCCAGACACAAACTAACACTAAGTTTGGACCCAGATGCAGATCTACATTTTTGCGTCCCGGCCTTCCTTCTTCATGAATTCAACTATGCACGTTCTTTAGAAGAAGGACTGGCATTGAGTCTCGACCCCGAATTTAACCATCAATATCGCGTCGCTCTGAGGCGAACCAGATCGCTCTGCCTTTTACTAAAAGAGACCCTGCCTCCTTTTGAATTAAGCATTCTAAAGCCGAGTCTTAAACTATTAATGAAGCAAACCAATAAATTAAGGGATCTCGATGTGTTCATCTTGGGTAAAGCCGCTTATTACGCGATGTTGCCAGAGCGCAAAGAATCACTACATAAAGTCTTTGCTCATATAGAAGCACGCCAACGTATAGAACAATCAAGAGTTAGTTTATGGCTACAGAGTGATGGTTACCAGAAAACATGTGTCTTACTGAGTAATAGCTTCCATCGTGCAATAAGTAATGACGATGATACGCTCCAAAACTCCACACTGGCGTTTTCAAATAGCAAAGTACTTAGTCACTTTACAAAGGTCATCAAAGCTAGTAAAAAGCTCTCCCCCACCAGCCCTGACGATGCCATTCATCGCCTAAGAATTGAGTGTAAAAAACTACGCTATCTCCTTGAGTATTTTTCAGTTTTCTATCCCGATGAGCGGCACAAGTCCAACGTAAAACATCTCAAGTCTCTCCAAGACAGCTTGGGGGATTTCAATGACACATCATCCCAACTGGCTTTCTTTAGGCAGCAACGTGAATCGAACGTATTTGGAAAAGAGGAACTGAAAACTGTTAAAACGTTGCTAAAAAAACTTAAAATGCACCACTTTGATGCTAGGTTATCCGTTTTAAATCACCTTAAAGATTTTCAGCGCGCAATCCATCAAAACGCGTCACTCAGTATTTATTGATGCTAATGAGTAAGTACATTCGAAAAAAGATTTTTTGATGAAAGGTAACAGATAAGAGCATATCTCCTAAACAAAAAAACGGATTTTGGATTGAACTATAGGGAAGCAATTTCTTTATCAAGTTGGTATTTGCTGTCAGTAACGATGCGCTCTAGTACTTCTACGCGCTGCTTTAAGTCTTCAACCTGCTTTTTGAGGCTATCTCGCTCTTCTTTGGCCATCTGATTGCGGTCTGATATTTCTAATGCCTTCACTTCCTTACGATGGTTCAGGATCAGTTTAACGATACCACCACCAAATATTGCCCCAAATACAATAAATACTATCAGTACGTCTTCCATAACGTCTTATTCCTTTTATGTTATCTGCATCCAAGTCATTATAAGTTAAGCATTTAAAAGGCAAATATCAAATCTAAATTCCATCACGCAGGGGGAGGATTTGAATATCGTCGCACATGAGTAAACATCGTAAGCTTATGCACAACAATTGCAATTGCGCTTGTAGCGATCCATCATCCCTATTCCTGGGTTGAACATATTGGTTGGATCCAATTCATAGTAAAACGCCTGCAAACTGTTTTCTGCTTCATACAGATGACCAACATTATGTTCCGCGGGATATTTCGCTCCACGTGTATTTAGGTGCTCTAACATCAGCTTCTTCATACGTTTGGTATCTGTTCCTTTTTTAAAAATATAATCTTGATGGAACACATAACACATGAAATGCCCATAATAGAGAGACTTAACGAGGTTCTTACTTACTTCCTCAGGTAATGTTTCTAACCATTCATCATCGTTACGTCGTAACGCAATATCGAGAGCAACAATGTCTTCCACTTCCTTGCGGTGAATGGTTTCGTATCGAATCGCAGCACCTGCCGCTGCAAAACGGTGTAGATACGCTTTCTTACCCTCTTCTGGCGTACATTCGAAGAAGTCACTGTCGTGCTCAGCCGCCCAAACTTCTTTGAGGTATTTCTGCGCTTCTGCAATACCGCCATCGCTCATTTTAAGTACAAGATGGTGTTCGTACTTATCACGGTATTCCAACATGCGCTTAGGAAGATGCTGCGGAAATAACTTGCTCGCGTAGTAGAGAAGAGTATCTGGCAGGTATTTACTGACTAAAGGTACACGCTCTAAGAAGTTTTCAACCTTGGCTTTTAGCGAGAACATCTTAGGCAGATTGTCCGTGCCTAACAAATCGATAGAAAGGAATACGTCTTTACCGTATTTCTCCGCCATGTTGAAGATGTCACGGTGAAGGTACTCACCCATTTCTGGCAAGTTGTCAAACTGTGTAAGGAAGTCTTTTCTCAGCTTGGTAAGTTTATCTGGATCGTTAGTACCTAAATAGAACACCTGATCTTTCTCTGGGATTGGATAGCTGTCGACTCGAACCGCAAACACACCCAGTTTACCCGCACAACCGCTCGCCTCGTACAGACGACGCTCGTCGGCATTAAAGCGCGATGGAATATCAGAAGTCACATCGCGGACACGTTCGTCGTACTCTTTGTCTGATGCCATGCGCTCATCATGAATCACTTTATCTGGATCAAAGTTACCATCTTGGATGTTTTGTAAGATCTCTTCAGGCGTCGAGCCTAAGCCTTCAATACCAAGATGGTTAACAAGATTGAGCTTACCCTCTTTGTCGACTTGAGCGAATATGGCTAATTCTGTATAGGCAGGACCACGTTTAACCAGAGCGCCACCAGAGTTATTTGCAATACCGCCTACAACGGTTGCGCCAAGAGAAGAAGAGCCAATCACCGAATGCGGTGCACGGTTAACTGCTCGCAACTCTTTTTCTAACGAATGCAGACTCGCCCCCGGAAGACAAATCGCTTGCTTGCCACCATCTAACAGATAGATTTGCTTCATCTTGGTGATATTAATCACCACCACATCACGGTCGTAATCACTACCACTTGGCGTAGAACCTTCTGTCAGCCCCGTCTTAGCCGCCTGCATAATGATGATGCAATTGTTGTCCACACACTGTTTAATCACCTTCCACTGCTCTAGCAGAGTATTGGGAAAAACCACCGCCAACGCCGTGCCGCTTCCTGAGCGAAAACCGCTGCGGTAATACTTGGTTTTGATTTCATCGGTAAGGACGTTTTCGTCTCCGACAATGGTGACAAATGCGTCGATGAGCTGCTTCTGTTTCATATCCGTATCTCTAGTTATTATGCCCAGCCAATATAAGTAGTCCGAATCTGAACGTTCATGCCTCAAACGTCCGGCAACGACGCTCAGATACAATCGGCCACATTAATTACTCATAGATTCATACACTTACAATTTTCAGAACTTTATAATCAACAAAGAAACTTATCGTTCCCAAAAAGAAACAATAGCAAAGTACATTGTTAACAAATGTGCACCATATCGAAGAACAAGAAAGTTCACACTTGGCTTTTAAAGATTTCTCCAACAAGAAAGGCGAGCTAATGACGCTCGCCTTGTTATTACTCGATTAAGTAATTTTTCTGAACGGTCTGTTTACTTCGTAAAGTGAATATCACTGATTTCAAACTCTACGCCAGCTTGGGTGTTGGCCCACGCAGGGAAGATAGTGAACGTCTTAACGGTTTGAGCCCAGTACTTGTTATCAAACTTCTCTGCGATGGTGGTCATTGGCACGGTCACTTTTATATCCGTATTCAACGTAATGTTCTCCCCATCCAATTCAGGTGCAAAAATGTCACCGGTATCACCATCAGCATTCCCCAGCTTAAACACCAATCCGGTTTGATCGTTGTCAGACTTTTGTGCCCCCAATGTCGATACGTTAACCGTAAACACCAGCGAACCCGCTTCGGTGAAATTTTCTAAGTTTTGGACATCAAAGTTAAAATGCAGCAATCCCTTGTAAGCCTCTGGACTCGCACTGTTATAGACGACCAACGCGCCATCAGCAGCTTGCGTTGCCGTCATATGGGTTTCACCATCAGGAATAGGCTCCCATCCATCCGTAGTATATTGGTCTGAAGTATTTATTTGCGCGTTAAAGTCAGTAAAGATGTTGTACATGTCTCCCGTCAATGGAGGGAGCGCTTCATCTAGCATATCTTCACAACTTACTGCATCCGAAGGTAAGCCATCTGGATTCGGAACGTAACGAATCTTGCCTAGATCAAACTCCACAGCTTCAGTTGAATACATCAAGAAAGGTGTGTTCAATATTTGGAAGCTCATGCCTGTGTCTTTCAAACATTGGAGCGGTACTTTGATCGTCGTCCAGACGCTATCGGATGGCTCAGGCAATACTTTGTTGATCTTGACTTCGCCACGGCAAGGGTATTCACAGTGAGTCGACAACACTAAGCTCTTCGGTGCTGTGGTTACCATGCGAATATCAAACTCCACGGTCGAATCGGCATTCATGTAACTGTTGTAGTCTGCCCCCTGTTCATCTGGTGTTTGCATGTAAATTTGCGCAGCTGAATTGCCAACGAAATCGCCAGTTTCGCCCGAGAATTTCACATTAATTGCCGACTGCTGCATGCCATCGTAGTTGATGCCTTTCGTCGTTACTGAGCCGATTGTGGTGGTGTCTTTGCTGATTTCAACGCCAGCCCAACCATTTGCACTACCGGACATTCTTGCAACAAACTCACCTTTTGCGTCTTTACCAAAGATCTCTAACGGGAACTCAGCAATACCATTGTCTGGCTCGCCCATCCCACAACCATAATCACGCGAATCGAGTGGAATGTCGTTTAAGTCTTCATACAGCGCCGGGACATCAGTCTGATTAGCGTAGTTCAAACCATAACCGTACGGGAATAACGGCTTGTGTTCGCCTTCAATATCCTGCTCAATCAACTCACCGTTTATGCCATCAATGGGTGTTGTATAGTTAGGGATATTAAGAGCTTTGCGGTTGATGGTGGTCGAACACTTCTTAGCGCCCCACGAGTAAGAGAGCTTACCTTTGAAATCCGCGCCATCTTTTGCGAACAGCACATCAGTAATACCTAAACCTTCCGTTCCCGGTAGCCAAGCCGCAACGAACGCATCAGAGTTGTTGATCTCTTCATTAACGTAAAGCGGACGCCCAGAGAAGAATACCGTGACGACTTTGTACCCTTCTTCTTTTAGCGTTTTGATCGTATCAAGATCCTCTTGATAAGAGGCTTTTAACTTTGAGAATTCAAGTGTTTGAGCTTTGCTAATGTCGCCAAACATTTCTGCATAAGGATCTTCACCAATAACCACAAGCGCAATAGCATCTTCAGGTGTTGTAGCTGAAGCATCCGTAAAGACATTTTCTTCACCAACTTCTTGTTGCATTGCCATAAGCACCGTTTGTGCGTTCGGGAAGTCTTTCTCTATCGTGTTGCCATCACCTTGCCAAGAGAGCGACCAACCACCCGTTTGTTTGGTGATGTCGTTGGCAGCTGAACCTGTTACCAAGAATTTCGCATCTGATTTCAAAGGCAGAATTTGATCCTGGTTCTTAAGCAACACTAAGGTTTCTGAAACCGCTTGGCGCGCAATAGCAACGTGTTCTGGCGCGCTGAGTACGGATTGGTCACCCGCTAACGAACGCTCAGATGGCTTAGGTTTCTCCCAAAGGTTTGCACGCATTTTGACGCGCAGAATACGGGTTACGGCATCATCAATACGAGACATTGGGATCATACCTGCGTTAACTTGGTCAATCACATTCTGATAGAACGCTTGCCAATCGTTACGCGAGGTCACCATAAACACGTCATTACCGGCGATCACTGCTTGCGGACAGTTTGCGGCGGTACAGCCATTGATTTCCCCTTGTCCGTTCCAATCTGTAACGACTAAACCGTCAAAACCTAATTTACCCTTCAGGACATCAGTGATCAGGTATTGTGAGCCGTGGATTTTCTGGTTTTGCATGTAATCGCCACCATCCTCAGCACCGTCGATACCGACCATAGGATCATAGTTGACATCGTTCCACCATGAGTTAAACGAAGACATCACCACTTGCGCGCCCGCATTCAAACCTCCTATGTAGCCCATTGCATGGATGTTACGTAGGTACTCTTCTGTGTAACGGTTCTCACCATGGTCAACGCCGCCCAACGTACCACCGTCACCTACCCAGTGCTTCACGTTAGAGATTACGTTGGTGTCCCCTTTCAAGCCCTCTTCGCCACCCTGAATACCTTCCACCATGCGCTTCGCATATTCATATACGATTTCTGGATCTTCAGAGTAACCTTCGTATACACGCCCCCAACGATAATCGCGTGGCGTCGCAACGGTCGGTGCAAATGTCCAATCAAGACCTGTCGCAACAACCTCTCTTGCGGTCGCTTTTCCGATTTCTTCAATCAAATCTGGGTTGCGAGCTGCCCCCAAACCGATGTTATGAGGGAATACCGTCGCCATAAAAACGTTGTTGTGGCCATGAACTGCATCGGTTGCCCACATAAAAGGAATTCGAAACCCTCTCTCTGCGTAAGCTTCTTCTAATGCCAGCCAAAACTTATCCGCTTCATCCGCCCAATCTTGTGCGGTTGAGTATTTATCATCATTTGGGAAGCCGCCGCCACCATTTAGGATAGAGCCCAGCTTATAGGTTTTCGCCTCCTCCGGTGTTACTTCGCGAAGATCCGGCTGAATCATTTGCCCCACCTTTTCTTCTAGCGTCATTAACGCAAGAATCCTCTGAATTTCAGCCTCCATTGCATCATCTTTTTGGATGGCACTGTCGACATCCGTCCATTCTGCAAAATAAGGAATTGGACTGGTTGAAATCGTGTCATTATCTGAGTCATTGCAGCCTGAGATCATCGCCATTGAGACAAGAATACTGACGATTGTTTTCTTTGTTCGTAGCACGTTATAGCTCCTGAAATATTTTGTTATCCAACGAAACCACACGTTAAAAACGTGCAAGTCACGGCTTATTTTTCACTACAGGGGTTTTATTTAGACTACTGAAATAAAAAACAAATAATTCTGTTTTAGTCACAGAAATGGCTCGTTTAGTTAGAAATGTTAGTTCATGAAACAAATAAACAAATTGCCGAATTTTGCTAAGGTGCGATACCCCATATAACAGAAAGCGACTGGTACTTTTGAATGATATGAACGTTATTTTACAGATTCATAGAAATGTGATTTATTTAAAAGTCTTAACAAAGTGCACTAGTGATACGCATTCCATATTCAACAAATTAAAATTGAGTGAAGTTGCATAACTTTGAAGTATATTCACACAAATGAAGTCGATTATTTTTCACCGCGTTTTAAGTTCGATATTGAGTACAAATCCAGAGAAATGAGATTTGATGATTTAGCTTACCGAGAGGAATTTGAGGTATAAAAAAGACGCCATAAAGACGTCTCTTTTAAGAATTTGGAGGCGCCTCCCGGAGTCGAACCGAGGTCCACGGATTTGCAATCCGCTGCATAGCCACTCTGCCAAGGCGCCAAATTGTCAACGCTTGCGATACGGTACTCGCTGCGTGCGTTGCTACTTTACGGATTAAAGCATAATAGTCAAACAAAAATCTGTGCTTTTACGTGCGTTCGCTTTGTTTTGAATCAAATGGCTGGAGATTTGATCTATTTGAGCAAAAATAGGGCTACATTAATGACTAATGACTCCCTACACGGTTAAGAATACGCCCGACCACGTTGCGATGATAAGACCAAGAAGGAAGACGCTTTCGCTAGCTTGTTGATACGCTCTGAAAGAAGTGCCTATTCTGCATTGGATGCAAAAGATGGTTGAATCATAGAAGCTCTAGCTGTCGAACTGAGGCTGTATATAATTTTATACATTTACTATCACTTTGTTACTAGTGTATTTTTTGTGAACCCCCTCTTATACCAGAAGTTTTTGCAGGCGTGCGGGAGCAACCATAGCTTTTATTTATGAGATGTAGATCACTAAATAATCTGATTTAGCAAGAGTACGAAACCATTTTCTTCTTTTGTTTCCGATGGTTTGTGGTTAATGTTCAACACATGTCAATGCGCGGTTACATCTAGGATTCACAGCTGCATGAGTAATACAATTCATAAATGGAAGCAGATTTCTTTAATTGAAGAACAAGTTGAACTTCCTACTGGTCGGATGATCACACATACCACTATCCAACACCCCGGTGCTGCCGTTATCTTACCTATTACATCAGATGGCTACATCGTTCTTGTTAATCAATTCCGCCCCTCTCTTAACAAATGGCTGCTTGAATTGCCTGCTGGTACGCGTGAAGGTGATGAAGATCCGTTGCATTGTGCCCAAAGGGAATTAGAGGAAGAAACAGGATACAGCGCTGACAAGTTCACATCGCTTGGTCAAGTGACTCCGCTTGCTGGTTTCTGTGATGAAATCCAGTACTTGTTTGTTGCCGAACAGCTGAACAAGACCAATCGATACGAGTGTGATGATGACGAAGTGATTGAAGTAGTGACATTGTCACGAGAAGAGCTCGAACAACAAATTATTCAAGGCATTGTTACTGATGCCAAAACTATCGCTTGCCTAAGCAAAGCTCGTCTTTGCGGTTATATTTAGGTCTTTTCGACCGAGGAGAGAATTATGGACTTTCGTTCTGATACCGTTACGCAACCAACCCAAGCCATGCGGGAAGCCATGTTTACCGCGCCTGTCGGCGATGACGTATACGGCGATGACCCTACCGTAAATGAATTAGAACAATTTGCAGCCGAGCTTGCGGGTTTTGAAGCGGCGATGTTCACCACTTCTGGTACACAAGCTAACTTACTTGGCTTAATGGCGCACTGTGAACGCGGTGACGAATACCTATGTGGTCAGCAAGCACACAACTACAAGTACGAAGCTGGTGGCGCTGCGGTACTCGGCTCTATTCAACCTCAACCGATTGAAAACAACCCAGACGGCACTCTGCCATTCGATAAACTAGAAGCAGCGATTAAACCAGATGATGCACACTTTGCGCGTACTCGCCTACTAAGCTTAGAGAACACCATCAACGGTAAAGTGATTCCTCTTTCTTACCTTGCACAAGCTCGCGAATTTGTAAACAAACATAACTTACAGATGCACCTTGATGGCGCTCGTGTGTTTAACGCAGCCGTTGCACTTGATGTTCCTGTAAAAGAGATCGGTCAGTATTTTGATTCGATGACGATCTGTCTGTCGAAAGGTCTTGCTGCCCCTGTAGGTTCATTATTGCTTGGCAGCAAAGAGTACATCGCTAAAGCACGTCGCCTAAGAAAGATGGTCGGCGGTGGCATGCGCCAAGCAGGGATTCTTGCTGCAGCGGGCAAACTGGCGCTTACTGAACAGGTTGAACAGTTAAAACAAGACCACATCAACGCAAAAATGCTGGCTGAAGGCTTAGCTGAATTGCCTGGTTTTTCGGTAAACCCTGAATTTGTTCAAACCAACATCGTATTTGCAAAGCTTGAACCTGAAGTAGACATCGTTGGCATTGCTGAAAAAATGAAAGAGCAAGGCATTACAATCACACCAGCAAATCCAATTCGCTTCGTGACACACAAAGATATTTCGGCACAAGACATCGAAATCTTCCTATCTAGCCTTAAATCTCTACTTTAACTTGATTTTGATCATTGAGCTTCCCCTTAGGGGAAGCTTTATTATATCTCGATCCCCGTAATTTAATTCGAGAACACGCCATGCTTAGATACGTATTTTTGACGTCTCTTCTTCTTTCTTCCTCTATTATGGCTAAACCTTTCGGGGATGCCGATAAAGGCAAAGTAAAATCACCAAGCTGCGTGTATTGCCATGGTGCTAACGGCATGACCAATAACGACACTTACCCTAATCTTGCCGGACAAAATGCCAAATACCTCTATGATTCAATGAAAGCTTATCAAAATGGACTGCGCACAGGTCCATTAGCAGAAATGATGGCAGCACAGTTAAAAGTGCTGAATGACGACGATCTACGCGACGTCGCGGCATTCTATGCAAGCCAATCCGTTCAATTTGCCAAATAGCACGCATAAACTGAATAAATAACCTGAGCTCGCATATTTATGCGATCTTTTTCCTGCCCAAAAACACAACAAATCTTCAATACATTTAACCTATAAAACACTGATTTATAAATTAAGGCTCTCCAGATCAAATTATTGATGAATTTATAGTTCACAAACTCAGCTATTATTGACTTTTTATTCTAATTTATCGATATTTCATGCTTTCCACATTCAACGAGAAATAGGTTATGTCTCACACACACGCTCAGCCATCGGAATCGGCGGCAACACCAAAATCATGGCAGATGCCTGATACTCTCATTTTAATCTTCATTGTTGGTATCTTTGCTGCGATTCTTACCTACTTAATCCCTGCTGGTCAATTCGATAGCCAACAAGTAACTTACATGGTCGATGGTGCAGAAAAAACACGCACCGTTATCGACCCTGCATCTTTCGCGTATGCTACCAACGAGAACGGTGAACTGGTGTACAACACCGTTGGCCTTTTCGCCTCTGGCGGTGGCATTGGTCTAATGAACTTCCCATTTGAAGGCTTAGTTTCGGGCTCTAAATGGGGCAGCGCAATCGGCGTAATTATGTTCATGCTGGTTATCGGTGGCGCATTTGGCGTTGTAATGCGCACTGGCACAATCGATAACGGTATCTTACGCCTTATCGACAAAACGAAAGGCAACGAAGCGTTATTCATTCCTGTTCTGTTCTTGCTGTTCTCTTTAGGCGGCGCAGTATTTGGTATGGGTGAAGAGGCCGTCGCGTTTGCCATTATCATTGCACCACTGATGGTTCGCCTCGGTTACGATGGTATCACAACCGTCATGGTGACCTATGTTGCGACTCAGATTGGTTTCGCAACATCTTGGATGAACCCATTCTCAGTGGCAATTGCACAAGGCATCGCGGGGATTCCTGTCCTTTCTGGCATGACGGTACGCATGGGTCTATGGGCTGGCTTTACATTAATTGGTATTGCTTTCACCATACTTTATGCATCTCGCATTAAAGCGAACCCAGAGCTTTCTTACAGTCGTCGTACCGATAAATACTTCCGTCAACAAGAGCTAAGCAACCACGACTCACGTTGGAACCTAGGTGATACGCTAGTGATCCTTACGGTTGTCGCAACAACAGTATGGGTGGTTTGGGGCGTAGTGGCTAATGCATGGTACATTCCAGAAATCGCTTCTCAATTCTTCACTATGGGCTTTGTGGTTGCGATTATCGGTACTCTTTTCCGTCTGAACGGCATGACACTAAACTGCGCGGCTGACGCATTCAAAGAAGGTGCGGCAATCATGCTAGCTCCTGCTCTTTTGGTTGGTTGTGCAAAAGGGGTTTTGCTTATCCTAGGTGGTGGCACCACAGATGAAGCAAGTGCACTTAACTCCATCCTAAACAGTGCAGGTAATGCAATCAGTGGTCTTCCAGACGTTGCGGCGGCGTGGTTAATGTATGTTTTCCAGTCAGTATTCAACTTCTTCGTGACTTCAGGTTCTGGTCAAGCAGCGCTAACAATGCCTCTACTGTCTCCTCTTGCAGACATTGCAGGTATCACTCGTCAAGTTGCGGTACTTGCTTTCCAACTTGGTGATGGTTTAACAAACATCATCGTACCGACTTCAGCATCTCTAATGGCAACGCTAGGTGTGTGTCGTATTGACTGGGGTGACTGGGCGAAATTCTGCTGGCGCTTTATGCTATTACTCTTTACCCTATCGAGCATCGTCGTTATCGTAGCTCACATGATGGGTTTTGCGTAAACTAAATACTTTTTAGTGAAAAGGCGAGACGGGTTCTCGCCTTTTATATTTCAAGCCAATTGGTATATACCGAAGTCGCCACAAAATGTGCCGTTCTGCAAGAATGCACCGTATTTTGTCGTTTGACGTTACTTGGGTATAGACATCAACATCGATGTTTTTTTGGAGTATCCGCTTTAATGGCAACACAATTTTTGGATGACGTCATTCAAGGTCATCACGTCATTCAATCTCTCGACGTAACAGACCTTCCGGCGGGCGAACACAAATTCTGGTTCCGCATCGCAACCAATGCCCTTTCTCAATGGCAACATTTGCCTGTATTGGTATTTAAAGGTGAGAAACCGGGTAAGAAAATCATGATCACCGCCGGTGTTCATGGTGACGAATACAACGGCGTTTTAGCGGCGCAAAAGACCGCACGTGAACTGATTGGTAAAGAATTCGCAGGTACGGTGACTATCGTCCCGACTATCAACCTGACTGGTATGTTAAACCACAGCCGTGATTTCTACTCAGCGGATCCTGATTGCTCTCCAGCTAACCTAAACCGCTTTTTCCCAGGTGACGTTAACGGCAACGAAGCAAGTCGCTACTTATTTGCATTGTGGAATAACCTGCTGAAATATAATGCAGAACTGGCGATTGATTTACACACACAAACCAGCGGCACCGTTTACCCGCTTTATGTATTTGCTGATTTTCGTATTGAACAATCGCTTGAAATGGCTCGCCTAATAAATCCAGACGCCATCCTTAACGATCCAGGCGATGCCGGTGTGTTAGAAACGGTGTGGAACAACAACGGCATCCCTAGCATCACGATTGAAGTCGGTATGGGGCGTTACACTGAGCAAGAACTGATCGACCGCACAGTAACAGGCATCTTAAACATTCTAAAATGCAACGGTGTGATTTCTGGTGAGCCAGAAACACTAACGCCTTGTATCGAGGGCAATGACGTTGTTAGCATCCGAGCGGAACTGGGTGGCTTTGTTCTTCCTCAAGTTAAAATGATGGATACCGTTGAACAAGGTCAATTAGTCGCGATTCAATACGACAGCTTTGGCGATGAGATCCAACGCTACACCGCACCAACAAGTGGTACTGTATTAAGTCACAACATCGAATCGATTCGTGCGCCAGGCTCTTTAGTGGTTCGACTAATTAAATAGCTATTTTGCGTTGAATATTTTTTAGCCCTACCAATTTTGTAGGGCTTTTTATCTCTGGTTTATTTCACTTTGTGTGACATTGTCACTAAACACACTAACAATGCCATCACAACAAACAACATTGGAACTAAGAACCAGATAGCAATCAATGTTGATACACCGTAAACCAATAACCCTAACAGTATGGTTGGCCTTCTGCCCAATTTGTCCGCCAATATTCCCCACTCCACGACACCAATGGCGAACGCCGAAAAATAGATCGACAAAAGCAGCAACCTGCTTGTCCTATCAGGATTGGCGCCAGCAATGGCGTTTATTCAAAGCGATAGAACTGTTGTGTGAAGAACGACAAGTCAGTGATGTGGCCCATTGCTTGATGTTTTCATCCGACAGTGCATTCATTGCGTTCTTCAAAAAACAAACTGGACAAACACCACTGAGCTTTATGAAATATCGAACCTTATTATAAAATTCGGCCTTAACGTTAGTGACTAAGATTTCAATGCAAAGCACTTACTGCCTAACTCGTTTCTGCATTACTACGTTCTTATCTATACATACTAGCTCGCGAAAATCATTAACCCCACTATACTCATGATCTCTAGTTAGCGAGGATGATGCCAAATGTCAAAGAATGGATTTATTCTTCATTCTGCTTACCCACCATCCGGAGATCAACCTGAAGCTATCGCCAGATTGATTTCGGGCATCGAAAGTGGAAAAACCCATCAAACGTTGAAGGGGGTAACAGGGTCAGGTAAGACGTTTACCATGGCGAACATTATTCACCGCTTGCAAAGACCGACCCTCATTTTAGCCCACAACAAGACATTAGCTTCTCAGCTTTATAGTGAGATGCAACGTTTTTTCCCCGAAAATGCTGTTGAGTATTTTGTGTCTTATTACGATTATTTCCAGCCAGAAGTATACATTCCAGGAAGCGACCGATTTATTCGTAAAGATTCTGCTATCAATGAGCAGTTAGAACGGCTGCGACTATCGACCACGAAGTCACTAATTGAACGCAGAGATGTAGTGGTGGTTGCGTTAGTCTCTTCCGTATATGGATTGGGTGACCCGCAGGCCTATCGTGATTTACAAGTGCCACTAGTCATAGGTGATAAGTTAGACCGAGATGATTTGTTAGAACGCTTAGCCCGATTACAATACATGCGCACGGAACCTAATTTAGCGCGCGCAGGCTTTCGAGTTCGAGGAAATGTAATAGATATCTTTCCTGCTGATTCGGAGAAAGAAGGAATTCGTATTGAATTGGAAGATGGTGCTATTAAGCGTTTAAGCTGGATAGACCCTGCAACGGGTGTTGCACTGCGATCATGCAGTGAGTACAAAGTGTCACCGAAAACCTTATATGCATCTTCTGCAGAAAAGGTTCGTAAGGCGAGTGATCTCATACGAATTGAGATGGAAGCACGAGTCGCAGAACTTAACGCGGAAAACAGGTTGACTGAAGCAGCAAGATTGTATGAGCGCTGTATGTATGATATTGAAATGAAGCAGCAACTTGGCTATTGCAGCGGAATCGAAAATTATGCGTGTTACCTAAATGATAGAAACCCAGCCTTGCCGCCAACGACCTTAATGGATTATCTACCTAAGGATGGCTTGGTTTTTATTGATGAATCTCATGTGATGGTGCCGCAAATAACTGCCATGTCAAAATCAGATCGGAGCCGTAAAGACACGCTCATTGACTATGGATTTCGCTTGCCCTCAGCCCTCAACAATCGACCGCTGACTTTCAGTTAATTCGAGAAAGTGAAACCACAAACGATATTTGTTTCGGCTACGCCTGGTAAATACGAAGTGCAGCGGTCAAATGATGTCGTCATTGAGCAAATTATTCGCCCAACGGGATTGTTAGACCCAGAAGTGGAAGTTCGTTCATCTGCGGACAATATGGATGATCTATTAGAAGAGATACGCCAACGTGCAGCGAATGATGAGCGTACTCTTGTCACGACTCCCTGCCAATGACCCGATTCGGTTTGGCTAATTTCAATTTGTGTGGACTTATTTTCTGCCAACCACTTACCTTTAATCGTTTCAGTGTTGGCGAAAGTCATCACCGACCAAGAAATAGACACTTTCATTTATATCACCTTTAAACTCATCAAAAGGCATAGTTCATACCAACAGATACGATATATGACGACTTATCATAAAACGTGATATTGGAATTACTTTGGCTATAACCGACAAGAGAGATAAACGACCAATCCTTCAGATTCAAAAATTGCTGGTACTTGTATGCAAGGAATACGTTCATTGTATTGTCGGAGCGATTCACCCCATCAAATAGCTGACTGCTGGTTTTGTGGGTTCGATTTTCATACCCTAGCGTCAAGGCAAGAGAATGCTTATTAAACTTCTGAAAGTAAGTCAATTCTGTACCCCAGTGATCGTAAGAGGCCGCTTCTCCTTTAGCATCATTCTTAATATAAGTCACCGATGGCACTAAGAAGGCCGTTCTGCTTAAAAACATTCGATAACTTGGTTTTAGGTATATCGCATTTGAGTCGCGCTGCAGTTCACTGACTGTCGTCTCGTTATCCAGAGTTTTAATGGCATAGGCACTATCTATCGAAAACTGAGAACCGGCTATATTCTTGAGCTGGAAACGATACGCGTAACCTTTCTCATCGGTTGTGGTTCTATCGCTACCAAGCTGATAGGGGTTTGACCATTTTTCCTCTGGTATTAAGGTTGGAAGGAACGAAGCCTGAACAACCGTGCCAGATTGCAGCTCTTGCTTGTAAGCAATTTCAATGACTACCTGCCCCACGGCAACATCCTCACGTGCGGTACCGAAATACACCTGCTTATCAAGATTCTGACCAAAAGTATAAGCTACATTACCTAGCGGGAAAACAGTCGTCTTATCGCTGCTGCTCGCCGCTTGATCAGTGCTTGCTAATGACGGGTCATTGTCAGTATTAAGGTTTGACGTTTCTCCACTTACGCCTACATTGAATCCAATCTCGCCACTAAAACCTGATTGGCTAGAGAGCTGAGCAAAAACAGGGGCTGTGGTAAGGGCGACAACGGCGACGACGTAATTGTTTTTCATTGGTAATGGTGTCCTTATTAATCCATCAATTTAGGAAGCCAATAACTTGGCTTCCTGCTATGGGCTACTCTAAACTAACCTTATTTTTGGGTAAGCGTTCAAAGAATGAATGGGTATAAATCTGGTATCAAATGTCCATTCAAAGCATTCCATTAAGTGTCACCGCACCTTGTCAGTTTTGACATTTCCATTTCCCCCCTCCACTTAGTCCTTTCTCCAACTAAAAGTGGGATTAAACCTCTACTCGATAGAAGATGCTGTACAGTACAGGAACAAATATCAGCGTCAGCAACGTAGAAAAAATAAGCCCGGCAATAATGGCGATCGCCATGGTTTGCCACATTGCTCCCCCTGTTATCAGTAGCGGAATCATCCCTAGAACAGTGGTCAGTGTGGTAAGGAGAATCGGCTTCATTCGCCTCTTACCCGCTGCGATCAGTGCATCAATAGCACGCTTGCCTGACGACAACTCAATGTCCACTTGTTCTAGTAAAACGATGGCGTTGTTAATCACGATACCCGCCAGAGATATCACGCCTAAGAACGTCATGAAACCAAAGAAGCTATTACCAATAAGTAGACCTGCAACTACCCCAACAAACGCGATCGGAATCGTTGATAGGATGATGATGGGTTTTCTAAATGAGTTAAACTGCGCCACCAGCAAACCAATAATCACAAACAGCGCCAGTGGCAGATTTTCATTGATACTACCCGTCGACTTTTTCGACTTCTCCTCTTCACCGCCAATTTCATAGAAGATGCTGTTCGGCCAAGTTTTAGACTCTGCCTCCAACCATGGTAAAATCGCATTCAGTCCTTCACTCGCGGTATAGCCAGGCTCTAACTGAGCTCCAATGGTGGCCGATTTGTAACTATTGCGACGATAGATCTTGGCGTTTTGCCAAACGATATCAACGTCGGCAATGTGCGCGAGCGTCACGCTTCCCGCAGGAGTATAGATTGGCAGCGCCAAAATTTGCTCAACATTAAGTTCTTCATGCTCTTCATTAGAAAGTACGATAGGGATACTCAAAATTCCGTCACGAAACTCACTCAAGTTTTTGCCAACCAGTGACGTTTGCAAACTAAGTGCGATGTCTCGGTTATTCACGCCTGCGAGCGCGGCTTTTTGTTGGTCTATAACAATACGGATGGTTTTGGTTTTTTGCCCCCAATCGTCACTCACATCCTTGAGGCCATCTATGCTGGCCAATTTCGCCTTGATCTCTTGAGTAATCTCAAAGACCTTATCCTGATCCAAACCATTTAATCGAATTTCAACCGGATTCAGAATCGCCGCGCCATTTTCGATAAGCCTTGTGGTCGCGATGGCGTCTGGATGATTCTCGCTGATGTAAGACTCGATACGTTGCATCAGTGCCGGATTATCACGATAGTCGTGGGTGTTGATGACCCAGAATGAGTATTCTGGGCTCGACGTTCGAGAGCTGTGCGGCAAAATATAGCGTGGGCCACCGTAACCAACGTACACCGTCCAATTTTTGATGCCTTGGTTATGAATATCAAACTCGTTGTCGCTCGGCTTACCATCCGAAGATTCCTGAGCTTGCAACGAAAACAAGAACTGCTCAATGTCAGTAACCATGGCTTGATTATGTTCAATGGACGTCCCCATTGGCATGGACACTTCCATTTTGAAGAAAGTTCGCTCCGAAGGCGGGAAGAAAATGTTCGGTAACCACTTCATTGCTTGAAAGGCGAATACCGTTGCCACTACCATGGTCGCCACAGTGAGCCAGCGAAAACGGATAAGTTTGGTCAGTAAATTAGCATACCACGCGAGTTGGTTAGGTGACTCTTCCTTTACCTGTTTGGTAGGCTTTAAAAGCAGTACACAAAGTAGCGGGATCATGACTAAGCTCAGCAGCCAAGAGGCCAAGAGCGTTATGGTCACAACCACAAACAATGCGCCCGTATACTCACCCATAGTCGACTTCGCCAAGAAGATCGGCAAGAAAGCGGCGGACGTGGTTAAGGATGACGTTAATAAAGGAAGTTTAAGCTCATTGGCACTCTCAATGGCTGCGACCTTTTTGCTCACCCCTTGATTAATGCGCACCAGAATGTTTTCCGACATCACAATGCCATTATCGACCAACATACCGAGTGCAATAATGAGCGCGGCAAGGGAGATCTGATCCAGACCAACCCCAATTTTAGACATCACCAAAATGGTCAGTAGCATACTGATAGGCACCAGTAGAGACACAATCAAACCGGTTCGCCACCCTAAGAAAATAAACATCACCAAGCCAACAACCGTCATCGATTGCACTAAGCTTGATACAAATTGATCCACTTTGTCTTTCACTTCCTTAGGAGCAAAGTTGACCTTGCTGATCTCCAAGCCAATAGGTAACTGACGAGTGAACTGCTCAACATAAGCGTCGACGTGTTCGCCCAAACGCACATTATTGCCGGTTTCAACCATAGCAATCGCAACGTTAACGGACGGCTTTCCATTGAAGTAGACTGGATTGTTGATAGGAAATTCGTACCCCGATTCAATGGTGACCAGACTGTCCAACCTCACTGTCTTACCACTACTGGGTAACGTCACCAAGGTACCTTTGATCTCATCCGGCGTGTTGTAGTTACCACTCGGCTCAATCGGTAAGCGCTCCTGACCAAAAACCACACTGCCGCCACTCAAGACAATATTCTGTTTCGACAAAATATCCGCCAGCTGATTGGGTGTTAAATCATAGGCCGCTAACGCATTGGCATCGAATTTAAGTTTGATTTGCTCTTGCTGTACACCATGAAGGTCAACCTTAGCCACATCGTCAAGCAAAAACAGTCCACTACGAAGGTCTTCTGCTGTTTGTTTTAGTTCACGATAAGAAAAACCTTCACCGTGAATAGCTAGCACGATGCCATATACATCGCCAAACTCATCGTTAACCACAGGTGCTGAAACACCCTCTGGTAATGTGCTCGCAACGCGGTCTATCTTACGACGCAATTTATCCCAAATAGGTTGTAGCTCAGAGTAGTCCTCTTTGATGGCGACGGTGAGTATCGACACTCCATTTTTAGATTGGCTCTTCACGAAGTTCAATTCCGCGAGCTCTAGCACCGCTTTTTCAAGCGGATCCGTCACTAGATCCTCGACACGTTTTGGGCTAGCACCGGGAAAATGAGTAATGACCTGTGCATTTCGAATCGTAAACCCAGGATCATACGCCTCTGGGATCGTGTTGTAGGCTTGAATACCCAAGAAGGCCAACACTGCAATAATGACAAGCGTTATGCGACTGTTATTTAGAGAAAAGGCGGTCATCGACATTATTTCGTCTCCACTCTTACCTGCTGACCGTCATGAACCTGGCTCACTCCAGCGACGACAACGCGCTCACCGTCCGATAATCCATCGACAATATTGATACCTTGTTCACTGACGCCATCTACGCGCACGGTTCGCTTCTCGAGTAGATTAGTTATGGGATGTACTACGAATACATAATGCCCGTTGCCATCACTGAGCACAGAATGGCTAGGCAATACCATCGAATGGCTTACACCAAATGCCTCCGCTTTGACCTTAACCGAAGTCCCTGTGAACAGTCTTCGCTGAGACGGGGGCTGCATCACTAAAGTGACATGGATCTGCTGGCTACTTTGCTGACTCACACTGAGCTCATCGACTTTTAGTGGGAATGGCTGTGAAAAGCCTTCAATTTCCGCGCTGAGTTTAACGGCATCAGCGGTTTGAATTTGCACAAACTGTGATTGCGGCACCGTGATAGTGATTTTGTATTGTTCTACGTCTTGCAAAGTGAGAATTTTGGTCGATGAGGTAACTTTAGAGAAGTTATCGATATAACGATGACTCACCACACCAGAGAAAGGAGCAAGCAACGAAGTATACTCAACATCCTTTACGCTTTGCTCAAATGCAGCTTGCGCTGAAATATATTGGGATTCCAACGCATCCAAATTCGCCTGGCTAATGGCATTTTTATTGATCAGTGTCTGTGCTCGTTCATACTCTGCTTTTGCTTGTTTCAAAGTGGCGTTACGAGACTTTTTATTGATCAGTTGTTGGCTATTATCCAGTTGAGCTAACAGTTGTCCCTTTTCGACTTTTTTCCCCGATTTAATGGGCAAGTCTGTCAATTCACCTTGGATTCTAAAGTTCATATCGATGGTTTTGTTCGCCTCGAGAATCCCAGTAAAGTGCCTCACCTGGTGCTGTTTCTGACTGACAACCAAGGTTTTCACGGGTTTGATTAGCACAGAAGTGACTTCTGGTGCTTCATCTTTTTTGCAGCCGAATAGGCTCAGCGCGACTATCAGGGTAGTCAGCCCATTTTTATAACTGTGTGGCACTCTCATTTCATTCAACCATTTCAGCGTCATTGATGCGTCATAGTAATGGGCTGGGCTTGTCGCAAAATGGTAAAATGTACGAGTGGGTCTATTTCGGTCATGAGTGGGTCAACACAAGAAGCAGGTTCGCTTATACTATCGACTCCTTATTGCTAGAGAGCATATTTTGAAATCTCAGTTATTAAAAACGCTGTTCTCGAGGTCACTGTCTTTGAAAACACTGTTTGCCAAGTTGTCCTTTACTAGAAATGATTTGTTGTTGCTAGTTGTATGGCCAATTATCAACTCTGTCATTCTTTACTCGTCGCTTTACTACATCATGAGTGCGCTAGATAAACCAATTACTTTGAGTTTAGCTTTTAGAGCTCTCACTGGCATATTCTCAATATGTGCACTCTTTTGGTTGCTGCGTCGACTATTTGATATCAAGTTTGGTGTAACCTATCGCTATAAATTGTCACATCAAATCCTGATCAACTTAGGTCTGGCTTCATTAGCAATTGCCATCGTTTCTAGCGGCCTTCCTTCTCCAAAGGCATTTGATACCATGACGGTGTTTCAGCTAGTTCGGCTAAAGCTGCTCACCTATTTGAATCTATTACTTCAAGTGACTATTTACACTATGGTGGTTCATAGCTGGCAGTTAAAACAACAAGCGTTGGAGCTAGAAATGTCCTTAAAGGAGTCTGAGATTTCTCTACTGCGCATTCAAACTAATCCGCACTTTCTGTTTAACACGCTAAACCTGCTGCACAGTGAAATTCCTGAGCGCCCCGAACTCGCTCAAGAGCTTATTTTTGAGCTCAGTGACCTACTAAGAGGCACCATTGCTATCTCCGATAAGAAGCGAATTTTACTCAGCAATGAGATAGAACTGATTGAGCACTATTTAGCCATTCAAAAGGCGCGCTTTACGGAGCGATTACATTTCTCAATCGATATTGGTAAGGAGAGTCAAGCACTGCAGATTCCACCAATGTTGATCATGCCGCTGGTAGAAAACGTGATTAAGCATGCCATTAGTAGAACCATCAATCCGGTTCACCTTGACGTTAAAACGCGCTATGTCCAAGGTGAACTTTGCATTACTGTCTGCAACCGTTGGCCAGAACCGACAACGCCAACATTTGAAGCTGGCAGTGGTCATAACAATATTGTTGAAACCTTGAATTTAGAATACGACCACGCCAGCTTTTCGATGAACTTTGCTGATGGCATCAGCTGCGCGAAAATCACCATTCGTCATGACTTTTAGGGAGAATACTGTGTACCGAGTGCTACTCATTGACGATGAACCTGCAGCCACTCACGCCTTGAAGCGCAGTTTGGCCTCATTTAGCGAGATTGAAGTCATTGGCAGTTACAACAACCCGCAACAAGGAATAGAGGCAATTTGCCAACAGACACCAGACATTGTGTTTATGGACATAGAAATGCCAGGGCTGGATGGGTTTATGGTCGCCAAAGCAACGGAACATGTCCCTTATCACTTGGTTTATGTCACTGCATACTCTGAACACGCATTGAGCGCATTTGAAACCAAAGTCGTGGACTATCTATTAAAACCCGTTCGCCAAACCAGACTTGAGCGCTGTCTTGAAAAGATTAAAGCCCTCCCACCTCTGGTATTACCTGCTGTGGAACCTGAAATTCTTGTTAATGATGGCAAGACAACCTATCGACTCACCGAAAGCGATATCAGCTACATAGAGAGCATCGGCCGCTACCAACAAGTTAACCTAACAGTCTCGGGACAAAGAAAATTTCAGCTACAGACGATAGTCACAGAAGAAACCATGACCAACTTTGAAAATGAGTTGAGCACTGAGCAATTTTTGCGGGTACATCGCAGTTTTATCATCAATATGGGTTTGATAACCCAAGTCCAACGTGAGGGTCGAAATACTCTAGTGTCACTGAGCAGAGTGAGTCGGGTGATACCAGTTGCAAGAACAAAGGTAAATTTAATATTAGATCATTTACGCTAAACCGTACGAATGATACCAATATAACTTGATGGAACCCTGTGCCAAGTAAATAACCAAACGATTTTCAAAGCCATCAAGCCAAATTGTGACGGCATGGAATCACCTTACTCAAAATAATCCTAAAAAACCTAATTTAGCAAAGTCACTGATACATTTATGTCCAACAGTAAGCTTGAAAGCAAGCAACAACAATAACTCCGAAAGCGCTTGTTTACATTTGGAGCGTAATCAAACGTACCGGAGTGTCAGCGCCGATATAGAAATCACGCCGTCATGATTCTCGAAGCGAGCATCGGCGAGGCTCTTATTACTTAAAATGGATTTGGGCTATGACCATAGATAGGCTCGCCAGTGGTTGGGTGAGTAAAGTAAATATCGCTGGCATGGAGCATTAAGCGCCGTGAGATATCACTTCGCTCTGGGTGGTTATAAAGATCACAACCTAAAATGGGGTGACCAAATTCAAGGCTATGGATCCGCAGTTGGTGAGTGCGACCTGTAATGGGAGTGTATTGCATTAAAGTTCTAGGCGGATTATCCAAGCGGCTTATTACCTGATAGTCACTTATGGCACTTTTTCCCGTACAGTGACAAATCTTTACTCTTGGAAACAGAGCCTTATCTTTAGCAATCGGGGCAGATATTTGGCCACGGTCAGCTTCAACCCACCCCGCTAGCATAGCGAGATAACGTTTTTGTACTGACCTTGCCTGAAACTGTTTGTTCAGACTCTTAGAGGCGGCACTGTTAAGCCCTACCACCATGACGCCAGAAGTTCCGAAATCTAGCCGATGTGGCAATTTAGCATCGACAAAAGTAGGCGTCGCTTTGTTTGCCTGGTTAGCACCTTGCCCGTTCACTAAACGATAATGCACTGAATCCCAATTAAGCAGATTCTTCCCCGATAAACTTAACAAACCACTCGGCTTATCAATCAATAAAATATCCGCATCTTGATAAAGGATCTCTACCCTAGCCTGACACTCCGGCGCCACAAAATTATCAATGAATTCACTAGTAGAAGAAGCGTCAGATTTTGACATTTAAGGGTCCTGGTGTAACAAAGAGAGAAAGTTCAAGTTATAGTCGATGAGTGAAGCTGGCCATTACTTTGTCGGTAAACCGAGTGCTTTGCAATTGCAGAAGTTATCTAAAATTTGCCCACTTACTTTTACCCGTTTACAAGCCAAGTATCAAAGACAAAAATCTGCGCGCATATTTCTTCTAGAAAGTACCGCCGGTGTGAAGAATGATGCCTACCACCATGGCGACATACATCAGAAACCCTAAACAGTTTCCTACCCAAATGGTCGGATTCTTGTGATAAATGCCATAGATAGTCCACAGAAGTGCGATAAACGAATAAAGCAACCAAGTGGTGAGTGATAAGCCTAAAGCATGCTCACTGTGAGAGAAGTACAGTTTATACAACTGAGGCATTGTGGCAATTGGGCTGATTAACCCCATGACAAGCATAAGGGGTTCGAGTGCTTTTCCAATTCGTTCTAAAAATGACATTGGTTTCCTTATCCTTACTTGTTAGATTAAAAATAGTGATACGTTAAATTTGGTCACTTCGTTTTATGAGACATAACGTCATGAACAATCATGCAGACACAAACATAATCTTTACTAGTATATACGTTGTTGCATATTTCAGTTTGAAAGTAGAACTCTCCCCAAGTTAATGGACCGCAACAGGTTTGGATCCTCGTTTTGATGGCACCATGTCTCGCGTCTTTAAACGATTTTTATCGATTATTTTTTCTTCTGTGTACCTTATTGACCAAGTGTTGATTGAATTTGATCAACAAGAATTAGCTCGTCTAGTTTAAAGCCTTTTGCTTTCGCAACTTGTTTGAAGCGTTCGATGGTGGCGGCATCTACTGTTGGCGTGCGTGAAAGTAGCCACAAGTAGTCATGATTAAAGCCAGAGATAAAGGCATAGTCGTACTTCTCCCCTAGCTCAAACACGATGTAAGACGAATAGAATGGACCAAAGAATGACACTTTTAAGTGACCTGTATTTTTATCTTCAACGAAATACGCTTTGCCGTCAGCTTGCGTCCACGCTTGTTCTTCTTCTGAATAACCGCGGTTGATGACCGTTACGCCTCCGTCCTCACGAAGCTCATATTCAGCCGTCACCTTGGATAAACCACGTTCAAAGGAATGATCAAGACGCGCAATTTCATACCACTTACCTAGATATGGTCGAAGTTCGAAGTTATTAACAGGCTCAACGCCATCCGGCTTTGAAGTACAGCCAAACAGCGTCGCAAGAGATAAAAGCAGAAGTAGTTTGAGAGATTTCATTTAGCAACCTGAAAGTGAATTAGTGACTGATTTTACTATAGAAGAGAAGAAATCGATCAAACACTAATGAGTCTAAATTCTCCGCAAGACAGTCCCACCTCTTGGAAACCTTGTAGTGCTTCAAACACATTAAAGTGGCTCACGACAACAACCTTTCGATATTGGCGGTAACGCTCCAGCACCGACTCCGCTCGTGCTTTTAGCTCGTCAACATGTTCGTAGCGGGTATCAGTCATTGGAATACAAGCTTTTAACTGCTCTCGGTATTCGTACCAGCGTCGGTCTCTTTCATTCAACGTAATGTAGCCGCCCTCTTTGTCAGCGCGCCACTCTCTCAAGTCATGCTCAACAAACAATGACAAACCGCGATGACGATTGAGAATTTCTGCAGTTTGAAGAGTACGCGTATAAGGTGAGCTTATGATGATTTCAGCTTCATCGAAGATTGGATGATTGAGTTTCTCTTGCAGCACCGGCAAATGATCTCGAGAGAGTGGCGCATAGTCCTTCTCCAGTTGGGTCATTTGCCTCTCATCCGCTAACGAAAAATCTGGCACACCATGTCTTACAAATACAATGTCCATATTGTGGTGCCCGTCCTTGTTAAATTGCTATTGATAAATTGGGGTAAGTTTTAGATAAGAGTGCACTTCACCGTTTTTGTATTCGATCGCAGAATGGATAGAGGGCTCCCGATTACCAACGACTGAAAGCTCATACGCATTTTCGCCCTTGTATATCGTGATATTGAGTTCACCGCCATCAAGCTCGCGTAAGCAAAGTTGAATCCAATGAGTTGATTGCATGGTATTACCTTATTATTTTTACCATATTATCTACACCCAACAGCAGGCGATTGAAAACTGAAAGCCGATTTTCGTTAGTTTGACCGTACATATTCACGTGACTACCAACTATTCTCCAAAATCCACTTTTGTCTTTTTATAAAATCCATTGAAGCGAAAAACTCATTTGCCATATTAGGGGATGCAATGACGCAGTATATGAGTCCGCGCACATAGATATTATAGTAAAAGTCCACGAACTCCCTTATCGTCAGTCGCGATCTCGAATCTATAGGCCTGCGTATTATCTTTCATTTTTTGTACCCAAAAATTGAGAGGCCAGACCGTAGAATTCAGCATTTCAACTTTACTTGATTTAACCACGATCCGTATCCTTTACACTGTAAACTAAAACGTAAGTACAAGTATTACGCTACCATCTCTTTATTCAAAGTACTTGCCCTCCTGTCGCATAAGAACCGAATTCACGACACTCGTACTGCTTTAAGTACAGATTTTCGACTAAACCTCAGAATTTAACTTGATTCATATAAAAAGTTGGCACAACGTAGACATTAAGCAGGAATGCCACCCTATATAATGGGCGCTTGCAGAATAGAGGTTCTTGAATGAAATTAAAAACAGTGTCAGCTTTCGCAATCTTGATTTTGCTCGTCGGATGCCAACAAAACACTCAGGATGAAACTACACAGCCAACAACCTCGGCAGATGTATGTGATAGACAAGGAAATATGCCAGGTGGGTGGAACGAGTTCGATGCTACCCCAGACGCTCAAAAGGCTATGGCCTTTGTCCTAAAAAAAATAAAAACTCTCGCTTCGTTTAAACAGATCTTGTCCGTTCATGCACAAATTGTCAGTGGTGTGAACTACGCGATAGAGTTTGAATTGAATGACGGCTCAGTTTGGAACACGGTTATCTACCGAAACCTAGATGGTGAATATGCAATTACGCAATCACCGAATGAAGGTCGCTTCTGCGAACAGTAAGAGCTTCCGAAACTGAGCACCCAAAATCCCCGCCATTTTATACGATAATTTAGCGGGATTTTTGGTATCTGCGACACCGATTAAGAATCAAACTCCATCTGAGACTTTACAGAAACCTTGGATCCTAGTCGTGATGGTTCAACGTCAATGCGCTGCGCCATTTGCTCTTTCAGTTCAGATACGTGAGAAATCACACCAATCATACGACCCGTTTGTTGCAAGTCGACCAACGTTTGAATCGCAAGATCCAAAGACTCCGGATCTAAGCTGCCAAAACCTTCATCAATAAATAGCGTATCTAAACGAATACCGCCACTGTATGACTGAACAACGTCAGACAGACCGAGTGCTAACGCTAACGCTGCCATGAAAGATTCGCCACCTGATAACGTCGCGACATCACGTGTTTTACCTGTGTAGCTATCTTCAACCACCAAATCCAATCCTCGTCCAGCGGCACCTTTAAAACCTTCCGTTTTACGAGCCAAGATATAACGGCCTTTACTCATCAGGTTTAAACGCTGTGACGCTTGTATCAACACATCGTCTAATAACACACCAAGGACAAATCGGTGCAGACTGATACGACTGCCCGTTTTACCGCTAGCAACGTCATACAGGGTACCAAACACTTTGTATTCGTCTTCTAACTTAGTGTTCTTGTCATGTAACATCACGATGTCATTGCGGACTTTCTCTAGACGTTCAAACAAAGAGCGCGTGCTATCAAGCTGATTGCGCGCTTCAACGTAACCTTGCTGAACACTGTTTAACTTAACGTTAAGCCCTTCTAAATCAGGCAACGCCAACTCTTTCAACTCTGAACTCAAGTCTGCCAAAGTTTGTTCTAGCTTGATTTGAGTCTGTTTGAACGCATCAATTTCTTGCTGCCAAACCTGCATCTCGGCTTCATCAACTTTACTTACTAGGAATTGCGCTTCATCCTCGAATGCGCTCGCCTGCAACGCTTGCTCCCAATCAGCTTTGGCTGTGTTCAAACGCTCTAGTGCCTCATTCAACCACTGTTGATGGGTTGTCAGTTGGCTTTCAATATTGGTCTTTGTCAGCACCGCTTGTTGCAAATGATTTTGTGCAGTCTCTAAGGCTGAATTTAACGCCGCAATCTGTTTTTGAATCGCAGCAATATCTTGTTCAAGCACTTCAAGTGACGAGTACTTGGCATCTAACGAAGCAGACAGTTTAACCAATTGCTCTTGATTCACTTTTATCGTCGATTCATTCGCTGCCATCTGGTTTTGCAGATCATTGATCTTACTTTCACCAGTGATGCAACGCTGGTTTAACTCATTGACGCTTTGTTCCAAATGAACCAAGTTAATCGAAGACAGTTGCTGTAAACGTTCGTTGAACTGCTGCATGGACGCTTGTAACATGCCTAAATCCAATGCTGCGTTTTGACCGAGTTCATCAGATAGTTGCTCAATTTGCTGCTTGTATTGTCCGATTGCGATATTGTGCTGCTCCAACTGATTGTTCAATTGGTTCAGAGCAACTTGCCCTTCTCGCTCTGTGTTCCGAGCGTTTTGAACTTGCTCTTTTGTTACCTCTTCGCCAACAAATTGAGCGGGGTGAGGATGTTCTACACTACCGCACACCGGACACATTTCACCGGCTTGTAAGCGCTGAGCCAAAACCGCAGCTTGAGCATTGTGCCAGCTTAGCTCAAGGGTATCTGCTGAGCGTTGAAGTTCTATGTATCTTGCTTTTGCTTGGTCAACCGAAGCTTGTTTGCTCGGCGTCAGCGCATCCAGTTTCGCCAGGTCTTGGTTTAAGCCATTAAGCTTCTGTAGGTCTTGCATCAAACGTTGTTGCTGTTTTATCTCCGCCTCTACGCTGCCAATACTTGCAACATCGACTCGAGCTTGATCCAGTGACTTCTGACCTTGTTGCGCCTCTAGCGTTAACTGCTCTTTCAAAGCGATATATTTCTTCAGCGTTGCTTCAAACTCAGACTTTTGCGTCAAACCCGCATTTATGGCTTTTTCTAGCTCTGATTTTTCAACCAACTTCCCTTTCATGCTTTCAAGTTGGTATTGATGCTCAGTCAGTTTTGGCAATTGCGCCGCTTGTTCTTTCGCGGTTTGCAATGCGCCTTCTTTGGCTTTTACCGCTTCATCTGCGACAGTGAGATCTTGAGAAAGCTTAGCCACCTTTTGCTCAAGCTCATGCGTTTGTTTTGAGGCGTTTTGTAACGTGACATAAGGCAACTCAATCTTGCTTGCCTTCTTCGCATTGTCTAACTGCAATTGACGAAAGGAAATAGCATCACTCTGCTGCAAATGTTGCTTCAATGCAATTTCGGCTTGCTCGCGCTTTTTAAACTCATTGCTCAATGCTTCTGCTTTTTGCAGGTCAGTTTTTACCGTGTTTAATTGCGCCAGAGATTCTTGCTCTTGCTTTTGCACGGTTTCAAATTGAACAGATAACGCTTCACGCTGCTCTGTTAACTCCGCTTCAGAAGAAACACCAGCTACCTGCAGTGCGCCTCGAATTTGGTTATCAAACTCGTCTTTGGCTTTACTAATGGCACTCGCTTTGTCTTTCAGCGCATATTCAATCTTCTTGTAAATGTCCGTTTGGAATAGCTGTCCAAAGATCTCTTCACGTTCTTTGGACGTCGCAAGTAACAACTCTCGAAACTTACCTTGTGGCAGCACCATCACTTGGCGGAACTGAGTTTCGTTTAAGCCAATAATATTGGTCACTTCCGTCTTTACTTGCGTTGTTTTGCTAGTGATGAGCTTTTCTTCGTCCGTAATCTCATACAAAGCTGCGGTATGCTTACGTACTGTCATGCCCTCACCGCGTGCCTTTGGTGCTTCTTGTTCTGGTGAGCGAATCACTCGATAAGATTTACCGTGCAAAGAGAATTCTAGTGTCACTTCGGTCAGTAACGTAGGCGCAGCCATATCACAACGCATTTGAATGCCTTGCCGCTCATTACCCGTCGTTTCACCATAAAGAGCAAAACAAATGGCATCGAGAATCGAGGTTTTACCGGAACCAGTAGGACCATTGATCAGAAACAGAGGGTTAGTACCAAGCTTGTCGAACTCGATGGTCTCTGCTTGAGCAAACGGACCAAAAGCCTGCATTGTCAGTTTAATCGGTTTCATGTTTGGTCCTTACTGAGCTTGCTGAGAAAGTTGTTTGATGATGTCGCTGATCGCTTGATCTTGTTCTTGCGATAATTGGCTGTCTTGCGCTTCCGTAAAAAAGTCTCGGAACATATCTATCTCACTTCTCGCCAATTTCGCTTGCGCCATCTCTTGTTCAACACCAATCAACATCCCAGGCTTTTCTAGGTGCAAAACATTTGGGTAAACAGCACGTAGCTTTTCCATGGGATTTAAAATCGCATGCTTATCCATTAAGCGCACCAGCAAGTAGTCTTCGTTTTTCGGATCCGTTTTACCTTGCTCTATCACTTGTTCAAGTTCACCTTCAATGATTCGCATTTCATGAGGCGCAGTGAGTTCGACATGTTCTGCCGAGACAAAACCGTTTTGGTCGATTTCCACCAGCGTGAAACCTTTCTTTTGGTTCTGCTCACCAAAGCTGTATTTCATCAATGAACCAGAATAACGAATGTACTCTTCGCCTTTTTTCTGTGGCTGATGCAAGTGCCCCAACGCCACATAATCGAAGTTAAGGAAGTGCTCGTGACTGACGCGGTCGGAACCACCAATCGACAGTGGACGCTCAGAGTCTGACTCCATTGCGCCATCCACAAAACAGTGGCTCACTAACACGTTGTGTTGCTCTGGGTTGAATTGTTCTGTGATTTTCTCGGCGAGAAGTTTATGTGCTTGGTCGTGCGTCGAAATTGGTTCTTGGTAAGCAAAACGAACTTGCTCAGGATCGTTATAAGGCATGCCGTAAAAAGCCACCTTTCCAGCCGATTTCGTTTCGATAACGACTGGCGTCAGCATATCTTCAAAGTTACTAATGATATGCAACCCCGCTGTTTTCATTTGCTCTGAACCAAAGCCCAATCGCTCAGCACCATCATGGTTACCGGAGATCAAAATCATGGGCGTGTTTAACTCACCGCAGATTCGCTTCACCACGCGGTTTAGTAGCTCAATGGCAATAGTCGGTGGAACTGAGCGATCGTAGATATCGCCGGCAACCACCACCGTATCTACAGGATTGCTTTCGATATATTGGATTAACTGTTCAAGAGCCGCTTGCTGATCGTCAAGCAAAGAGACGTTATGAAACTGTCGGCCAAGGTGCCAATCTGAGGTATGGATAAACTTCATTCGAATTCACTTTCTGCCATCTACATGGCGCTGTCTTATTATCCCCCTAGGATATCGTGAGTTCGTAAGCTTTTCATGTGGTTTATGTTACTAATCGCACAAGTAAGGACGAGCAATGAAAAAGGTCAATGAACTGTTTAAGCGAGCAGAACAGGTGTCTAAACAAATTTAGCGACGGTTAACAAAGACGGTTAACAAATAAGGGGCATCTCGCCCCTATACTCAATATATGCAACGATAGACTTGCAATTATGCAATTTGATTACTATTTTTAATCTAAATTGTCCGAGCCTGCGTAGTTTGGATACTATTTCAGTTAAGGCTAATATCACAAACAATCCAAAACTTAGCCTTATTAATCAATAAAATAAATTAGCAACCAACACCTTTGCTTTCGCTTGTATAGGGATTTTACGATGAAGCCCAGTAGATTTAAAAACTTGCTCAGCACTCTGCAAGATTTAACGCCAACACAAAAGAGATACCTAATTAACCAAACGAAATTGGCGCTTGAGGATGAGCCTAACAACATGAGTCCTAATGAGATACTGACCAGAGAAGAGTTAGATGCATTGCTACAACCTCCCCCTGAGATCCATACAAAATAAGTTGTCCATCGCTACCTCATCTGACTAGGCAGAACATGATAGGCCGATCATTCAAATCGGCTATCTCCACTCCTCACTGACGACATCATCTTATACGTTGTATCAACACCGTCCTGCCTGCCGCAAATGTCTAGTCCCCCCTTACACTGACACTGTCTATGAAGTGCCTTAAGTCATCTAATGCTTCACTGTGTGTTTCGGTAATGAACGATCTAACCTGTTAGAAGGAGGAGGCTAGGATCAGATAAGCACCACTTCTTTCAGCCCCCCTGAACTGATAGTTAAGCGCGCACGCAAATCGATTTTATTTTAAGGAAGGGAATGTGGAATGTCATCAAAGACGGTTAATGAACAAGCAACCCAAACCGTTTCCCTGCGCCAGTGGCTCAGGTTAATTACGGTGTATCTCTTGATCCCACTGATCCTATTTATCTGTGGTGGCGACATCGGCTGGTTGCAGGCGTGGTTATTTTTAATGCTGTTCTTAGTTGAGGGAGTTGCTAGTCGTATGTGGGCAGAGCAACGACATCCCGGATTAACAGCTGAAAGACAGAATATTGAAAACATCCAAAATGCAAAAGCTTGGGACAAAGTACTTGCACCGCTGATGGCGGTGAGTATCACATTTCCTATGACCATTGTGGCAGGGCTAGACCACCGTTATAACTGGTCTTCTGAATTTCCACTATGGCTCATCGCGACTGGCTTCACTCTGATCTCGCTCGGTTATACTTTTTCCGCATGGGCATTGGCAGAGAATCGCTTTTTCTCCAGCGTGGTACGTATCCAGACTGATCGAGGGCATACGGTGTGTGACAGCGGCCCATACCGCTTTGTGCGGCATCCGGGTTATGCAGGGAATCTCGTTGCACTGTTCGGTATTGTTCTTGCCCTAAGTTCTGTATGGACTCTGATTCCAGCAATAGTGGCATCCATCATCACTGTGATCAGAACCACACTTGAAGATCAAACTCTACAAGAAGAGTTGCCGGGGTATCGTGACTATGTACAACGTGTGCGCTATCGGTTAGTCCCATGGGTATACTAAGAAGCTTCACTACGTTAAACGGTGTTCTGCATCTTAGGTTAGCGTCTCTGACACGAGGTACAGCCCCGGCAGGCAGAGCGAGTAATTTTATCTAATTGATTTCGCTGCACTTTACAGTAAGCATTTTTCAACGCACGCCGCGCTGAAAACCAATCATCCGGCTTAGTCAAAATCAAATAGCCATTAAAGCGCTTAACAAGTTCAACACGATGCGTGTTAATAAAGCGGCTATCAAAACTCATGTCGAAATAATCTAAAGCTTCCTCTATGCAAGAAAAACTCGCAATTTTGGCTTGGATATCATTGGTGGTCATATAAAAACAACAGCGACAAATTTTCAGTCATTTTAATATCAATGCGCCCTACCTTCTTTGACATCGCACCTATCAAAGCGAGTTACTTGTATACCAGTTACTGGGTGAGCAATTCGAACACAAATGTCATATCGATCTCGTAAAGGGTCTGCGCGCGCATCACTCGTTTACCCCCGAATATTTAACGCCCGATAGCTTCGCCATATCCCGATTCCAGGTAGATAAATCATTCAGGTTAAATTGACTCAATGAGTGATGACCACACGCTCTTGCCATCACTTGCATCATCTCAACGGATGCAGCAAAGAAGTTGTTTAGCTGATGAGAAGCTTTATCGACGTTTAAACGCTGCCTTAAATCGGCTTTCTGCGTGGCAATACCGGCAGGACAATTGTTGGTATTACAAATCCTAGCAGCGACACACCCTATGGATTGCATCGCGCTGTTAGAAATCGCCACACCGTCAGCTCCTAATGCCATGGCTTTGACAAAATCCATCGGCACACGTAAGCCCCCAGTGACAATTAACGTGACACGGTCACCTACACCTTGTGCATCGAGATACCGTCTCGCTCTTGCAAGTGCCGGTATCGTTGGAACACTAATATGATCACGGAACATTGCAGGAGCCGCTCCCGTACCACCGCCTCTGCCATCAAGAATGATGTAATCCGCACTCGCGTCAAGCGCAAACTGAATGTCTTCTTCAATATGGTTCGCACTCAATTTAAAACCGATGGGAATACCGCCCGTGATTTCACGTACTCGGTCAGCAAACTTTTTGAAATCTTGCGCGGTGTGGAGATCTTTAAATGTCGGGGGAGAGATGGCGGACTGCCCTTCAGGTATACCCCGTACCTGAGAAATTCTCCCTACGTTTTTGTTGCCTGGAAGATGGCCACCTGTCCCTGTTTTCGCCCCTTGCCCACCTTTGAAGTGGAACGCTTGCACATTGACGAGCTTGGATTCATCGTAGCCAAACTGAGCACTCGCAAGTTCATAGAAATAACGCGAATTGGCTTGTTGCTCTTCAGGTAACATCCCTCCTTCACCGGAACAAATACCCGTTCCGGCTAATTCCGCGCCTTTTGCGAGTGACACTTTCGCTTCTTCGGAGAGTGAGCCAAAGCTCATATCAGACACAAATAAAGGAATGTTCAGTACCAATGGCTTTTTCGCTTTTGGGCCAATAACAAGCTCCGTCGCTACAGGTACCTCTTCCATCAAGGGTTTTGTCGCCATTTGAGCGACCATGACTTGTAAGTCATCCCAATGTGGTAATAAATGTCTTGGAACGCCCATTGACGTCATTGGGCCATGATGCCCCAATTTAGACAACCCTTCTCTTGCTAATTGGTGGATAAACTCAACAGTGGGTTCTTCTTGAGTCGCGATTGCAATTGGGCTCGAATGGTCACCTGATTTTATTTCAGGCCCTTCCTGACCAACTTGATCCGTCGAAAATTGCTTGTGGCTACCATCACAAAATGGAGCGTCGGCCGTATATTTACACTGACACAGCCACGCTTCTTCGTCTTTTTCGGCAATAAAGTCCATGGGTTTAAATCCGGTTCCAACATGAGACCCGTCACAGAAAGGCTGTGATTTTGATTTTCCACATCGGCAGTAGGAATACTCCTCACCTTGTTTTAACTCAACTTTTATCGGTTTGTTATCCGCAATCACTGGCTTACGCATATTGGTTTCCTCTTATCACATCCTGTTCTTCACGAGCTTTCAGTAATCGTAGAACAGTATCTTTGTTACGCCAGTATTCCTTAGAGTCACCTATACTATGTTATGGGGCTCAAACCGATGGAGGCGACTATGCCTATTTCTAACCGACTCGACCACTATTTGACTGAACACCATATTCATTTTCAGACCGTTAATCACAGCCACAGTCACAGTTCACTGCAAAGTGGCGTTGCTGCAGGTGTCCCACTTAACAATTTGGCCAAAGGGGTGATTTTAGAAGATCATCAAGGTCGTCATGTAATGGCAGTATTGCCTGCCAACAATAAAATCAGTTTATCTCGACTCAATGATGAATTTAATGCGACATTTCATCTCGTGAAGGAGCGCGAGGTTTACCGTATGTTCACTGATTGCGAAAACGGAGCCATTCCGCCTGTGGGTAGCGCTTATCATATATTAACGGTTTGTGATGAGGTATTAGGCAACTTAGATTATGTTTACCTCGAAGCGGGTGACCACGAAACCTTAATCAAACTCGATAAAGAGGCCTTTAAAGAGTTGATGGGGGAAAGCCGTTATTTACGCTTTAGTAGTGAAGTGTTCCATTAATCAAGCTTAGGCTCTTGTTTATCCACTCAAGTCACCTTGAGATGCTTGGGTATGACAACAGAACAAGAGCCTTTATCCTTCCTCAAGTTCAAGCCTCGTCATTCAGCCCACACCGCATATTGCGCAGTTGTAACATCATTGTTGGACAACCATTCAATATATCGCCGTAGATGCAATTAATCTTAAGTAAAAACTCTAATTGAAAAATTATTTTAGCGCGGTTTCACCTAGGGTAAGCACATTTCAACACACTAGCGAACGATCAACGCGAACAATTATTAAACATCCGTTTTAAACATACGTACTAACTTCTAGCTTCCTCAAAATCACGTTCTATTAACATGTAGCCACCAACCCAACCTTCTCCCTCAAACAGTCACTAAGGTTCCTCGACCTATTCCGAACATAAGAAAACATCATATTCATAATCATTACATATACTTAGCAGCATTAATATTAGTCATGCTGTATATGAGACTGGTGTGACAATTTCAAAAAATCAACATTACACAATTGTTAAATGGATTTATGTTTTAGGTGGTGCCCTTTCCTAAATCATTTAAGTTCAATCTAGTTTTGTGAGCACTTTAATAAAGAACGCATCCTAAAAAAACACATGGAGTTTAGAGTGATATGAAGACAAGGAATGCAAAAATCGTTCTTGCGATATCTATAGTACTAAGCTCACCTAACTTATATGCCGCAGGATTTCAGTTATCTGAACACTCCGCAGCTGGTTTAGGTCGAGCCAACGCAGGTGAAGCCGCTATTGCCGATGGAGCGTCAGTGGTTGCTCATAACGCTGCTGCCATCACGATGTTTCAATCTTATGAGTTATCTGTTGGCGCATCCTATATCATGCCGGAAGTACGAGTGACGGGTAATGGTGAGTCAGATTCGTTTAATAACCTACTCACTCACAACGACGTAGTCGATAACGTCATCGTCCCTTCGTTTTATATTGCTGCACCAATTAATGATTCTTGGTCATGGGGCTTAGGCATATTTACCGATTTTGGATTAGCGACCGAATACCCGGATGATTACCTTGCAGGGCCGATTGGTGGGGAAACCAGTTTAGAGAGCGTCATTTTTAATCCTGCCATTGCCTACCGTATCAATGACAACTTCAGCGTAGGTGGTGGTGGCAGAGCTTGGACGCCACGTGGTGCATGATGAAGGGGTTCAGCTCATCGCTGACTGGATTAACTCCATCGATACCACTGGCTGGAGCTGTGTAGAATAAGTCAATCGACGGTCACTCGCGTAGATGGTGACCGTTCGCTCGACTAAAAAAACCGCCTGATTAGGCGGTTTCCTTTTTTGAAATAGTGCGTTATCTAACGAATGAAAAACTTTTGTAACGCTTTAATCGCTATACCGCGACGTTCCATAAGCATGCTAACACGTGGTAGCCAAGTTGGCGTATGAAACACCGTCTTTGCATGACTAAAGGTTCTAAAGCCCTCTTCACCATGATAATGCCCCAGTCCCGATTCACCAATACCACCAAATGGTGCATCTTCGGCACCAACATGCAAAATCGTGTCATTAATACCAACGCCCCCACTGTGGGTGTTATGTACAATATGCTCAATCGTACCTTTGTCCTCTGTCATAATGTAGAGCGCCAGAGGGCGTTGATTCCGATTGATGTATTCAAGCACCTCAGCCATGTCGTTATAAGGCTTAATTGGCATCAGTGGACCAAAAATCTCCTCTTGCATCACGACCATGTCTGACGACACATTGGTTAACAAATGAGGATACAGACAACGGCCTTGCACCGTTGGCTCCGCCACGGAATGAACATCGGCCCCTTTTGCTTTCGCATCTTCTAATACCGCTTTCAGGCGATCGTATTGACGCTGATTAATGATATGAGAGAAGCCCTGCTCTTGCTCACCATTGATGTACAACGCTTCAAAACGCTTAAGAAACAACGACACAAACTCATCCACTTTGTGTTGTGGCACAAAGGCGTAATCTGGCGCGACACATATTTGCCCTGCGTTAATGCACTTACCAAATAAAATTGCATCGACGGCTTTATTCAAGTTTGCATCATCCGCCACAATAACTGGGGACTTGCCGCCAAGTTCTAACGTCACAGGGGTTAAGTTTTCAGCGGCGGCTTTGGCGACCGCTCGACCCACGTTCGTCGAACCAGTAAACAATAAATGATCAAACGGCAATTTACTGAACGCTTGAGCCACGTCGGCTTCACCTTCCACCACCTCGACATCTTCAGGCAATGCACGGCAAATCTCTGCGATAACCTTATTGGTCTCTGGCGTGAACTCACTTAACTTCATCATCACACGGTTACCCGCAGCAAGTGCCGTGACTAATGGCGATAAGCTCAAAATAACCGGGAAGTTCCACGGTGAAATAATACCAACTACCCCCACTGGCTGATACTCAACCGAGACTTTGGACGGCGCCATGAGTAAACCGGCATGGCGACGGCTTGGCTTACACCATCTGTTTAGGCGTTTTAAGGTGTAGTTGATTTGAGAAATCGTTGGTAGAACATCGGTCATTGCCGTATCAAATTCTGAGCGATAACCAAAATCAGCGCTCAATGCATCGACGAGCGCTTGCTGATTATCTAGGATAGTTTGCTTGAGGAGAGCAAGCTTTTGCTTTCTCACGTCAATACTTGGGTAAGGCTCAACATTGTAGGCTGCCTTAAGCTTATCCAGTGTCTTACGTAATGAGTAGCCAACTTCGACGTCTACTATCGCATTCATGATCATTCTCCTCATGCACCTGAATACCGTTAATGCCGTGCTTTCGCCTTAACGTTAACATAAATGCAACACGCTTACTATTATCGTATCGATGAAGTTAGAGTTGCAGCTCGGATCTTATTCCATTAATGCATGAACCTAACAGCAACCGAGTAAAATTATATCTGACTGATAAGCGTAAATTGTGTCGGAACGCTTTCAACATAATATTTCCATACATGTTCATAGAGATGATGTTGGTTTGCAAAAGGCGTAAGCTGTTTGGCTTCTGCTAGCGTACACCATCGGTAATCAGTGTGTTCGTGATTAAGCGTAACATGTTGTTCTGGTTTACAAAAAATGACAAAACAAGGAATAACCATGATTCGATTTTTGTGCGCCTCATAAAACTGCTCCAAAAAATCAGCACTATGAAGCTCTACCCCTTCGATTTTCGTTTCCTCTTTCAATTCTCGAATGAGTGTTTGCCAACCCGTTTCCCCTTCTTCAATACCACCAGCAACATGACACCAATACCCTCCTTTGACACGCTTAAGTAACAGCATCTTTTTTACACCATCAAATTCGGAAATTACGACGCCAGACACGTGCGTGGCTTGTATAGGTATCATACACTTCTCCTTATGCAATTCTTTATCCCTAGGACGTTGTCAGTGTATCTTGTATAAATTAGAGAAATAACCATATTTACAACATACTGATCTATTTGACCATTTTGTATGCTAAAGTCCGATCTTCCGCAATAAACGAACTGTACGATGCCTAATTCACTGAACTCTATGATTCCCATTGGCGTACGCTTTATGGTGCTATCAGCCTTTGGCTTTGCGCTTATGTCTGCGACTGTCAAACACGTTAGTTTACACGGCATCCCCGTTTTTGAAATTGTTGCAGCTAGGGCGCTGGTTTCATTAGTCATCAGCTACCTAGATGTAAAGAGAAAACGCATTTCAGTGTGGGGGAACAACAAAGCACTATTGTTTGCTCGTGGTGCGGTTGGCACTATGGCCCTGATGTGTGTCTATTACTCTGTAACGACCTTACCTTTGGCAGAAGCAACCATTTTTCAATATATCCACCCTGTTTTTACCGCTCTGCTTGCGATGTTCTTTCTTAAAGAGCGCATCCAGTTTTCTACACTAGTATGCATCGTCCTTTGTGTGTTAGGGGTATATGTGATCGTGAAACCTGAAACAAGTGCCGGCACTGAACATGTGCTCCCTATGTTTAGCGTAATGATCGCGCTATTAGGTGCGTTTGGTAGCTCAATCGCGTACGTTATTGTCCGAAAGTTGAGTCAAACTGAAGACAGTTCGGTGATTATTTTCTATTTCCCGCTGGTAGCATTGCCTGCGTCCATTGTTTTAATGGGTGGTCAATTTGTCATTCCGAATCTGTATCTTACTATGATGCTTGTGCTCGTTGGCGTGTTCACTCAAATTGGTCAACTTGGGTTAACCAAAGCAATGCAGACTCAAGAAGCCGGCAAAGCATCTGCTTACTCGTATGTCCAAATCATATTCTCTGTACTGCTAGGGATCCTATTCTTTGGTGAGTTACCGTCCGCTTGGACTTACTTAGGGGGAGCACTGATTGTTACAGGCGCGCTTGTCAACGTATTTGGACAGCACTTAAAGTTGCCATTTATCAAACGCTAACAAGGCAAGCTCCTACATTGAAATGCGAAAAGCCAGAGTCTGACTCTGGCTTTATTTATCGGTGATTGAGACCTTAAGCCGCATACTTTAAGCCCGCAATACCGGCAACAATCAGCAACAAACTGATAAGCTTGATTAACGTTGCTGGCTCATTAAATAAATAGATACTGGCAATAGCGGTTCCTATCGCACCAATACCAACCCAAACTCCATAAGCAACACCTAGCGGTAACGTTCTAAGCGCTATACCCAGTAACCAGAAGCTTAAACACATAAATCCAATAGTGAATGCTGATGGTGCTAGCTTAGTAAAACCTTCCGTGTATTTGAGCCCAACTGCCCATGCGACTTCACATAGTCCAGCAAGAAAAAGAATTGCCCAAGCCATTGAGAGATTCCAAATGATTGGGGTCGTCCCCGATTGTGATAAGAGCGGTGAGGTCGTCCTCACTTCTATTGGTGTTTTAGTATAAAGAAAATCTCCGACTACTAAAACTCGGATTGATAATGAACAAAATCCGTCCACATCGGACCATACAAAATATAAATCTAAAACAATTAAATAAAATAGACATCATTATTTAACAGTTTAATTATAACCTTCTGGTGTTGAAAATGATGCGTTTATTGCACAAATCACACAAAATTTGTGCATTTGTGTAAGCAGGCAATCGTTTGTGTGACAGGGGTCACTTACAAAAATTACTGATAACTTTAGTATTTTCGCGAACCCAATTATAAGGTATTGCATACTAATGAAATACATCAAAACCCCTCTTGCTCTTCTAATCGGCGCTGCGCTACTGACTGGCTGTAACGACGACACTGAATACGTAGATGTTCAACCTAAAGAAGTAAAGATCGCCACTTATAACCTCTCTTTTGATCGCAGTACTTTTGAAGATCTTGTTGCAGAAATGCAAGTTGAACCAGCCAAACAAACTGAACTTGTCACCGCTTACCTTGACGGCACAATCGCGGACGCAGACAAAACAATGGCTGAAAAAGTCATTCAAATTCGTAACGTTGCAGCCATCATTCAAAAAAACCGTCCAGATGTTCTTATGATGGCGGAATTCAACAATGATGGTACTGGAGAAGATAAAGTCGCACTGGAAGGTTTCCAGAAAAACTACCTATCCATAGCACAAAGCCTTGAAGGTGCAGGTGGCGAAGCGAATCTAGACCCAATCGAATATCCTTACACCGAGTCTTACTCAACAAACACGGGCTTAAACAGCGGTCTTGATCTAGACAACAACGGTACTGCAGGTCAGCTACCGGGTGATGCTTGGGGCTTTGGTTTCTACCACGGTCAATACGCGTTCGCATTGATGTCTAAGTACAAAATTGACACAGAAAACACACGTACTTTCCAAGAATTCAAATGGAAAGACATGGAAGGCGCAAAAATCCCAACCATTACGATCTGTGACGGTTCACAAACCATTCCTGAGGGCATGCAGTGTGGTGATGAATGGTACACCGCTGAAGAGTGGGATCTTGTTCGTCTATCTTCTAAAAACCACGTAGATGCCCCAATTATCATCCCTACTGAGAAAGGTGATGAAGTAGTTCATCTGTTGATGTCTCACCCAACGCCACCAGTATTCGATCCAGGCAAAAACAAAGTACAAAATGGTGCTGAAGTTGCGTTTTGGCATCACTACGTTCAAGGTAAAGAGTACTTCTACGATGACGCAGGCAACAAAGGTGGCTTAGCTGAAGGTGCGAAGTTTGTGATGATGGGTGACCAGAACCTTGATCCACTGGATGGCGATGGCTTCAGTGAAATCATGCAAGACTTCCACAATGACCCCTTGGTAAACCAAGATGTGATGAATGGTGAGCTTTATCCAACGAGCTATGGTGCAGCCGAGCATGCTGTGGACAAAAACTCAACACATCCAATTCCAAACCGCATTACGTCTACATTCGGCCTTGGTGTTGACTATGCGATGCCATCAGCAAACCTAAACGTGGCTGATTCTGGTGTTTACTGGGCAGCGTCATATGAAGAAGGTCGTAAGCTGTTTAACGACGATCGCATCGGTAAGTACGGCAATGGCAAAGATGTCTCTTCAGACCACCGTATGATTTGGATTAAAGCTCAGTTCTAAAGACTGCGCATAGAAAAGAAAATGATAAAACAGGAGCCTCGGGTATGCCGAGGCTCTTTTGATCGTGGTCGCAGAAGTTTACCAATGATAAGTCAGCAATACACCCACATCTTCACTGCTTACCCACGGTAAAAGCTGAACATTTTCATCATAAGCATCGGTGAGGACATAGGCGCTCAGCGTACCTAAAGCTGCACCAGCAAGAACGTCACGCCAATAGTGTTTTTTTGCTTCCACACGCCCTACACCCACCAGTGCTGCAACGCCATAAGCTGGCAAGCCCGCCTCCCAACCATAGCGTAAGTATAAATTTGTTGCCGAAGCGAAAGCATTGGCTGTATGGTTAGAAGGAAAACTGTCGTTACCACTTTTGTCAGGTCGCTCCGCATCAATTGACACCTTACCGATTAAGCCTATTCCCGATGCAGTACCGATACTAAATCCCGCTTGCCAAAAGCCTTCCCAATCACCTTTATATGCAGGTACCGCGGCCGCCGTTGCAACCAAGCCATAAGCTCCGATATCGGTAAGTACGTCCCAATCTTTTTCACTCATCGCATGCACGGAATGAGAACCAAACAAAGATATCACACCAACCAAACGTACAATTTTCTTCATTAATACAACCAACTAGATGACAAATGCGCATGAAAGCTATCACAGCTATCGCGTTTGTTCGAATGAGAACTGTAACAATTTAAGTGTGAAGCGACTGTGAATAGACGTGAGTTAATGCAGAAATACATATAAACAGCAGTGAGTGATGAAGAGTTGAGATGACTGGTTAAGCACAACGATTTACTATGGTTTGTTCGCTAAATCACGCGCTAGGTTCAGCGAGAATGACTTGGTTTGAAGGCGAGGCAACAATTTGAAGATCTAGTGGTTCTAAATCAAATTGGCTGAGAAGTGAGTTTTTTACGCTTGGCTCGTATCGCAACACCTTCGACAACGGTGAATAGCAGACCAACCCAGATGAAAGCAAAGGTCACAGCTTTCACACCATCAAACAGCTCACCAAAGAAAACAACCGCCAATACAAACTGCAGGCTTGGTTCAATGTATTGCATTAAACCTACCGTCGATAAGCTGGTGATACGAATTGCAATGGAGTAAAAAATCAGCGGCAAAATGGTCACCGGAGCACTACCCAAATACAACATAAAGGTAGCAGCATCGACCGTTGAAGCGAGCTCTCCAACCGTCCATTGCTTAACAAATAGATAACCACAAGCGAATGGCATTAATACGAACGCCTCAATAAACAGCGTCGTGCTCCAGCTATAGTTAATCTTCTTTTTAAAAAGCCCATATAGAGAAAAAAACAAACCCATGGTCAACGCAACCATTGGTAGCTCACCATAGTGGATCACTTGGTACAAGACGCCGATGGCTGCCAATAGAATCCCAAGAAACTTGCCTTTCGATAGCTTATCACCAAGAACGAAAACACCTAACGCAACAGAAATCAAAGGGCCAATGAAAAAACCTAAGCTTGCATCGATCACTCTGTGATTTGTCAGTGCCCATGTAAATGCGACCCAAGAGATACACATCAAGCTACTTGCCACGAAAGCATACCCAAGTGACTTTTTGTCTTGCCAAATTTCAGCCCAGTTTGGCCAATGTCGAGTCATCATCAACACTAGAAGAAGGCCTACTGGCACAGAGCCAATAATTCTTAACGCTAACAGCTCATCCATTGCCGCATTCGGTAAATAACGATAATAAATCGGCAGTAATCCCCAAATAACGAAAGATAGCGCCGCCATAAAATTGCCGTAACGACTGTTGTTCATAACTAACTCAGCACATAAAAAGTGACGCGATTCTATAGGGCGCATTTGTTTTGTAAAGTGCTTTTACAACGCAACCTTATAACTACACAGCAAACCCTTGAATGACCGCCGTCAAGCCACTAACAAAACACAGAGTAAGCGCGCCAAAACGAATTTTCTCCTTCGGTAAAGACTGTGTCGTTTTTATCGCCAGCCAATACCCGAACGCTGCACTTGGCAACAACGGAAGAGTGATAAGCAAATGGTGCAGATTGAAAAAACCTGCCGGTATTTGAATCACCAAGGAGATGATAGAGCTGAATACAAAAAACGCCGAAAGGTTACCACGTAACTGATTGGCTTCTTGATGCTGAAGAAGCAGCGCCATCGGAGGCCCGCCTATCGCAGAGCTCGTACCGAACAATCCTGAAAAAAAGCCCGCAACCGTCATCCGTCCGGGTGTCGGCTCAATACGAAACGGCAGCACACTTACCGTAACTGCGAACAATACAAGAAAACCGATCCATAACGTCAACGCTTCTGTAGAAACAAAAAACAGCAGTACCCCACCCGCAATTGAGCCTGGAACCCGGCCTATCAATGCCATTTTCAAACCGCCAATCTCGACACTGCTTCGATGTTTCATCGCATTCATTAAAGAGATAAACAGCGCCACCAAACAGATCGGAGCTGGGACGTACTCAGGCGCCCAAAGTATCAGTAAAGGAGCAGCAACGATCGCTAGCCCAAAGCCAATTGCCGTTTGTACATAAGACCCAAGAAATATCAGCCCCATCGCGAGCAATTGTGTCGAATCGAATTCCATCAATATGATTCTTATCGTTAGTGTAGAAGTAAGAAAATTATATAGGTAGGACGCATCATTTATGGCCCCGCGTAGGATTGACCAATGCGGTGAAAAACACAATCAAAATATGCCAAGAATTAAGCTTCTCGGGTTCATTCTCTGCTACTTTTAAATTTACACAAAACTGAAACCATGCATTAACAATCTTTACACTATCTCAATGAGATATGATGCAGTATAAATCCATGTATGTATCGCAAGGTATCATTCCTCGCCCTTTTGTAAGCTAGATCAATCTGTCGAACCAAAAATCGCAACGATGACAGACTAATATAGCAACCACCGTGTAGGAAATATATGAACAGAAAATCAGGTTTCACCTTAATAGAGCTTGTTGTGGTTATTGTCATACTCGGCATTTTGGCTATCGTGGCTGCACCACGTTTTCTAAATATTCAAGATGATGTTCGTGAAGCGCGTTTGGAAGGAATGAAGGGAGCAATTGAGTCTGGCTTAGCAATGGGGTATGGGAAAATGGCAATTGCTAGGTTAGAAGATAGAAGTTATGTAGCAAATTTTAAGACGGATTACCCTGAAGCTGACCTACCATTTGATGGTTGTCAGATCGACGGCCCAAAAAAGTGTGTTTTTCTGTATGGCTATCCAGATTCAGATAGCGAATCAATGAAACTTGTTGTGCAAGGACTGAATGAAAATGGTTCAGATTGGAAAACAATCTACCACCCTGAGGGTTCTACAACCCGAGAAATGGTCATCGCCGCTGCGGACGAAACAAGAGCAAGTCTAACGCAATGCGGTATCCTTTATGGACCACCTCAAAACGCGAATGAGAGTTACACGTTAGAAATCCTTCCTTGCCCAGAATAAACAAGAAGGCTGCCGATCGGCAGCCTTCTTCAATGCTATGAAATCTATTACGCAAATTTAAACACGTACTTATCCATCATGTTCACCATACGGCCAATCTCCGGCTTGGTGATGGTATCATTCGCGCCAAGCGACAGTGCTTTTTCTCGGTTGTCTTCACTCATCAGTGAGGAGAACATCACAATCGGTGTCTGTTTGTATGCTTCTGTATCGCGGAGTCTTTTCACTAGGTGCATACCATCCATACGCGGCATTTCCACATCCGTTACGACCGCATCAAGCAACTCATGAACAGGCAAGTTTTCGTCTTTCGCCACTTCAATCAGATTCATTAGTTTCTCGTAAGCTTCACCACCATCTTTACAGGTGATCACGTTATAACCTGCCGAAGCCAGAGTATCCTGAATCAAAGAGCGAATGAAAGCAGAGTCATCCACGACCATTATCGTCTTCGCATTACGCTTTCCAACCATACGTTGGTTCAAATCAACCGACTTATCGCCTGTGACGTCGTATTTTTCCATACTCAGTTCAGGGTTAATGTCAGCAATAATTTTTTCAAAGTCGAGAATCATGATCAAATTGCCATCTTTACGAACCACGGCAACCACACAGTCTTGCTCACCTGCCTCTAGGAATTGGCTTGGTGATTCAACATCATTCCACGAGATACGGTGAATACGCGAAATACTGTCAATTAAGAAACCATTAGTCATCTTATTAAAGTCAGTAACGATAACAAATTTCCGCTCTAAATCGCGGCGTGTCGGCACACCTAACCAACCCGCAAGATCCACTAACGGCGTCAGTACTTCACGAGAAGAAAAAACACCAACCATATGAGGCTGTGCATTCGGATAATCAGTGGTTTCTGGTACACGAATCACTTCGCGCACTTTCGCGACGTTAATCCCGTAATAACATGTTTTAGTGCTGCCATCTGGCAAGTGTTTTTCTAGGTGAAACTCAATGATTTCAAGCTCATTGGTGCCACTTTCAGTCAAAATACTGCTGGTTACGTTACTCATAAACCCAATTATCCAAAATACGCATCAAGATTTAACTCAATGCAATGCCACAGAGAATCACTTCACAGGCAAAAAATCCAAGAGTCCTTTTGTAGTCACTGAGACATAATTTGTAAATAATCAAAAGGATACTAACCACACATTTCTATATCAAATGCTGAAACTCAGTCTAACATTTGAACAAAATATGCTCGAACACTCAGCGTGTAAGCTAGCTCAGTACTTTTAACGGCAACAAAGGCAAATAGTTTAGCCGCAATTAGTGTTTTTTTATTATGGTTTCATTATCGACACGGTTACGCTTACCATAGACCCCTTCTTCACCTCTTATACCACAACTGATCACCATGGTAATCTGGTCACTATCACGCAATCCTAATAACGTTTTAACGCGTTTTGAGTCAAAACCTTCCATTGGACACGTGTCATAACCTTTATCACGCATGGCATACATGAAAGTCATGGCTGCCAAAGAGACGCTTTTATGTAAACAGACTCGAACATCCGTTTTACTAACTTCTCTCACCATGGGTTTGGCTCGGCCCAACCACCAACTGTAGATCTTACGCACCACGCCACGTAAACCCAACCTGTCGTTGTTATAAACCATTGGGATCAATTTTTCGTAGTATTTAAGAGCGCGCTTAGCCGCAGCGTCGTTACGGCCAGTGAAAGCCTGACGTACAATCTCTGCGTTGCGCTGGGCTCGCTCTTCCCAGTTATGAGTCGTCACAACAAATACAACCAGTTCATTTGCTGTTGTTGCGGCATTCTGTCCCATACAGTACTTCGCAAGTTTGGTTCGCTTTTCAGGTGAAATAACACGATGAAATTCCCACATCTGCATGTTACTGCTGTTTGGGCTCAACGTTGCAAGCTCAAGCGCAGCGGCAACGTCGTCGTGATTAAACTCAGCATTCGCATCGTACTTTCTTACTGAACGACGAGTATGAACAATGGACTCAAAAGAAGAAAAACTCATGATAGGCCTAATACAATAAAAAAGGTGATCTTCACTTATTGGCCACCTCCCTGCAAGAAATTCCCACCTTAGAACAAGCAAAGCGTGAGTAACTCGTCGATACCAAGGGCTAAATATGCTCACTAACTTAATTCCACTATGGAAAAGTCACGCCTATAAACCATACTTTGACCAAGGGTATGCCCCTTTCTGGGTATTCATTACTTTGGGCAGGACGCCACATATGGTCAAGACAATCTTTCATCAAGAGCTCGCCGACAATGCGAACTTCCACATTGATTCGCCAGTGCTCCCTCCCCCTTCGCCAAAAGGGTTGATAGAAGGGGGGTTGAACATGGGTTATGAATCATTAGATAGCCACCTTGGGCACTCAATACAAAACAAATTGGCGCTTCGCTGGATCAGCAAAGATGATCGTATCATTGATTTCAGTTACCTCGAACTGTGCCAACAAACCAATTGCTTTTCAGACGTGCTTACGCAATTGGGTTTACCTCGCGGAAGCCGAGTGTTCACTCTCGCGGGTCGCCGGCCAGAGCTTTACATCGCCGCACTCGGTACGCTCAAAGCCGGTTGTATTTTTACGCCGCTCTTTTCTGCTTTTGGCCCAGAGCCTATCCGTTCTCGTATGGAAATTGGTAGCGCAAATCTGATCGTCACCACCCGCAGTTTATACCGAAAAAAACTCAAAAGTTGGTGGCGTGACCTACCCCATCTCAAAGCAGTATTACTCATTGATGGAAATCCTGACGATGAGCCCGGTTGCTACGATTACCAAACATTGATGGCAAGTGCTAGCGTTGAGAAACACTGTGAATCCACCCAAGCGGAAGAGATGGCACTGCTGCATTTCACCAGCGGCACTACAGGCAAACCTAAAGGCGTCATTCATGTTCATGAAGCGGTAAAACATCACATTTCCTCAGCGTATTACGCATTAGATCTTAAACCTAATGACATCTATTGGTGTACAGCCGATCCGGGATGGGTAACTGGCACAACTTACGGCATTATCGCCCCATTGTGCCTTGGTGTGACAATGATCGTTGATGAAGCCGAATTTGATGCACAGCGCTGGTATCAGATCTTACAAGACCAGCACGTAACGGTATGGTACACCGCCCCAACCGCTATCCGCATGCTAATGAAGGTTGGTGATAAATTGCCCAAGCAATTCGATCTTTCTCGCTTACGCTTTATGGCAAGTGTCGGTGAGCCATTGAATCCTGAAGCGGTCGAATGGGGAGAAAACGTTTTTGGCATGCCGTTTCATGACAATTGGTGGCAAACCGAAACTGGCGGCATCATGATCGCGAACCTTCCAAGTCAACCAATCAAACCCGGTTCAATGGGCAAACCGCTCCCCGGCATTGAGGCGGCAATCATTAACTCAAGCAGCAGTGGAGAGTTCCAAATCGAAACACAGCCGATGCAGGTGGGTGAACTGGCACTAAAAACGGGATGGCCTTCGATGTTTCGAGGCTACCTCAATCAAGAAGAAAAATATCAATCTTGCTTTACCGGACAATGGTATCTCAGCGGTGATTTAGCCATGCAAGATGAAGATGGTTATGTGTGGTTCGTCGGCCGCAAAGATGACCTGATCAAATCCTCCGGTCATTTGATCGGTCCTTTCGAAGTAGAAAGCGTGTTGATGGAGCACCCTTGTGTGGCTGAGGCTGGCGTCATCGGAGTACCTGACCCAGTAGCCGGACAAATCGTCAAAGCGTTTGTTGCTCTCAAACCCGATATCACTGCAGATGAAGCACTACAACAGTCATTGCTTGGTTTGGCAAGAAAACGACTTGGCGCAGCCGTCGCACCAAAAGAAATCGAATTTCGTCGCAACTTACCCAAAACCCGCAGTGGAAAAATCATGCGCCGGTTATTAAAAGCCCGCGAGCTTGGTCTTCCCGAAGGAGATATTTCGACCTTGGAGAGCGATGAACAATGAATAAGAGACTGCATATCAATCGTCAGCATTTGCTCGAACAGCTTGAGAAAATGCTTCGTATTCGCCGCTTTGAAGAAAAATGTGCCGAGCTCTACGCGCAAGAGAAAATTCGCGGCTTTCTTCATCTTTACATCGGTGAAGAAGCCATCGCCGTCGGCGTTATGTCTGCTCTGACTCAAAACGATCAAATTGTCGCAACCTATCGCGAGCATGGTCATGCGCTCGCACGAGGCATGGATATGGGGAGCATATTGGCAGAGATGTATGGCCGAAGTAACGGTTGCAGTCGTGGTCGTGGTGGCTCAATGCATTTATTTGATAAGAATCTGCACTTCTACGGTGGGAATGCCATTGTGGGAGGCGGACTACCGTTGGCGACAGGGCTCGCAATGGCCAATAAAAAAATGCAACGGGATGCTATCGCGGTTTGCTTTTTTGGTGAGGGTGCCGTTGCCGAAGGTGAATTCCATGAAAGCCTTAATTTAGCTGCGCTGTGGCAACTTCCTGTACTATTTATCTGTGAAAATAACCGCTATGCGATGGGCACTGCACTCGCCTTATCAGAGTCGGAAACCAACATCGCTCAGAAAGCCAGTGGTTATGGTATAGAGGCTTGTCAGGTCGATGGCATGAATGTGGTTGATGTAGAAGCGGCCGCCTCTACCGCCGTTGATTTTATCCGTCAGCAACAGCGCCCATATTTCATCGAATGCCAGACCTACCGCTTTCGTGGCCATTCCAGTTTTGATAACCAGTTGTATCGAGATAAAAGTGAAATTTTACTTTGGGAAGAAAAAGGCCCAGTCAAACAATTGATCCAATGGTTACAAGAAAACAGTCACTTCCAGAACCAAGAGCTCTCAGATATTGAAGCGAAAATTGCTCAAGAGATCAGCGATGCTATCGCCTTCGCCGAAGACGGAGAGTTGGAACCAATAGCGCAGCTTACTCGTTTTGTACATAGCCCGCTAAGCCAACCGCCACCGACACCCATACCGTCGAGCCAAACACCGACTACGCTCACCTATCGAGAGGCCTTGCGCGAAGGCATGAAAGATGCGCTAATGCATGATTCACGCACCTTCCTTATGGGGGAAGATGTCGGGCGTTATGGCGGTTGCTACGCGGTCAGCAAAGGCTTACTTGAGCAATTTGGCTCTGAACGGATCATTGATACGCCCCTTTGCGAATCGGGCTTTGTTGGTGTAGGGATTGGCGCGGCTCTTGGAGGAATGCGCCCTATCGTCGAAGTTATGACGGTCAATTTTAGTCTACTCGCGATGGATCAAATTATTAATACCGCCGCCACCTTATTACATATGTCCGGTGGTCAGTTCAATGTTCCTATTGTGATTCGTATGGCTTGTGGCGCGGGCAAGCAACTGGCGGCCCAGCACTCACACAGTTGGGAAAACTTCTACGCTCATGTTCCGGGGCTAAAGGTACTCAGCCCAGCCACACAGAATGATGCTCGCTACATGCTCAGTCAGGCCATGATTGACCCGGATCCGGTGTTAATTTTCGAGCATGTCATGCTGCTAAATGAAGAAGGGATGGTCAGTGACAAACCCGATGCACCGATGAACCAAGCGCTTGTTCGCCGAGCCGGTAACGATGTCACTCTTATTACCTATGGGGGTAGCTTAGGTAAAACGTTACAGGCCGCGAAACAGCTTGAGGCAGAAGGCATTGATGCCGAAGTGGTGGATCTTCGCACACTGAGACCTCTCGATACCGACACCATAATTGCCAGCGTAAATAAAACTCACCGAGCGGTCATCATTGATGAAGGTTGGTTTACCGGGAGCCATGCCGGAGAAATCAGCGCAATCATTATGGAAAAAGCGTTTTGGCAACTTGATGCTCCCGTCGAGCGAGTGTGTACCGAAGAAGTGCCGATTCCTTATCCTCACCATCTAGAACAAGCCGCAATTCCACAAAGCGACAACATCATCGCCGCGGCCAAGGCTACCTTGATAGCGCCGGACTGGCAAACCGATGGAGGGAAATCCGACAATGGATAACCATGCCCCTAGCCCTTCTTTGATTGACATCACCATGCCTGCATTAGGTGCCGATATGCGGGACGGCACTCTGCTTGAATGGCTCATCAAGCCCGGTGACAATGTAGAAAAGGGCGATATTATTGCGGTCATCGAAACCAGCAAAGGCGCGATTGATATGGAGACCTACCACAATGGTACGATCTCTGAATTATTGGTAGAGCCAGAAATCAAGCTGCCCGTCGGTAGTGTCATGGCACGTATGGAAAGCGACAGTCCCACAAGTGAAGCATTAAACGAAAACGCACTGAGAACACCCACTCAAGAAGACAAGGTATCCGATTCCTCATTTACCTATGAAGAGCCAGCACATGAGGCGCTGCCAATACAAGAGCGCGTATCGAACACTACCAACAACACTCTAAATTCTCCAGAAATAGAACCCGATGAGACACCATTCCCCCCTTACATTCCCCCGAGAAAACTTCGCGCGACTCACAGCAATTTAGATAGTCTAGTTCCCACAACGAACGAACAAGAGCGAAGTAGACCTGAACCTCAACCTCACCAAAAGCAAAAGCAAAGAGTGTTCGCTTCCCCCATTGTTCGAAAAACGGCTTTTCGCTTAGGGATCGCTCTCTCTTCCTTAACGGGAAGTGGACCAAAAGGCGCTATTGTGCTTCGAGACCTACTCTCTCATTTAGACTCAAGTGAAGTAAAACCTCTGCGTAAATCCGAAACGAAAAACGCAGCGTCAGCCGCTTCAACCATGCGCCAAGCGATCAGCGACGCAATGACACGTTCGAAACAAGAGATCCCTCACTATTACCTTGCGCAGGAAATCAACCTCACTCACGCACAGAAATGGCTCACGCAACAGAATCAACAACGCGAACCTGAACAACGTTTATTGCTCCCTGCCTTATTGCTCACCGCGATAGCGCGTCAACTGGTCCGTTTTCCTCAACTCAACGGTTTTTATCATGACGGGTGCTTTACTCCCTCCACCAATATCAACATCGCAAACACCATCAGCCTTCGTGAAGGTGGTCTTGTCACTCCAGCCATTCTTAAAGCCGATCAACTCAGCATCCAGCAAGTCATGGATTTACTACGGGATATCACTGAGCGCGGTAGGCATGGACGATTACGCAGTTCCGAAATCAGCCAAGGCAGCATTACCGTCACCAGTATTGGTGAGCGCGGTGCCGATATGCTAACTGGTGTGATTTACCCACCTCAAGTCGCAATCATCGGTTTAGGCCGGCTAAGAAAAGCCCCAATTATAAACAACGATAAACTTGAAATTGGTGAAGTGATGACCGTTACTCTTGCAGCGGATCATCGTGTAAGTGATGGGATCAGTGGAGCTCGTTTTCTGCACGCACTCGCCAAACAACTCCAACATCCAGAGGCATTATGAATAACGACACTATCACAGCCAGCATTGCACAAGCGCTTTCCCGCATCGCGCCAGAAATAGAAATTGATGACATCGACATTAATGAAGATCTGCGTGAGGAGTGTGATCTCGACTCCATGGACTTTCTAAATCTGCTTACTTCAATTAAGCAAAGCACGGGGGTGAGCATCCCGGAAAGCGATTACGCCAAGGTACGCAGTTACAACCAATTACAGCAATATTTGCAGATGCATATTCAGTAAAACAGAACTCACTCTTAAATACCCATCCTAAATTAGTCAGCCAAGATAAGGAGATTCGCCATGCAAGCAGACACCACACAACCGTTGATTTATCACTATTGCCAGCTCCGTGCTAGTGATGTTGCTCTTGTTGGTGGCAAGAATGCGAGCCTAGGTGAAATGTTCAATCAGCTCGGTCAGTCAGGTATCCGTGTGCCAGACGGGTTTGCCACTAGCGCACAACTCTACCGTGACTTTCTTCATCAAAATGAACTCGATTTACCAATAGCGACCCTCTTAAATGCAATGGATAACGGAGAGTTAAGCCTTGCTGATGCAGGACAAGAAATCCGCACCCTAATTTTCCAAGGTAGCTTTACCCAAGCACAAGAACAACGCATTCTCGAGGCTTACCATCTGTTAAGTGAGCACATCGGTGTACCCTTGGCTTCCGTAGCGGTACGCAGTTCGGCCACCGCCGAGGACTTACCTGAGGCCAGTTTCGCAGGCCAACAAGAAAGCTACCTCAACATTTGTGGTGATGAGGCCGTACTCACCGCCTGCAAACAGTGTTTTGCTTCACTGTATACTGATCGTGCAATTGTTTATCGCCAGGAGCAAGGGTTTGAACATCAGCAAGTCGCGTTGTCCGTGGGTATACAGCAAATGGTCGAATCGCAATGCGCCGGTGTTATGTTCAGCCTTGATACGGAAAGCGGCTTCCCAGATGTGGTGTTGATTAATGGCAGTTGGGGGTTGGGCGAAACGATAGTCAAAGGCTCCGTCACGCCAGATCGATTCATGGTCTTCAAACCTCTACTCAAACAGGAAAACAAACGACCGATTATTGAAAAACAGCTCGGTAATAAACGAGAAAAAATGGTGTTCAGTGAACCAGGAAACACCGAACAACCCACGATGACTCTACCGACCGATGAAGTGGAACGTAACCAGTTAGTGCTCAATGATGATGAGGTTTTAAAGCTTAGCCATTGGGCGATGATTATCGAACAACATTATGGCTGCGCCATGGATATGGAGTGGGCCAAAGACAGCCATAGCCAACAATTGTTTATGCTTCAAGCTCGGCCAGAAACCGTGGAAACCCATAAAAACCGAGCCGTGATCGTCAATTATCAACTGGAGAAAACCACCGCACCTATTCTTCTTGAAGGAGCCAGTGTGGGCGGCGCTGTTGCCGTAGGAGAAACGTATACCATCATGTCACCAGACGATATTGACGCCTTCCCTGAGGGCGCGATTCTTGTGACCGAGCGAACCGACCCTGATTGGGTTCCTCTTATGCGAAAAGCGGCGGGGATCATTACCGACTCTGGGGGACCAACAAGCCATGCCGCCATTGTCAGCCGTGAGCTTAAAGTTCCGGCGATCGTGGGGACGGAACACGCGACACAAAAGCTCACCACAGGGCAGACCGTAACATTAAGCTGTGCCAAGGGGGCCACTGGTCAAGTTTATGACGGTGTCGTCAACTACCATACTCAACAAATTGACCTGACTTCTTTACCGTCGACCCAAACTCAAATCATGATTAACGCAGCAATGCCGGATGGCATTTTTCATTGGTGGCAACTGCCCACGGCTGGGATCGGGTTAACTCGCATTGAGTTCATAATCTCAAGCCAAATTGGATTGCACCCTATGGCGCTGCTTTATCCAGAGCAGGTTACCGACCCAGAAGTGAATAACGACATTAAACAACGATGCCAAGGGTTTACCACTCTGGCGGATTATTTCACTGACAACCTCTCGCTCGGAGTCAGTAAAATTGCCGCCAGCCAATATCCAAAACCTGTCATCGTCCGCATGTCCGATTTCAAATCAAACGAATATCGAGGTCTGTTAGGTGGCCAATATTTTGAGCTTAATGAAGAAAACCCAATGCTCGGGCTAAGAGGGGCATCACGCTATTACCACCCTCGCTATCGTGAAGCATTCCAACTTGAATGTAAGGCAATCAAGAAAGCCAGAGAAGAAATGGGCTTTGATAATATCATCGTCATGATCCCATTTTGTCGAACCGTCAGTGAAGCGGATAAAGTCCTGGATGTTATGGCGCAAGCCGGACTCAAACGAGGAGAAAACGGGCTTGAAGTCTACGTCATGTGTGAGATCCCTTCCAATGTCATTCTCGCCGACCGTTTTTCCGAAAGGTTTGACGGTTTTTCAATTGGGAGTAACGATTTAACTCAGTTAGTGTTAGGCATTGACCGTGACTCTGCGGAGCTAAAACCGATGTTTGATGCCCGAGACGATGCAGTTAAAAGTCTCATTGAACAGGTCATTCAGGTCGCTCACCGCAAAGGCAGAAAGGTCGGAATTTGTGGCCAAGCACCATCGGATCATCCTGAATTTGCTGAGTTTCTCGTTTCATGTGGTATCGACTCAATCTCACTCAATCCGGACTCATTTGCCAAAGGGTGTGAGGTGATTGCGAAAGCAGAAGGATCGCTAACAAATGATACCAAGCCATAACCTCCCACTGAGTGGTTCTTGAGTTAACTCTGTTTCTTTATTCTAACGGGGATAGGAGCGCTCTTGCATCGGTCCAGCTGAACGTTGGGCCGCGAGTGCACACATATTGGTTTTTCACATAACAATGCCCGCACAAACCCACCGCACAATGCATCCGACGCTCCAATGACAAATAAATCGAGTGGGCATCAATGCCACAAGCGACTAAATACTCGATGACCGCACACATCATCAATTCTGGCCCAGAAATCAACACGCGTTCTGGCAATTCAGCAAAGGTCTCTAATACCTTGGGCAAAATGCTCACCGCAGTCCCTGGGTAATAGTCAAGCGGTTCTAAATCAGAAGCATCTTCAACCACATTAAAGATAGGTATAAGGTGCTGCCAGCGATCCCGTTCAGGCGTTAGCATCAAGGTGTTTTTACTGCGAGTCGCATACACCACCGCTAACTGATCAAAATTACCCTGCTCAATAAGCTGCTCTGTGATGCTCACCAAAGGAGCCATTCCGCACCCTCCTCCAATGATAAGAACCTTTTTATCTGCCAGTTCATTAACAGGCCACCCCTGACCAAACGGGCCTCGTGCGCCTAACACATCACCGATTTTTTGCTCAAACAGTGCTTGTGTCACGCCCCCCATCATACGGACAAGTGCGCGAAAGTTTCCCTTTTCATCGGGTAACGCCGTGAAGGTAAATGGCGCTTCACCAACGCCGGGCACACACAGCATAAAAAACTGCCCGCTTTGCGCTTTCAGCCACGTAGATGTCACCTCAAGTAATCGAAAATGATAATGGCGGGTATTTTCCCCATCGTCATAAAAATCAATAATTTCAATACGAACTGGTGTTAGGCTATACATCATCAGCCATCCTTTTCATTAATGAATGTACTCCAATGACGCCTGGGCACGTCTGTTCACACCGACCGCAACCCACGCAGCCATAACGACCAAATTCAGGCACAAAGTCCAGACTAAACTTGTGATACCAAAATCGCTCAACCCTTGTCCCTGCTTCTTTAGACGGATTGTGGAAACTTGCTTCACGTTGAAAGCCTTCATACAAACAGGAATCCCAGAACCTCACTTGAGAAGTGCTAACCTGAGCCGCAGTATCCGAGGTCGTTATTGAGCGAGTACCAAAGCAAGAACAGGTCGGGCAAAGCGTTGTACACCCAGAGCAGCCAAGGCACTGTATGCCAATCTGCTGCCAAAACTCCGGTGATATTCTGCCCTCCGTCACTTTGCTGATGCCATCCAGTAAGTACTGATCATCAGGAAAAGCCTGCTCGCAGTGTGCTATATTTTCCCAGCGCAGACTCATATAGTGGGGCGTAGCGAGCTCCAGCTCTAGTCCCTGCAATGACAGTTCCCCTCGCTCAGACAGCACCACTAATAACCAACGATCACCATCAAGTGGATGCAGTACTAAGTCTGCGGTCTCATCTCGCACGCTTGGGCCAGCATTTACCGTTGGGCAAAAACCATGTTCACACGGCTGAATACAATCAACACCAATCAATAATGCTTGTTGACGGCGAGCCTGGTAATAAGGATCGTTTTCAAAAAACAGATCTTGGTAGTGAATCGCCATCAAATCACAACTTTGCACACCAAACAAAACAAAGGGCTCTACGTCGGGTAGCGTTTCCTTAAAAAACTGCCCATCAAACACATACAGAGGTTCTTGCTCTGCGAAGAAAAATGCTTTGGCAGAATGCGTCGGTTTACTGTCCACCAGCGGGGGTAAATCACTGCTGTCTACTTGTTGCCAGTAGCTATCCCCTTGCTTTTTTTCACTGTGCTCGACAACCTGATACAATGCTCGCTGACGCAATAGGTGTGTTCTCATCGCGTCTAATGAATCTAACAGATACGTCTTATTCATTTTGTCCCCTCCTGTCGTTGCCAAACCGCACTAGGCTGATGATCTACAGCTAGAGGTTCGACCGCCACTGCACACGCTTTCAGCTCCGGCATTTTAGTAATTGGATCTTGCGCAGTATTGGTTAACTGATTTGAAGGTGCTTCTTTAAAATGATAAGGCATACTCACCAAACCAGGTGGTACATCGTCCGTAATCATTGCACGAGTTTCTATGTATCCGCGACGAGAACGAACACCAACAGGACTATATAGTGAAATGCCTAACCCACTGGCGTCCTGGGGATTAATAAATAATATTCCGGGCGGAATTTCTCGTTCAAGCAGCGGGGATTTACGGGTCATGGAGCCACAACCATAATGGAAATGAAGACGATTGGTGGTCAATAACAGTGGATACTGTTCATCTGCGGGTTCTGCAATAGGTACATAGTGCACCGGCGTTAAGCGTGCTCGCCCAATAGGAAATGTATTTTGATGAAGCACCGTCGTTCCCTCAGGCGCGTCATCATTGCAAGGCCATTGTAAGCCATGGTTCTCCGCTAGCTTTGCGTAACTCATGCCTTGATAAGATGGTGTCACAGAGGCCATTTCATCAAAGACCTCTTCACTATCACGCCAATTGAGTGCCTGACTGCCCATCCTTTGTGCGAGGGCTTGTAACCACTGCCAGTCCCCCATCGATTCTCCAATCGGTGACATCGCAGGGTTAATACGTTGAACGCGGCGCTCACAATTGGTAAATGTGCCCGCTTTTTCGGCAAAAGAAGCCGCAGGAAGAATATAGTCAGCCAATTTAGCCGTTTCTGTCATGGTCAATTCCGCGACCACCAGCAGCTCTAACGACTTATACGCTTCACGAACGTGGTTTTGATCTGGGTCCGTAACAACAGGATCTTCACCAAATAAGATTTGCGCGCGAAACTCTCCTTCCAACGCCGCTTTTGTCATCCCTAATGAAGTCAGCCCTGGCGTTGCTGCCACTTCACAGCCCCAATACTCAGTAAATCGCTGTTGGGTATCTGCATCATCAACGGATTGATAGCCGGGATAGACATTCGGCAGACAACCCATGTCGCAGGCACCCTGGACATTATTTTGCCCACGTAACGGATTGATTCCCGTTCCGGGCCTACCAATGTGCCCGCAAACCAATGCCAGATCCGCTAAAGCAATCACATTTGAAGTACCACTAACAAATTGTGTGATTCCCATTCCGTATAAAATCATCGCACGATCAGCTTGGCTATAATACTCCGCCGCTTCACGGATCGAATGAGCATTAAGGCCTGTGATTTGCTCTACCGACTCCGGCGTGACCTCTTCGACCTGTTTCGCCAACGCATCAAACCCTTCACAGCGATCGTTAATAAACGTCTTATCATGCCATTGGTTACTTAAAATTACCTGAATCATGGCGTTAATTAACGCGATGTTCGTGCCCGGATTTAACTGTAAATGTAGATCGGCCAACTTAGCTAAACGCGTTGTCCTTGGATCAATGACAATCAACTTCGCCCCTGACTGTTGGGCGCGTATCACCTGCCCACCAAGCACGCTATGGTTCTCGGTTGGGTCAGCGCCGATAACCACAATGACCTCCGCTTCAAACAAATCTTTGGTGCTGTTGGTCATCGCGCCAGATCCGAGTACCTGTTTCAGCCCGGCTACCGTCGGGCTGTGGCAAATACGCGCGCAATGATCAATATTATTCGTGCCTAATACGGCTCGGGCAAATTTCTGCGCCGCGTAATTGTCTTCATTGGTTGCACGGGCGCTACTGATCACCCCTGTCGCGTTAGGCCCAAACTCGTTAATGATATCGTTCAGCGTGGTGCTGATACCATCGAGCGCTTCCTCCCAACTCACTGGGATAAACTGATCACGGATGCGTTTTAAAGGCTGAGTAATTCGATTGTCAGGAGAAATAGCATAAACACTACTCCACCCCTTATCACACAACTGGCCTTGGCTAATAGGATGGTGACGCAAGGGGCTTGCACTACGTACTTGCCCACCGTCGTCACAAGAAAGAAGCATTCCGCACCCAACACCACAAAATGGGCAGACGGTCTGAGTGGGTCGTGGGGTTTTAGACGGCCTATGTTTGTTTTTTCGCATCGCTATAACCTTGCCACTTGAAACTAGCTAGATTATAGCAGTCGCCTACCCCCTTCGCCCGAAGGCCTATTAGCCTTTCTTTTGGGCGTGATGGCCGATGAATAAACTATTCGCGATGATGTGTTGGCCCGCGTAAGTAGATAACGTGATAAACCAACCCGACGAACACGCTGCCACCAACTAAGTTACCTAGAATCACAGGTAACAGATTACCAAGAAACCCCAAAGTGCTGACCGAATCAGCGACTTCAACGGTACCTGAGCTTTGCAGCATCATCGCCAGTGGAATAAAGTACATATTGGCGATACTGTGTTCAAAGCCTGCCGCCACAAAAGCGGAGATAGGAAAAACGATCGCGGCCACTTTATCTACCACACTGCGTCCCGCAAGTGCCATCCATACCGCCATACACACCAGTACATTACACAACACACCACGAAAGAAAGCCGTCCAGAACGGCATCTCACATTTCGCTGCGGCTATCTTGGCGTAGGTTAGCGCAATCGCCCCCTGATTCATCTCTGGGTGCCCAGAAAGAAAGACCAAGAGCGCGACCCCAACCGCGCCGACAAAGTTCGCCAAACAGACGACCAACCAGTTTCGCAAAAGTTCAGCGGTGGTGATTTTTCTGTCGGCCCATGCCATAGCCAATAAGTTATTGCCAGTAAATAATTCTGCGCCCGCAACAATCACCAGAATCAATCCCAAGGAGAATGTGAACCCTCCCAACACTTGCTGCGTGGCAAAACCCAATGAGGCATCCGACTTAACGATGGTGAAATACAATCCCCCAAGACCAATAAAAGCACCCGCCAAAATCCCGAGCATCACCATCGACAACAATGGTAAGCGAGCTTTCGTCACACCAATCGAATCGACTTTCTCGGCAATTTGCTTGGGTGAAAACGCATCAAAACCATAAATGTCAGCCATGCGAACCTCCAGTTTCGCCCACGCCATACCCATAACCTAGTTCATATCGTATAATTATCAATCAATAAAGATGTTCTCCAGCGTGCAAAAAGCAGGAGGCTTTCGTATGGAAGAAATCACTAACGGCTGGCACCACAAGTCAACCGAAGATACCTTTTCTGAGCTCTCTACCCAGCCACAAGGGCTGAGTTCACGCGAAGCTGGACTACGTCTTGCTAAATTCGGTGCCAATAAACTACCAACCTCTCAACGTCGTTCCGTAATCAAGCGTTTGCTTGCCCAGTTTCACAATGTGCTCATTCATGTACTGCTGATCGTCATCCTGATCACGGCACTTATTGGTCATTGGATCGATGCCGGCGTGATTGCTGGCGTTGTCTTTATCAATGCCATCATTGGTTTTGTACAAGAAGGTCGAGCCGAAAGCGCACTAAATGCGATTCAAGCAATGCTCGCGCCAACAGCATTAGTATTACGAGGCGGTCATCAACAAACTATCAAAGCCGAACAATTAGTGATTGGTGATGTGGTTATCCTACAATCAGGGGATCGCGTACCCGCCGATCTTCGTTTGTTTCGTACCAAAGGCTTCCAGATTGCCGAAGCGGTATTAACGGGCGAATCCGTGACGATTGAAAAGGCCACGACTCCCGTCAGCGCAGACAGTGAACTGGCAGAGCGGCGCTGCATGGCGTATTCAGGGACCATCGTTACCCACGGTCAAGGGTCAGGAGTGGTTGTGGCCACAGGGATAAATACTGAGCTAGGAAAAATAAGCGCATTGGTTTCTCAGGTTGAACCTGCTACGACACCATTACTAAAACAAATCGCTCAATTTAGTCGATGGCTGACCGCATTCATCTTGATCATTGCCATCGCCACTTTTGCCTTTGGTTTACTGGTTCGCGGTTACCCAATCACTGATATGCTGCTAGCGGCCATCAGCTTGGCCGTTGCTGCGATTCCAGAAGGTTTACCTGCCATTATGACCATCACGCTCGCGATAGGGGTCGAGCGAATGGCCAAGCGGAACACCATCATTCGCAAGCTTCCCGCAGTAGAGACACTAGGGGCAGTAACGGTTATATGCACCGATAAAACTGGGACTCTGACGCGAAATGAAATGACCGTGCGAAATATCATCACCAGTGATCATCAATTTGAGCTCAGCGGTACCGGCTACGATCCTCATGGCGTGGTGAGTATTAATCAGCAAGCGACCTACCCCGAACAACAACCTCTACTTAACCAGACCATTCGTGCCGCAGTATTGTGTAACGATGCGACACTCATTCAGCATGGACAACAGTGGCAAGTTCAAGGCGATCCAATGGAAGGAGCGCTGCTTATTGCTGGAATCAAAACCGGGTTTGATGCTGAGATTGAAAACAAGCTTTGTCCAAGAACCGACCTGATTCCATTTGAATCAGAGCACCGTTTCATGGCCACACTACACCACAGCCACGAAGGAGAGGCTTTTATTTTTCTTAAAGGCGCACCAGAGCGGGTTCTGGACATGTGTAACCAGCAACTAATCTATGACAATAGTAATAATGATAGTAATGACCGTACCGTAACGGCCGCCATAGACCGCGCTTATTGGCAGCAACAAATCAATACAATGGCTGAACGAGGTATGCGGGTTTTAGCGCTTGCCTATCGACCTACCGAACTCAACCATCTCGAACTGACGTTTGATGATGTCAAAGACAATCTCATCATGCTAGGGCTCTTTGGCCTTATCGACCCACCGAGAAAGGAAGCCATTCAAGCGGTGAGTGAGTGCAACAATGCCGGAATCCGTGTAAAAATCATGACCGGCGACCATGTGCTGACTGCACAAGCGATCGGCCAACAGATTGGGCTTATCAATAGCCAAGATACCCTCACTGGCCAGCAAATCGATTCGTTTACTGATGACGAACTATTCGCCCTTGCTGCACAAGTCGATATCTATGCTCGAGTTAGCCCCGAGCACAAAATGCGACTGGTCAACACGCTACAAAAACATAACCAAATCGTGGCGATGACCGGAGATGGCGTCAATGACGCCCCCGCATTAAAGCGATCAGATATCGGCACCGCAATGGGAGTCAATGGCACCGACTCAGCCAAAGAAGCCGCAGAAATGGTACTGACTGATGATAATTTTGCGTCCATTACGGCAGCAATTGAAGAAGGACGAGCGGTATATGACAATCTAAAGAAAGCCATTTTATTTATTCTGCCAACCAATGGCGGTGAAGCACTGATCATCTTGGCAGCTGTGATGTTTGGTTTTCAAGAACTCCCCCTCACACCGATTCAAATTCTCTGGGTCAATATGGTCACCGCCGTCACGCTTGCGTTATCGCTAGCTTTCGAGCCCAAAGAACCCAAGCTGATGCAACGTCCACCACGACCACCCGGATCCCCACTTTTAACCTCCCACCTTATTTGGCGAGTTATCTTTGTTTCTCTCATTCTTATGTTAGGAACACTAGGGATGTTTGTTTGGGAAATGGGTCAACAAGACAACATTGCCAGAGCAAGGACGATTGCTGTCAACACGTTGGTAATGTTCGAGGTATTTTACCTATTCAACGCACGATTTATCCTCAGTTCCGTTTTCTGCCGCCAAGGTTTATTGGGCAATGTTTACGTACTCGTCGCGATAGGCTTTCTCACGGTTTTTCAGGCATGTTTCACCTATTTGCCAACGATGCAGAGACTATTTGGTACCAGTGGACTCGAATTAGAGGTATGGCTACGAATATGCCTCGTCGCATCTTCGGTACTGTTCTTAGTCGAATTGGAGAAGTATTATTTGAGAAATAGGCAGTAATGTGAGAATTGACAATATTCCTCAAGGTGCTTAGGTATAAATGCATTACCTCCATCTCAATCACCGCAGCAGCAAAAAGCTCTCTAGCACTTCTCATCGTCAATGCCTCTTTACGACTAACTCTATACCTAAGTGACTTCAAGATGCAGGATTCAGAGCGTTGTCACTGATTCCCTGATTACCGAAAATAAGAAAGGAAAACAACGAAGCGTAATAGGCAGCTTTTTCCAAGCTGTTTGACGATGCTATTTATTCAACAAAGAACGGACTTCCGTGACACGCTCTCAAAGGGCCCTATTTGCTGATAATAAGGGCCTTGGTTCACATGCTTTGTTAACAATTTTCAATTTAGAACCACGTTGTTGATCAAATCAGCTTGAGGGTCAACGACGCCATAATTTGACTAATCGTTAGTTTCTAATAGGCAAACCTAGTCCTATGACTTTATTTATAGCTTTGACATTTGCCATGATTTCTCCCACTTGAGCGTTGTAACATCTCAAGCTCAATTTACCGCTGGTTAGTCCTTTATATCGAGACATTGCGGTCTCAGATATTGAGCGATAGTGGTAACCAGACTCAGGTTTCCACTCCGTTATTGTGCCGTTTTTAGAAGCAGCCGAATACCGAAAAGAAATAGCAGAAGGTATCGATCCAAAACGTTCCAGAGAAAATAAAAAAACCGAAGAATTACGAAAGCACAACGATAATTTTCTCACAGTCGCAACGATGTGGTTTGAGAGGAAACGTAAGTCAGTCAGCCCTGATCATGCTAAGCGAATCTGGAGAGCACTTGAGAACTACGTTTTTGATCACTTAGGAGCTCTTCCAGTAAGTGCTATTAGTCGACGTGATGCCATTGAAATTCTTCGCCCTCTAGAAAATGATAGGAAACTGTCCACTATCAAAAGAATTTGTCAGAGCCTTGACCAAATAATGGAATAAGCTGTGGCAATTGATGTGATTCGCGCTAACCCACTAACCAAGATGATCGATTCATTTGAGAAACATAAAGTTAAAAATATGCCGACTATACGCCCTGAGCTACTAGGTGCGCTAATGACTCGATTGTTGCAGAATGAAAACATCCAAGATAAGACCAAACTGCTCATACTATGGCAGTTACACACGATTTGCCGCCCAAAAGAAGCGGTGAGAACACGCTGGAAAGACATTAATGTAAACATCAATGCTGGACTATACCTGCCGAAGAGATAAAGGGAAGACGGAAGTACAGGGTTCCTCTGACCAAACAGGCAATGAATATTCTTGAGCAGATCAAGGCACAAAGCGAAGGCAAAGGATTTGTTTTTCCAAATCAACGAAATCCTGATAGCCATATGAGCTCCTCCACTGCTAATGCTGCTTTAAAACGGTGTTTAGGCTATAAAGGTGTACTCGTTTCACATGGTTTAAGAGCGATAGCTTCCACTGTATTGCATGAGCAAGGGTTCGATACACTGCACATAGAAGCTTGTTTAGCACATAAGGATGAAAATATGACAAGACCAAGCTACAATCGTTCAGACTTCTTCGAGCAAAGAAAAGAAATCATGTGCTGGTGGAGTGAGTATATTGAAAAAGCCTCTAAAGGTCTGTCTATTTCTTAAGTCGGAATAGGCATTGATGTGACGGATGGAGACTTGTATTGAGATAACATTTGTAAAAAGAGGTGCTCTCGCCGCTCTCCACATTTTTCTTTAAACACGGCGTCAATCCCACCATGGCTATGCATTTCCACGTCTCTATCTATTGGCTCAAGTTTTTTTCTATGCAGGTCGTTAAGGGAGTCATAACACTTGAGTGTTGCCACTAGCTCTGCTGGCACCTCTTTTGGGTTGGTGCCGAAGCGCACAAAATCCACCACCCCACGCGTTGACCTTATTGCACTAAACAGCAAACTTTGCTGAACATTAAAACTGACAAACATGTAAGATGGGTACAAAGGCTCATCAGCTTGCTGTATTTTACTCTTAGAGGTTTTCATCACTTTTATTTTTGGATAAAAGCATTCTACATTTTGATTTGTTAGATGTTGAAAGGCACGCTGCTGTTCATATCGTTTACAGTAGACTAAATACCATCGTTTCATCAGTTGACCGTCACTCTTTTTTTAATTGAAACTTTAAACATGAATATTCTTGAATCTTCGAGCTTTTATCCATATTCCAAGGCGATTCATGCCGTTTATATAAGCACCAAAAAGCAGCAAAAATCCAAGCAGCATATAGCGTTCATGAATCTGACTCATTTCTGCCCACACACCAACGGCGGCAAACAGCAAAGAAGCCATTGACAACAATATCAGCGTTTGTGAAGCGCTGAGGCCTACCCGCATACAGATATGATGCAGATGCAGTCGATCGGCTTTAAATGGAGAGCCGCGCTTTTTACAGCGGCGTATTATCACCATACTCATATCCATTACAGGAAGAGCAACAAGCCATAGAGCGTTAACTGGGCTTATAACAATTTCATCGACATCAGATGCCATAGGTTGAGAAGCGTGGAGGAATAACCAAATAACCGTAAACCCAAGCAAAACACTGCCCGCATCCCCCATAAAGACTTTCATTTTATGACCAAATAATTCAGACAAGTTGCAAATCATATAAGGCACAAGCGCTGTGATAAAAACAAGACAAAAAATACCTACGCTGTTTTCGCCTTGATGGAAGAACAAAAACGACAACGCAAGCAGAGTCACTGATGACAAAGCCCCGAGTAAGCCGTCAAGCCCATCAATCATATTAAATGCGGTCATTGCACCAATGATCGCCACCATGGTAAACCACCAAGATGATGACCCAAGTGAGACATTCCCTAAACCAAACAGGTTCCCCAGCGAAACAAAAGCGATTTTTTGCGAATAGATTAACCACAAGGAAAGAGCGATTAAGACCACTAAGCGAACACTGGCTCTAATATCAAATTTATCATCTAATGCGCCAATTACGACAAGTAACGTACAACATAATAAATACACACTCTGGTTCGGGATCAGCTCAGGTTTCCAAAGACACACAACACATAAGGTCACATAGATAGCAATGCCACCGACCAAAGGAATGTCACCGCGATGGCGCTTTCTGCTGTTCGGTTTATCCACTAAGCCTATAACACGGGCCCATTTACCAAGTAGCAATAAGCTGATGCTCGCTATCACGAGCGTAAATACAAACAGAAACAACATGAAAGGCGTCCATCTGGATTAAATGTAGAGGCATTCTCAATGCGCACTCCAACAAAAAAGAGCAAGCGTTGGTCGCCTGCTCTTTTTCAATTTCGATTCGCGTTAGAATTAAATCTCTGCACAGCCCCATTCTGGGTAATGTTTACGAATATATGCGTTAAGCTCTTTCTCTGCGCTTGAATACTGGCGAATTGCGTCGTCACTACCCACAGTGACAGCACTCACCATGCCAGCACCCACCGTCACATTAGATAGGCGATCAATAATAATAAAAGAACCCGTTTGTGGTAATGACTGATACTCATCAATCGCTACTTTATCGGTTAACTTAACGTTTGCCAGTGCAATTTCATTCAAAGCGAGCGTGTCAGCATTTTCTGCATGCTTATCTAGCGTATTTACATCCACTTTATGCATCAACTGACTGATTTTGCCGAAGCAAGATTTGGTCGCAAACTTAAACGCGTATTCTTTATGAGTACGTAATGGCGTTTCATCCATCCACACGACGTGAGCTTCCAGTTGGTTTACTACTGCTGGCTCATGCCCTTCATGTACCAACATGTCACCACGAGAAACATCAATTTCATCTTCTAAGGTGATAGTGATCGCTTGCCCCGGTTGCGCTTGCGCTAACTCACCATCGTAAGTGAAGATAGACTTCACACGCGAACGCTTACCCGATGGCAGTGCAATAACTTCGTCACCAATACGTACAACACCAGATGCCAATGTGCCGCAGAAGCCTCGGAAATCGAGGTTAGGACGGTTCACATATTGCACCGGGAAGCGCATCTGCTCTAAGTTTTTGTCTTGAGACACTTTTACCGTTTCAAGTAACTTCATCAACGTCGCGCCTGGGTACCAATCCATATGCTCACTTGGTGTGACCACGTTATCGCCTTTCAACGCAGAAATCGGCACAAAACGAATATCGTCAATCGCAAAGCCTTTCGCCATTTCACGATAATCGGCTTTGATTTTTTGGTACACCTCTTGGCTGTAATCCATCAAATCCATTTTGTTGATTGCAACAATAATGTGCTTAATGCCAAGTAGACTACAAATGTAGCTATGACGACGCGTCTGAGTTTGAATGCCATGACGAGCATCCACCATCACAATCGCCAAATCACAGGTAGAAGCACCCGTTACCATGTTACGAGTGTATTGCTCGTGCCCTGGGGTATCTGCAATGATAAATTTACGCTTATCTGTCGAGAAGTAACGGTAGGCAACATCAATCGTGATCCCTTGCTCACGCTCAGATTGCAGACCATCCACCAGCAACGCTAGGTCAAACGCTTCATCGGTGGTATTGAACTTTTGCGAGTCCTTTTCAATCGCCGCCATTTGATCTTCGTAAATCAGTTTGCTGTCAAAAAGCAAGCGACCAATCAACGTTGATTTACCGTCATCGACGTTACCACACGTCAAAAAACGAAGAAGATCTTTATTTTCATGAACGTTTAAATACGCTTCGATGTCCGTTGCGATTAAATCAGAAGAGTGTGACATGTTAAAATCCTTAAATTAGGTTGTGAGGTACAAGGTATTTGATTTAAGGGAAACGCCTCTTGAATCTTGATCCTTGCACCTCAAATTAACTAAGCATAAAAGCCAGTTAATGCCTGAATAAATTTCGCTTTATCTGCTACAGGTAACTGATTGATGCCCGCTGCGGCTTTTCGTCCACCGCCCGTCGGAAATACAGAGCAGACTTCATCTGCGCCAGTACGATTATTTAATGGCGCTCGGACGCTGACAGTGTAATCGGAGCCTGACTCGTTCATCGTCAGCACCGCATGTGCTTTGCTTGGGGTAGTGTTGGCTAAATCATTGCCAAATACGCCACTAATTCGCCTTGCCCATGCTTCATTGGGCAACTCATACACACAGCTCACATCCGTGTTTTCTAGCGGAGCAAGGTCAACGATGTAGCGGTAATCTGATGCATAACCACTTTTAAGCTGGTAGTAAGGAGAAGCCATGTCTTCGCGCAACATCAGTGGGCATGGGTATGCCAAGAGTTTGCGGTACAACTCGGCAGGCTCAATATGTAAATCGCTCAAGCTGGCACCATAACCGTTGTAGTTAATGAGTGTACCGAGCTCGAGTAAAAATTCGGTGTCTTCTTCGCTGAGTGATAGTGTTGCTGCCAATTGGCGAGCTTGAGCAAACAAGTTGTCACCAAAAGCCCCCACTACCGCCCACTTAGCAAATTGTCCTTGTAAGTGCTCATTGACCAAAAGGCTCGTACACACCTCTGGCGCTAAGTCGATTAGGGCCGTTAATCTTTCAGAGACCGGAACATCACCCGTTCGGTGATGATCGCAATAAAACACCGAAACACCTCGCTCCAATAAAGCCATCAGCGGTTCGACATTTTTTTCCATCGAGATATCAAGCACCGTCACTGAATCGACATCTGCCTGCGCTGATACTTGGCGAAGCAATTTTATATCTCGCTTTACGCCGGTAACCAACTGACTTGATTTAGGCTGTGCGAAGCGTAATTGCAGTAGTGAAATAATCCCATCTGCATCGCCATTAAAGACATCATAATGCATAAATATTCCAATTCTCGGGAAGGGAAAGTAGCAAGTAGCAAGTAGCAAGTAGCAAGTAGCAAGTAGCAAGTAGCAAGTAGCAAGTAGCAAGTAGCAAGTAGCAAGTGGGTTTTCACCTAACAAACCAGTCAACAGTTAATTTTGACTGCTTTTCCTGCTATTTCTTTCGTTTTCTCTTCAGCTCTTACTTTCCCTTTGGCACAAAGCGCACCTTTATCCTTTTTCTTTTGCTCTTGCTTTGGTGCGAACGCACCACTTTCACCTTTTACCTTTTACCTTAAATATATTTCAACTCTTGCAGTTGCTGAACGACATACTCTGCACATTCTTCAACTGATTTTTCGGCTGTTTTCACGTGAATATCTGGTGCCGTTGGCGCTTCGTACGCAGAATCGATCCCGGTAAAGTGTTTGATCTCTCCTGCACGTGCTTTTTTGTACAGCCCTTTCGGGTCGCGACTCTCGCACACCTCTAATGGCGTATCGATATACACTTCGAGAAACTGACCATCTTCAAGCAGTGCCCTCGCCTGATCACGATCGGCTATAAATGGAGAAATAAACGCTGTAAGAACAATACAACCAGAATCAACAAACAACTTGGCCACTTCACCAATGCGGCGAATGTTTTCGACTCTGTCGCTATCACTAAAACCGAGGTCTTTATTCAGTCCATGGCGCACATTATCACCATCGAGCAGATAACTGTGTTTACCTAGGCTTAGCAGTTTGCTTTCTACTGCGTTCGCAACCGTCGATTTACCCGAACCACTTAAGCCGGTAAACCATAGTACCACGGGCTTTTGCTGCTTAAGTTGAATACGGTCTTGGTGCGTCACTGTCGTGTTGTGCCACACCACGTCGTCACTTACTGACTCATTCGCTTTAAATTCGTAAGGAGATAACATTTTGTCCCTTAGTTGAAAAACAATTCAAGGTTCAAGGTTCAAGGTTCAAGGTTCAAGGTTCAAGGTTCAAGGTTCAAGGTTCAAGGTTCAAGGTTCAAGGAGAGTTTGAAGTAACTAACTTTTAATCAAACCTTTTGATCTTGATTTCATCAGGCCTGAAATCATTCTTGAGATCTCTTCGGCTTCTTTAATCCAAGCTTTTCCTATTTGCCTTTCTATGTAACCGATCTCAATGCCTATATATATTTGAGACCTCAGTTCACCGCTAGATCCGCGAGCATAAGACAAAAAATTAATAAATTCTTTATCACTCCTGCGCTCATAACCTTCTGCAATATTTGAAGATATTGACAATGAGCTGCGCGTAATTTGATCTTTAAAACCAAAATCCTTTAATTTCATAAAGTATTTGTAAACTTCTGCCGATAACCGTGCAGAACGTTTCCATACTTCTAGATCTTCAAAACGCATCCTAGCCTCCTGCTTCTATTTATGTCCCTATTTTGGTCTTTTCCTTTTACCTTGCGACTTTAACCTTTCACCTACAAAGAAGCTTTAGAAGTAACCTTCGCGCTTTTTCTTTTCCATTGAGCCAGAACTGTCGTGGTCAATCGCTCGGCCTTGGCGCTCAGACGTGGTGGTTAGCAACATCTCTTGGATGATTTCAGGTAGCGTCGTGGCTTCTGATTCCACCGCACCAGTCAGTGGGTAGCAACCCAGAGTACGGAAGCGAACCATTTTCTCTTCTGCGACTTCGCCTTCTTTCAATTCCATACGCTCGTCATCCACCATGATCAACATACCATCACGTTCAACCACAGGGCGAAGTTTCGACAGGTACAAACCTGGGATTTCGATGTTCTCTAGGTAAATGTATTGCCAGATGTCCAGTTCCGTCCAGTTAGAGAGTGGGAATACTCGAATACTTTCACCTTTGTGTACTTTACCGTTGTAAATGTTCCACAACTCAGGACGTTGGTTTTTTGGGTCCCAGCGGTGATGCTCATCTCGGAAAGAGTAAACACGCTCTTTTGCTCGCGATTTTTCTTCATCACGGCGTGCGCCACCAAATGCCGCATCAAAACCGTACTTATCCAACGCCTGCTTAAGCCCTTGCGTTTTCATGATATCGGTATGCATTGAACTACCATGCACAAATGGGTTGATATCCATTGCCAAACCCTCTGGGTTTTGATGAACAATCAGCTTCATGCCTAACTTGTTTGCCATGTAGTCACGAAACTCGATCATCTCTTTGAACTTCCATGTCGTGTCCACATGCATCAAAGGAAACGGAGGGACTCCCGGCGCAAAGGCCTTTTTCGCCAAGTGCAGCATGACTGAAGAATCTTTACCCACCGAATACAGCATCACTGGGTTATCAAACTCAGCGGCTACTTCTCGCATGATATGGATAGACTCAGCTTCAAGCTGTTTCAAATGTGTCATACGTTCTGGAGAAATCGTCATTGTAGAACTTTCCTATAACAAATAACTGCGGGGCATAGCGATCACACCCCATAAAAATAGACAATGGCAGAGATAACAATGCTGCCGTAAAGCAAACTCATCGGAAGCCCGACCTTGATAAAATCGGACAAGGTGTAGTGCCCGGCACTGTACACCATCAAATTGGTCTGATAGCCGTAAGGACTAATAAAACTGGCACTCGCACCAAACGCGACCGCCAAGATAAAACTGTGCAAATTACTGTCTAGGCTAATTGCCATCCCATAAGCAATCGGGAACATCAGCGCCGCAGCGGCATTATTCGTCACCAGCTCGGTAATGAGCCAAGTGAAAACATAAACCAATACCAAACCCCAAAATGGACTAAGCGCGTGCTGATGTTGTGAGATAACCCCGCTGAACATCGCTAATGCTTGCGTATTAGACAGGGCCTGGGAGAGCAACAGTGCCGAAGCGATGATCAGCCAAATTTGCCGAGGTAACCTTGCAATCACCTCATTGGCATACAAACATTGGCTTAATAGTAGCATGCCGAGTAACAGCAGCATGCTTTGAAAAAGCGGCACGAGTTCTAATGCTGCTAACGCGATCGCGGTAAAAAAACCAAAAGTGGCCAAATGCGCTTTAGGCCCCGTTAGCAGGTGCTCTGTCTCTACCCCACTAATAAAGTAAAAGTTTTTGCTCAAGTTGTGTCGTGAGTGAAAGTCTTTACCGACCGCCAGCATGAGGTAATCTCCGGGGTTTAGCTCAATGTCCCCTAGCTTACCCGAGAGTGCTTTACCATCGCGCTTTACGGCAACCACCGCCGCATCAAACAAGGCTCGGAACCCGACATCTTTCAGCGTTTTTCCCGCCAATAAACTCTCTGGGCGAACCACCACTTCCGTTAAATTTTGCAGCGGTAATCCATTCTCATAGGCAAACAAACTTAACCCGTCAAACTGGTTGAGTAAGGTCACTTTTTTAATGTCGCCACTAAACAATAACCGATCATTTTCTTCGATGACTTCTTGAGGCGAGACAGGAGAGATCAACCGGCCATCACGCAAGATCTCGGCCAAAAACAAGGATTCCAGATTACGAAGACCGTTCTCTTCGATGGTACGTCCAATCAAAGAGGAAGATGCCAAAACTTTCGCATCCGTAAAGTAATCGGCAGCGACCGTTTTTGCATTGGCATGGTTTGGTAGAAACCGAGACACCCCAAATAACAACACACCACAGCCCAATACCAAAACACTGCCCACTAACGTAAAATCAAAAAATTTGAGAGGCGCTAAACCGACATCTAGCACCATGCTGTTTACGATAAGGTTGGTAGAGGTGCCGATAAGCGTGAGCGTCCCTCCCAAAATTGCCGCATAAGAGAGTGGCAACAGCAACTTACTCGCCGCATGATGCGGATTATTTCGGATTGGGGCCAACATGGTAGAGACCACAGCGGTATTATTCAGCAGCGCCGAAGAAAACACTGTCACACTGTAAAGGCGGAACCAAGTTTGCGCATAGTTGGGTTTAACCACAAACGCCGCCACTTGGCGCAATAATTTGGTCTTCTCCAAGGCAATGGAGCATACCATGAGCAACACTAACGTTAACAAGCCTTTATTCGCGAAACTGTTAATCACTTGCTCAGTGGTGACCATGTTGGTGCAATACAAGGTAAGCAGTAGCACACCAAAAACCCGTTCCGGTTGCGCCTGATAACGCACTAAACCAACGATGGTTAAAATAAATAAAACGATAACAAAAAATGCAGAAAACTGATCCATGATGGATTTCTCGATATGGAAGTACCTAGGTCCTAGGTACTAAATTCTATTTCCCTAAGCCGTTGTAGACCGTTATTGCTTGCTCCAAATCATCGTAGAAGGTTAACTCACCTTGATGCAAAATCACCGCACTGTCACAAAATTCACGGATCTCTTTCATATCATGGCTGACCATGATCAAGCTAGCATTTCGGCTTTTATCTAACAGCGCTCGCTTGGCCTTTTGGCGAAACTTAGCATCACCGACCGAGGTGGCCTCATCAATCAGATAGACATCAAAATCAATCGAGATACAGCAACCAAACGTTAACCGAGCCCGCATACCGCTAGAGTAAGTTTTTACCGGCAAATCGTATTTCAAGCCGAGCTCGGCGAAGGCTTTTACTTTTTCCTCAAACGCATCCAGATCCGCCACGCCATTCACACGACCAATAAAGCGTGTGTTCTCTCGCCCCGTCATTTGTGGGTGGATCCCTGTTGCCAATGCGACCGGCCAAGAAATGGCGTTATCAGAAATTACCTTTCCTTTATTTGGGTATTCACTCCCCGCGAGGATACGAAATAACGTGGATTTACCTGCACCATTGGAGCCTAACAGGGCGATGTTATGCCCTGCAGGAAAAATAAAACTGAGATCTTGAAAGATGTATTGCTTACCCAAATCTGACGGGTAATACTTGGTTAAGTGAGATAGGGTAATCATGGTTATTTACTACGTTAAATATTGAATTAAAACTGCTCGGGCAAATCGACACGATAAGTTTGCCCTGTCGTACTCACCATCAATTCTAACTCGCGGATCCCAGCCTCGCGCCATTTCGCCAATGGCAAACTGAACCCAATATAACGCTGGCGCGGAAAAACAAACTTAGGAAACATACCACAATACTCTTGTGCGGTTAGCATCGCCTGCTCTTCACCGTTTATTTTTACCACGACCGTCACAGGCTCGTCACCTGAGGCAAAATAAGCGCAGCCATGCAACACATCATTTGGATTAACATGCGCATACAAATGGGCCCAGGGCTTACCTTGCTCAAACAGCACCATGCGCTGATGGTGCAACTCGAGGGCTTGTTGATACAAACGGATATCTTGTTGGTTAAGTTTGACTAACTCATCAGAAACCGCTTGGGGCAACCCCTCTTTCTTTTGATGTGTTTTCGCCGCAATATTTTGCTTGAGCGGAGCCAACTCGAGATCTAAACCATGGTTAATCAAGGCTAACGAATCATTATAGTGTTCAGTGAGGCCGGTAAACCCGAGCAACGTAATAGGAAATCCATTGAGGTACCTAGCCTGCACGTTGCGAAACTGCGCCGAACGGTAGAATTTAACAAAGTCACCGCTAAGTCCATTATGAGTCACAAAATGATTGTAGTGAGACACAATTTGCCCAATCGGCTCTCGGACGAAAGTGACGATGTTACGTACATCAAAAAAGTCGGCATATTTTTGAATATGAACATGTCCGGTTAACGCGAAAGGGCTTGCCATCATCGCTTGTTTCAGCGCATAAGGATTCACCTCATCATGCATGTGTGTGCGCACTAGAGGTGACGTTTCACACGCTGTTGCACCGTAATCCGTTTCCATTGGCTGCATCGCCTCTAGCGCCTTACGAAAGCTAGTGCCGGCGGTTTTCGGGATATGGACAAAAAACAGTGGCTTAATGGTCGGTTCGACTTCAATTATCGGTTCAACGACGTCGCTTGTGCCATACGATGGTTGTGGTATTTGTTTTTTTAAAAATTGACGGATCATACTCGGTAACTAAAATCTTCTCGGTCTAGGGTTAACCATTGGCTGTAATGCGGATCATCAAGTAAACGATCCCCCCAAGTCTGTTTCATGTATTCTATTTCTTTGGCGAAACGCGCTTGCTTTTCTGGTGTGTCTTCATGGCCTCGGCTAATGGACTCATGGTGCACCATTTCCATGTAGGGTGACCAGATGTTCCGGTAACCAGCCTGATCGACCTTTAAGCAAAAATCAACATCATTAAACGCCACGGTTAAATCGCGCTCGTTTAAGCCACCGACCTGTTCAAACACCGCTTTGCGCACACCTAAACACGCCGCTGTGACGGCAGAAAGATCTTGCGTCAGTTGTAAGCGTTTAAAGTAACCCGGATGCTCTCCTAGGAAATGCTTATGAGAGTGACCAGCCACGCCACCCAAACCAGTGATCACCCCAGCATGTTGTAAGGTGCCGTTGGGATAATAAAGCTTAGCCCCCACGCAGCCAACATTTGGCCTTGCTAAATGCCCCACCATTTCGCTTAGCCAGTTAGGAGAAAGGATTTCGATGTCGTTATTCATCAACACCAAATACTCTCCCTTCGCTTGCGCCACGGCAAAGTTATTAATCGCGGAATAATTAAATGGGTGTGGGTAATTAAGCAAACGCACCTTACCTTGCTCAGTTAACTGAGCAAAATAGGCCAACGCGTTTGCATCATCCGAACCATTGTCAACCAACAGCACCTCAAAATGGGGATACGTGGTTAAACGATACAAAGAGTCAATGCATTGTTTCACCAACTCAGTACCATTTTTGGTCGGGATGATGATCGACACCAAGGGCATTGGATCTGGCACTGGCCACGTGATTTTGTAGGTATTGGCCAATTTACCTTCACTGACTGTTGCACCAGTATCGGCAAGATGATCCCTCAACGCGGCAAGGCCAGCTTGTTGCGCGTAGCTTTTTTCACTCTCTGCTAGCGCGGTCGAGCCAGCAATCGCTCGCCAATGGTAAAGCACATACGGCACATGCACAATGTGCTCAGGTTCAGAGTGCGCCACACACCGCAATAGCAAGTCGTAATCTTGACTGCCCTCTCGCCCCTCTCGAAAGCCACCGATCTGCTCTAGCAAACTACGGCGATACACACCAAGGTGTGATATGTAGTTATGCGAATAAAGCAAATCACGGTTAAAGCGCGGCTTAAAGTGCGGCTCGCTACGCTTACCCTGTGCATCGATTTTGTCTTCATCGCTGTAAAGCACATTGGCGTTAGGGTGCTGCGCAATATAATGCGCCATGCATTTTAACGCCTCTGGGTGAAGCAGATCATCTTGATCTAGCAACACCACAAACTCGCCTGTCGCCACTTGAAGGCCAGAGTTAGACGCCGCTGAGATGTGGCCGTTTTGATGCCTAACCACCACTTGGATCTTGTTTGATTTTAGCTGGTTGAGCAGTTCGGTCAGTGATTCAGATGCACTGCCATCATCGACCAAAATCAACTGCCAGTGATGGTAAGTTTGCGCTTGCACCGATTGCACCATCTCGCGCAGCAAAGCAAGATCGGGTTTATAAACGGGCACCACAATGGAAAATGCAGTAGTTGAATCAACTGACGGCAAACCCACCAATAAATTCGTTTGCTGAGCGCAAATCAACTCGTAATGGTGCAAGCCATGAATTGGGGCTTGTTTCAAGCCCCAACGTTGATAAGCCCGAATCGCCCAGTCCTGCCGTTTGAGTGCATGAATCACAGAGGCCGGCAATAACGATTTCAACTTATTCATTTTTTGTAGAGATTTTCAAAACAGTAGTTGGTGGCCTCTATATACCCTTCTACACTGCCGCAATCAAAACGTTTTCCTTTGAATTTATACGCTAATACGCAACCGTTGTGAGCTTGCTTCAATAATGCATCGGTAATTTGGATTTCTCCGCCTTTGCCCGGTTCGGTTTGCTCAATCAATTCAAAGATGTCTGGCGTTAAAATATAGCGGCCAATGATCGCCAAATTGCTAGGCGCCGTACCTGCTTCTGGTTTTTCAACCATGTTATCCACACGGTACAAATCCTCTTTGATCATCTCGCCAGAGATCACGCCGTATTTATGCGTTTCTGACTCTGGCACTTCTTGTACGGCAACAATCGAGCAGCGGAACTGTTTATACAGCGCCACCATTTGTGCTAGTACACCGTCGCCCTCGTTGACACAAAGGTCATCTGCCAGTACCACCGCGAACGGTTCATCGCCCACCAATTCACGCCCTGTTAAAATAGCGTGACCTAAGCCTTTCATTTCACGTTGGCGAATATAGGTATAATGGGCAGAATCAATTAAGCGACGTATATCGGTTAATAGGGCTTCTTTATCTGTGCCACTGATTTGATGTTCCAATTCGTAGTTTTTATCGAAGTGATCCATCAGCGTGTGCTTGCCACGACCGGTAACAATGCACATGCCATCCATGCCCGCTTGAATGGCCTCTTCTACGCCGTATTCAATTAACGGCTTATTGACGACGGGCATCATTTCTTTTGGCATGGATTTGGTGGCCGGCAAAAAGCGGGTGCCGTAGCCAGCTGCCGGGAATAAGCATTTTTTAATCATAATAATTTCTAATTTATTATTAGCATGTTTTTTAACCACTCAAGATACGCCAGCATATCTTCATCATTGCAAAAGCAAACTTGTCGGTTGTTACCACGTTGAATAACATGTTGTGCAACCCCAACGGCGCAAATCTTGGCTTTCTTGGCATAGATACCTCTCAAATAGGGTCAGAGTGAATTCCGACCACTATCTAAGAAACAACATCAGCATGCTAGAAAACAGACAACGCTTTGAGGGCCAAAAGCAATAAAATCATCCTTGATAAATACTTAGAGTCAAGCTAAGCCGTTAATTGACTCTGACCCCATTTATCTTGTGGGATAGGTTCTTAATTCCTTAGGTTATAAAATTTTTAATTTAGTCTCATATTCATTTATTTTTTGCCTTATAAAAGGTCCATCTGGCCTTGCTTTATGAGCAATTTTCATTAGCTTGTATGAATCTTCTAATTTATCATTTTCACAACTAATCGCCAGATCTCTTAAAACATCAACATCCTCTTGAAATATAGTCGCTCGAGAAGAATTCATCCCAGCCTCTCCAGTCGTAGGAAGAAAATTTTCAAATAAGACTACTCCATTATCATCAATGACTCTTGTATCAATTTTATTGACGACTATCGCACCATCGACTATGGCTTGATAATGAGCACCTAAACCAATATAACGCTTTCCGACCTTTTTAACTTGTCCAACTGGCAATCTATCAACGTTTTTCAACGCTGTGCTCATTTGTCTTGTTCCAATCCATTTATAATGTAACAAAGCTAAAGGGTATTTATTCGACGCCTTATAACCATAAGTATTTTTCATATATTCAAATCCCACACCCTTTGGATGACAACCAACAGAGTAAGACATATCAAAATCAGATGAAAAAACTATTCTTTTATCAAAACCAACCGCTCTAGCCCCATATACATACTGGTCGAAGATTGGCTTATAAGGGGAAACTGTATTTTCTCCATACATGTTAAAACCCGTAATATGAGGAACGGTAACCCCCTCATCCTTATATTTACTTAGAACCTCTAATATATTAGGATGGTATAAAATTTCATCCATATCACAACAAATCACAAAATCAGCCACTTCAGTTGTATATTGGCCCCCAACACGACTGTAACTCTTAAAAGTCGTCGACTTTAGTTTTACATAAAGTTTTTGATCGATTTTCCCACCAGAACTCCACGGAATCACAGTTACCTTAGAAAATTTTTTGGCTATTTCTACTGAATTATCTGTTGAATAATTGTCTAGAATAAAGATCTTTGAACAAAACTGCTCATAATAGCGTATAACGCTTTCAATAATTTCAGACTCGTTATAGCAAAGCAAATACACATGTACTTTCATTTAACTTTGAAGCTTCTGAGCATCTATAATATTAAATTTACCGTTATTTAATTCTGTTACTTCATCTTTCACTTTGATAGTAATTTGCTGTTCAGCCTCTCTTAGCACCTTATCTATTTCAAACGAAAAACCACACTTCCCTGTCGGGTGCTTACCACACTCATGTATATTCAGTCTATATTCATCAGCTATTACAGAACGGTATATCTCATTACCTAAATAAAGCTCAACAATAACTGGCTTATTCTTATTATGAACATGCATGGCGTACCCAATAATTTTAGTGTCAGATACCAAATCAACTCGCCCCTCAGCTTTTGTTATCCTAGTTGCATCAAGATATTGCTTTGAGTTAGGTTCAATGAAATTAATCGCATTATCAATTGGAATTAATTCACCCAAAAACTCTTTATTAGCCTCAACAAGAGCATTAACAAAATCAGCTTTGTTTTGCAGCGCTTTTTCTGCGGATACAAGCATTATCGGCTTGTCAGACTTAGAAATAAAATCAACAATTTTACCATAATCTATTAACGCTTGTTGCATCCCCTTACTAATATCTGATTGCATAGAAATACTATTTCGATTTGCTATAGCAAAGATATCCTTAAAAATATAGATATAAAAAGGGTTTGGAATAACCTCTTCTACCTTATCTAAGTAGTTTAGTGCTGCGGGACGTTTCCATGCCCATACATCGTGATCGTTTGTATATTTTTGTGAAATCTCTTTTGCTAACTCTATATCATTGTTTTCGAAAGCTTCACTCAACAAAACATCTTCAAAGACAGGGGCATTGCTCTTTTCACCCGTAAAGATCCCTAAATGGTGCAATGCTCCTGCTACAAGAGACGTTCCACCACGAGCGCTTCCCACAATAACTATTTGTCGTTTATCAACATTGATATTTTCTGTATTTAGAAAGGCAAAGCCTTTATTTTCTAGCTGTTCAATACCCATAACTTATTACACTTCCACCGTAAAATCTTCTCTAGTCTTTGTTAAATTAACGCTATAGCAAGGATCTTGTTTCTTATCTGTTTGCCACGTTTCTAACATGTATTTGATTTCTTGATTAAATCGAGCTATCTTCTCAGGATTATCTTCTGCACCACGACTGATAGATTCATGGTGGTATAGCTCAGCATAAGGCGTCCATAGGTTACGATAACCTGCCGCCTGCACTTTCAAACAAAAATCCACATCGTTGAAAGCGACGGTTAACTCTTCTTCATTTAGGCCGTTCACTTCATCAAAAACTGATTTACGTACAAGCAAACATGCCGCCGTAACCGCTGATAAATTTTGTACAATGTTCAAACGGCTAAAGTAACCATGATCGCCACGCTTGAAATGTTTATGCGAATGCCCGCCAACACCACCAATACCAATAATCACTCCCGCATGTTGAATGGTATCGTTCGGGTAATAAAGCATTGCGCCAACACAACCTACATCTTCACGCTGCGCGTGAGATACCATCTCAGTTAACCACTCAGGGTTTATCACTTCTACGTCATTATTAATTAAACCAATGATCTCGCCATTGGCTTGCTTAGCGGCAAAGTTGTTGATCGCTGAATAATTAAATGGATATGGGTAACGCAGTACTTTAACTTTATCGTGTTGGTCAATCGCTGCAAAATATTCCAAGGCCGTTGGGTCATTCGAATTATTGTCAACAAGTAAAATTTCAAAATTACGATAGGTTGATTTTTCAATAATAGAATCGATCGCTTGCTTAGTGATCTCATAACCATTATATGTAGGGATAATCAGCGAAACTAATGGCTCATTCTCAATGGCCCAGTTCACTTTATAGATGTTATCGTGCTTACCCATCTCAACGCTAACTGACTTACCTAGCGCTTCAAAATGATCTTCTAACGCTTTAATACCAGCATCTGTCGTATACGATTTTTCACCAGAACCTAACGCCGTTGAGCCTTCAACCATACGCCAGTGGTAAAGTACTTTTGGTATATGAACAATATTGGCATGATCAATTTCACGTGAATAACGCAATAGCAAATCATAGTCTTGACTGCCTTCGAAACCTAAACGTAATCCGCCGATTTTATTAACGATATCCGTTTTATAGACACCAAGATGCGAAACGTAGTTTTGGCTATAAAGCAGATCTAAATTCCAATCCGATTTGAAGTGCGGGTCTATACGCTTGCCTGATTGATCGATTTTGTCCTCATCACTGTAGATAAGTTCAACATTAGGTTGTTCATTGATCGCGTTAACAACATGGAACAAAGCATGCTGATGTAATTCATCATCATGATCGAGAAGTGCTATCCACTCTCCACGAGCTTCTTGTAATGCACTATTACTTGCAGCAGAAATGTGACCGTTCTTCGAACGAAAAATTGGCTTTATGCGACTTTCTTTACGGGCGTACGCTTTTAGTACCTTACGAACATGAGGTTTAGGTGATTTATCATCAGCCAAACACAATTCCCAATTGGTATAAGATTGCGCCAACACCGACTCAATGCAATCTATCAACAATTGCTCATCTGGATTGTATACAGGAACAACAATCGATATAAGTGGATTATGCTTAAAGCTTTCTAATCCACACTTTATTTGATGGTAGGTTTCGCATTCATTCGCATGAATCCATTTGGCATAAGGATCATCGTTTACTTCCTGTTGCACTATAGCTGGGTAGATAAAGCGTCTCCCCTCATCACGACCAAATACCATATAGTGGAGGAGCAACGTCTTATCGAATTGAGCTAGATCTGGGTTAAGCTCTAAGTAACGATGTGGATTAAAGTAGGCATTAGGACAACGTCCCTCTGCTTCACCATGTTTAATGTAATGAGCTAGCGAATTCATGCCAGCTTCTTTTACATCAGCGTTCTGTGCCAAATAATAGGCAGTGGAAAAATGAGCACATGGTGATAGTTTTTGTGCATGACCAATAGCAACAAAGTGAGCCAGTGGTGTCTCATAAGGCAAAATTGTATCTATAAGGCTAGTGTAAAAACCTTCATCAAAAAGTCCCGATTCGTTGATGACGTCATAAACGCCCTGATCAAAGCTATGATCAATGACAACTTCAGATACTGATGATTTTTTCTTAAATAGTTTTGACAACACGTTTATCACAGCAATTTACTCCACCAATCTTCATTACCCAAATACCACTCTACGGTTTTCTTGATCCCTGTTTCAAACGATTCTGCTGGCTTATAGCCAAGTTCGTTATTGGTTTTGGTCGCATCAATCGCGTAGCGACGGTCGTGGCCGGCACGGTCGGTGACGTAAGTGATCAGCTCTTCAGTTCTACTTTCAGCAGCTAAAGTGGCCTCAGGGAATTTCTCTTTAAGCATTGCAGGAGCAAGGTTCAAGGTGCAAGATTCAAGGGAAGTACCTTCGTTGCTGAAGTATTCGTTCATTAGCTTACACACGACTTTTACAATATCGATGTTCGCCCATTCATTGTGGCCGCCGATGTTGTAGTTCTCGCCGACTTGGCCTTTGTTTAATACCAGCTCAATGCCGCGAGCGTGATCTTCTACGTATAACCAGTCACGAATTTGCTGACCATCACCGTAAATTGGCAGTGGTTTGTTGTGCAAAATGTTGGTGATGATCAGTGGGATCAACTTTTCAGGGAAGTGGTAAGGCCCGTAGTTGTTTGAGCAGTTTGAGGTCGTTACCTCTAATCCATAGGTATGATGGTAAGCACGTACTAGATGGTCTGATGCTGCCTTTGATGCCGAGTATGGCGAGTTTGGCGCATAAGCCGTTTGCTCAGTAAACGCAGGATCGTTTGGAGCGAGAGTGCCGTACACCTCATCTGTAGAGACATGATGGAAACGGTGAGCTAAAGGTGATTTTCCTTCCGCTTTTGGTTCATCAATCCAGACTTTTTTTGCCGCTTTTAGTAGGCTGTAAGTTCCCAAGATGTTGGTTTCGATAAACGCATCTGGGCCCGTGATTGAACGGTCTACATGAGATTCTGCTGCAAAGTGTACAATAGTGTCCAGCTGATGTTCTTTGAGCAGTTTCTCTACTAGATTAGTGTCGCAAATGTCACCATGGGTAAAAATAAAGTTCGGATGTTGTTCTACCGATGCAAGATTCGCGCGGTTACCTGCATACGTCAGCGCATCCAATACCACCACTTTATCTTGTGGATTATTTTCCAGCCAATAAAGCACATAGTTAGCGCCAATAAAACCAGCGCCGCCTGTTACCAATATGTTTCTTGTTTTCATTTTTTGCAATTAACGTTGAAAGTGAAAGTTGAAAGTTGAAAGTTGAGCAAGGTGCAAGAAATAAGCGCTTGATATTGTATTTCAACAATAACTTGGCTTATTTGTTTCGTTTCCCTTGAAGGAGCGAAGCGACACCCTTTTCACTTTAGCCTTGAACCTGCAGTTTTAGTTCATCCAGCATGGCGGATAGCTGCGCTCGCCAGTGCTTGGTTTCTACCCCGCTGGCTTTCTCTGCCGTGCTTTTGTCGATGACGCTAAAGCTTGGTCGCTTAGCAGGCGTTGGGTAATGGCTCGCAGGGATTGGGCGAATGGGAATCGCCTTATCTAGCATGCCTTTTTCTATCGCGAGTTCTTGAATCGCGACCGCGAAATCGTACCAAGAGGCCACGCCAGCGTCTGTCCAGTGCAGCAGCGTAGCTGCAGGTTTAAGAGTTAAGGGCGCTTCGCTTGAAGGCTCAAGGGTTAAAGACGCTACGTTTTTTTCACTTGCACCTTGCGCCTTGTTCCTTGTCCCTTGCTTCTCAATGAGTTGCCAGATCATCTGCGCTAGGCCTTTTGCCCAGGTTGGCGTGCCAACTTGATCGTAGACGATGCCAAGTTGCTCTTTTTCTGCCATTAGGCGAAGCATGGTTTTAACGAAGTTATTACCGTGTGCCGAGTAAACCCAAGCCGTACGAATGATCGTGGCTTGATGCCCAAGGATTTGACTGATTTTTAAATCACCCTGAAGTTTGGACTCGCCGTAGACGTTAATGGGATTTGGCGTATCATCGACTTGGTATGGTGTCGTTTTCGTGCCATCAAACACAAAATCGGTCGAGACATGAATAAGCTTGGCGTTTATTTCTTTGCAGATTAGCGCTAAGTACTCACTGCCTTTCTCGTTCACCGCAAAGGCGGTTTCTTGATCGGTTTCGGCTTTATCCACGGCCGTATAGGCAGCAGCATTGATCACGATATCTGGAGCATGAGCAAGCACTATCTCATTTACTTGTGCTTGATTGGTTATATCGAGTTGCTGCGCATCGAAGCTGACCAACTCAACATGGGCAGGCGCCGTTTGCTCCAGCTCCCATGCGAGTTGACCGCCTTTACCGGTGATCAGTACTTTCATTTCTTTTACCTGTTTTGTTATTCAGACCATCTTTTAAGCCGCTCAGCATGGCTTTAACGTGTTGCTTTCTCTGAGTGCCCAATAGGGCATAAAAGCCAAACCGGAGAGGAAGCTTGTACAACTCAGTGAGTTTCCAGACGGTTGGAATGTGTGGCATCTTTAATAAGTGACATACATTACGAAAATAGTAGTAGTGGCGCATAGGTGAGTGGTTCACAACGCGTTTACCCAACCACTTTATCGGCTCGCCACCTAGCTCGTGAGTTAATGTTGCGTCGGTGTTCATCCGTATCCCGTACCCTTTCGCATTGGCACGCAACCCCCATTCAATGTCGACAAAGTCAATGAACAGCGACTCGTCATGAATGCCGATAGCATCGAACACGTTCATATTAATAAGCGATCCGGATGTAATGGCATAAGACACGGATAAACCGTTGCTCTTCACCTCTTGGCCATCTATATGACAAACCGACGAACGTTTAATCCGCCATTTGCTCACCTGAATTGCACTGCCATAACCATTGAGGTTTGTCGCAAAGTACTTGGGAACCCAAGCCGCAACATTGTTCATTTGTTGCGGCTGGCTTTCTAGAATCGGACTCAGCATTTCTTGAACAAAATTTTGAGAGATTTTGCTGTCTTGATCGAACAGAAAACACCAATCTATGTTCTTGGATTGCCAGTATCCAATCCCTTGGTTGAGCGCTTTCGCAACCCCGCGATTCATCCCGTTTTCTATTATCACTATGGGGTATGTGCAAGCATCACTCGGCGCATTAATTTCTACTTGAGTGGCCTTGGAGTCATTCTGCTGGCGACCATGGGGCTCACTGTTATCAACGACCAAGACTGGAACAAATTGACTGAGATAATACGTATTCTCCCAGTCTTGCTCGGTCGGGTGATAGTGAATCACCATGGCTGCAATATTCAATGTTGAGTTCATGACTGCTTATCTACCGTGCTCGCCTCTGCTACAAGATTGGCGCTATCTAACACCGCCCCTTTGCTTGAGGTCCCAGTACTTGCGGAGACAGTGATAGGATTGCTTTTTCTGTGCCACGAACGTTGCCAATTACGACGAGTGAGTTCATAAGTAATCGTGCTTTTGACATGATGAAAAAACAATCGTGAACCAAACCTTCTGCTTGCGCATCGGCGATAATGGATCGCAATAATGTCCGGCAAGTAACTTACCTTGATACCCTCTTGTAATGCTCTGAAACAAAAATCAATATCTTCACAGTACATGAAATATCGTTCATCTAACCCATTTAAGTGCTGATAGACGTGAGCTTTCACTACAAGAAATGCACCACTGGCCCAAAATGTTTCCCCATCTGTTGGCAGTGTTCTGTCAACGACCGAGCTACGACTACGAAGCAGGTAATTTTTCAAGAACGTGCCAAATGTTGGGAATCTTCTCAGATTGTCATCTGCAAGCCTAAACGATCTATCGAGAAACAAGTTTGGCGCCATCATTGGCAAGTTACTCTGTGCCAATGTGCTAAGCAGATGCTTGATCGTTAGATCGGAGATCTCAACATCAGGGTTCAACAGGAGGAAATAGTCCTCACCAGAAAGCCCCATGGCCAGCGCTAGCAAAAAATTGAGGTTGTTGTTAGCAGCAAAGCCTAACGGCTTGTCGTTACTGTGATATTGAATACCGATGCTTTCGCAATAAGTCTGTAATTCCTGCGATTTCACGTTATCACGAAAAATCACTTTTATCTGAGGGTAAGTAGCAAGCCGTGCTAACGTTTCTAGTTGTTCAATAATGTGATCATGATCATGCGAGATGACTGAAATAAATAGGGTCACGATGATACAGCAAGCTCTTGAGCAACCACGCAACGAGGTGCGGAGGCAAAGCTAAGCCCTTGTTCGTCCTTCGCTGACAATTGCGGCTGTTGGCCGTCTAATAATGGCCATTCAATCGCTAATTGTGGGTCATCCCAACGGATGCTCACTTCTGCAGCTGGGTTATAATAATCGGTACATTTGTAGACAAATTCGGCTTCTTCTGATGTCACGTAGAAACCGTGTGCAAACCCTTCCGGCACCCAGAGTTGGCGTTTGTTTTCTGCGGATAACAATACCCCAACCCATTGACCAAGCGTTGGAGAACCAGCTCGCATGTCAACCGCAACATCAAACACTTCGCCTTTGGTGACACGAACCAATTTACCTTGTGTGTTTTCCGTTTGGTAATGCAGGCCGCGCAGAATACCGTGATTTGACTTACTGTGATTCTCTTGCACAAAATGACGCGGATGACAGTTTTGATCAAATAAGGTGCTACGGAACGTTTCCATAAAAAAGCCACGATCATCACCAAACACTTGTGGTTCGATGATCTTAACGTCTGGGATCGCTGTTTCAATGAATTTCATTTTTGACTGCTCGACATGAAAAGCTCATCCGCGATGATTGATGGCATTGCGGATGAGTGATGATTTTAATAATGAGTGGAAAGTTTGCGTTTAGGCGCTGACTTGTAATGGCTGCTCTAGGATCCCCATCAAGTATTGACCATACCCTGATTTGATTTTGTCCTGTGCAATTTGAGCGATTTGCGCATCATCAATGTACCCCATACGGTACGCTACTTCTGCAGGGCAGTTGACTTTTAGCCCTTGGCGCTTTTCTATCGCACGAATGTAGATGGCGGCATCTAATAGGTCATCCAATGTTCCGGTATCCAGCCATGCGGTACCGCGCCCCATGATCTCGACGCGCAAATTTTCTGCTTTAAGGTACTGGTCAATCACATCCGTGATTTCTAGCTCACCACGTGGTGATGGTTTCACATTTTTGGCGAACTCGACCACACGGTTGTCGAAGAAATACATGCCCGGAACCGCATAATTCGATTTCGGTTGTTGTGGCTTTTCTTCTATTGATAACACTCGGCCGTTAGCATCAAATTCCACCACGCCGTAAGACGTTGGGTTCGCAACATGGTAACCAAACACCGTTGCGCCCTGCTCTTGACGGTTCGCTTTATTAAGCAGTTGCGGTAAATCGTGACCATAAAATAGGTTATCACCAAGGACTAGCGCCGCTGGTGAACCGGCAAGAAAGTCTTCCGCTAAAATAAATGCTTGTGCTAAGCCGTCTGGAGAGGGTTGGACGCAGTATTCAAACTTAATACCCCAACGAGATCCGTCGCCTAATAAGTTCTGGAAACGATGGATTTCTTGAGGTGTGGAGATGATCAAAATCTCGTGGATCCCAGCCATCATTAAATTGGCAATTGGGTAATAAATCATTGGCTTATCGTAAACTGGCATCAATTGTTTGCTTACGACTTTGGTGATTGGGTACAGTCGCGTACCAGAACCACCAGCAAGGATGATCCCTTTACGGTTAAGCGGGTTACTACATGCGCGTGACGTTGGCATTTCTATTCCTCAATATATTTATTTCAGCTCTTGAATGGTCAAGAGCACGATGCGACCAATCACAAATAACATGGTTGCAATAACGCCAAACAACGTAATGTTATAAAACACATCTGGGTACTTGGCTTGGTGCGGCTCTGTGGCCGCCTCTACAACAACAAGGTATTTCAGTTGGCGATAGGCTTCTATTCGAGACTTTTCCAATGAAATCTGTGATGAAGTATAAGCTTGAAGTGCTAACTCCATTTTTACCTTGAGATCGGTGTATAACGTTAAAATCTCACTGACCGACATTGCGTGGTTTTCGGTGTTCGATAATTTCGCTCGTTCTTTATCTAACTGGCTTTTTAGTGCGGCTAAGGTATTTTTCACTGAGAGCACTTGCGGCGCTTGGCTGCTCATCATGGCACTCAGGCTTTTCAGCTCGGCTTCTTTGGCAGAAATTTGCCCTTCCAATCCATAAGTGATCTGCTGCATTGCCGCCCCTTCAGCCGTTGGATCGAGCAAGTTATATTGTTGCTGAAACCTTAACAGTTTGGTTTGGGCATCTTGTAATTTTCGCTCGATATTAGTGTGTTCTTTTTGAATAAACGCTAATTGGGCATTGGCAAGCTGATGGCCGATGGAGTTAATGTACCACTCCGCACGCTCCACGATGGTTTGCGTTAAGCGGTTTGCAAACTCGGGATCAAACGCTTGTGTCTCTACATGCACGATGTTGGAATTTGAGTCGATGTAAATGTCTATCCGAGTTAGGTAGTACTCGTAAACGGCTTCCCATGATTCTTCTTCGTCAATGCGGCTAAACCAATCGATGTTGGATTGGCTAAAATGGGTAACGATATCTAACTTCTCGTTAAGATACTTAAGCATGTCGTTCGATAAGATATACGCCTTAACCAGTTCCGTATCCGCCACGCCAGTATTGGATACGCCTAATCCAGTTAAAACTGCCATGGAGGCATCCATGGTTGCCATACCATCCGGCTGTTGGACGATCACTTGCGCGCGACTGACGTATCGTTCAGACGCCCAAAAAGTTTGGTATATTGCAAAAATAAGGGTTGGGATAACCACTAAAGCGATATAAGGACGTCTAAATACAGGCTCAAGTAACAAGGCTAAAGGCGCAAGCTTACTTTGCTTGGCTTTTTTGCCGTCTTGTTTCATCTTGCTGCTCTCTACTTTTGCCTTGCTTCCTTGCTCCTTGTGCTTTTGTACCTCGCCGCTATTCACTTGCTTTTTCAAGTTAGTTACACGCACTAATATACGCTGTGCCAGTTCAGGGTCTGTGGCTTCAATCTGCTGAGCTTTAGCGACTAAAAATTCAATACTGGTAAATTCGGCTGGTTTAAGCGTTTGTCGTAACGCTTGAAATCGTTGTTCTACTGTTTGCGTTGTCATCTTGCTTTCTTTTCAGCGTTCGAATAGTGCGTCTTCCATTTTCGGAACGACGATGGCTGACTCATCTTTAGTTTGAGCCTTAAACTGTGGTTTTCTGCTTTATCTTTTCAATTTACTTTTGCTTCTGCTCTTACTTTTGTTTTTTCTTTAACCTTTAGGAGCGCAGCGTCTCTTTCACCTTTCTACTTTAGGAGCGAAGCGACACTTGTACCTTGTCCCTTTCTCCTTATGCCTTTTAGCGGCTAATGGCTTGCTTCCAACTGATTTGGTAGCAACACAAGGCCAATGTCAGTAATCCTATGGTGGCGATATCAAGGTAGAACTCGCTCACGCCAACCTTGCCATAAGCGGGATAAGCGTAGTAACGGGCCAGTTCCACTGCATGAAGTAATGGGTTCCAATCTAAGTACGGCCAGTATTCTCGTGGGATGTCTTGTAAGCTAAAAAAGATGCCTGAAATAAAAAACAGTGGTCTGGTTAAGATGGATTTCACTTTATTGACTTCAGGGACAAAGCAACTCGCCAGCGCAAATAACGTCCCTAGTGATAACGCCAATAGCCATACTTTAAATATTGTTGTCAGCACAGATAACGGATCGGCAATCTTTGGCTCAAATTGAAGCAGATAAGCCAACACGGCAAGTAAGAGTAACAGTGCGAACTTGTTGAGCAGTTCAAACCCGCTGATTGCAATCAAAGAGCTGATTGGTTGCACTTGTCTAAACGCATACAAGGGCTTATTTTTTTGGATGGCGGTGGCGGTTTTTTCTAGTGTCCCAAGGAAAAACTGCACTAACACTACGCCATAAACCACAAAGAATACGGTTGGCATACTGTGTGTGTTGCCACCGTCAAATGGGTTACGGATCAACACCATGACGGTGATCATGATCATCGGTGAGATCAATGCCCAGCTCAGGCCAAATTTGTCGCTAAAGGTACTTTTGATCTCCCGCAGGAAGATGGCGAACACCACGTCCGCCCATACCTGTAATACGCTACGTTTGATTACTTTTGCCATGATTGTTATTTAATCGCAACGTTCGCAGCAACCGCAATCTGATAAATGATTTGCGTGATGTCTTTCACCGCTTGCATGGTCTTAGTATCGACTTTCGGCAATACTAGAATTTGATCGCCTTGTTGAATTGGCGTGTCGCTTTCAAATTCCACCAAACCATTCGCACGAACAATCGCAATTCGGTTGTCTTCTGCTCGATCTGTAAAGCCACCAGCCCAAGCAATGTAATCATCCAGTGTGGCTTCTGGGTTGAAAACCACAGCTTGAGGCATCAACACTTCTCCGCCGACTTGAATTAAGTCCGTCTTGCTCGGGATCACAATGGTGTCGCCCTGTTCCAAAAGGATATTCGCGATCGCACCTTGATCGGCAACGATGACTTTGCCAAGAGGCTGGATTTTGCGAGCACGTTCGGTAAACAACATCACCATTTCCGCTTCTTTCGCGCGTATCGCGGCTTCACCATCCGACGATGCTGGTGCAGTAAAGATGCTGCGTTCTAAGCGATTTAATGACTCATCAATCATCTCTTTTTGCTTTTTCGCCACACTTGGGCGTAACAAATAGATCGATTGATAATCGGCAAGGAGAGGATCTATCTCAATATTGCTGAGTAAATCGTGCAGACGCGTGCGCTTATTGACGGCAAAGTAGGATGGGCCAAGGTAACTGCCTGACACTTGCACATCGATAACCTGAGCATGCAGATCATCATTAAACAAAACTTTGTCGCCATCTTTTAGCTCAAAGTTTTGAAATGCTTGATAGTCCATATATAAAGAGAACGGACCATGGCTACGATTACCTACGATGCCAACATGCGATACTTTCGCCAATGGTTTCGCATACGCTGACAGTTGTTTTCCTGTTTCTATCGACTGTTCAAGCTCAAATCGAAATGGGTTTCTTGCTCCGCCAGTGACGGTAATCGTCGCTTTTTGTGGTTTAACCAAAATCACATCGCCATCTTTAAAGCTCGGTGATGACAAATGACCTTGTTGAATAAAATCGTAGAGATCGATGCTGGCGATCACTTTGCGATTACGCAGAACTTGTATTTCTCGATAACTGCCACGTTCACTATCGATACCACCGGCACGCTTTAAGAAATAAAGAATGGAGTCTGACGCCATGCCTGCGTATTGGCCTGGGCGTATTACTGGGCCTGTTAAATACACACTTACCGGCGTTGCGGTTAACAAGTTGACGTAGACATTGACGTTGTTTGTGTACACTTGCTTAATCTTTTTTGTCACCAATGCGTTAACTTGGCTTGCTTGTATATTGGCAACTTGGATTGGCCCAACCTCTGGCACAAAGATATTACCTTGATTATCGACCGTCATGACATTGGAATAATTCACCGCGCCCCACAACCAAAGATTGATTTTATCTCCTGGAGCAATGAGGTAGTTATCGTTTAGACCATCGACTCGCTCTGTCTCATACCCGCCCGCAAAAAGATTCGCACCATAAGGTGGCACTTGCGAATCGCCCGAGGATGGTAAAAGCTTTTTGACATCAACTTCCCCTGGTAACAACACATCATGACGGTTTTCAACAGAGTACTCACCCTGTTCCAAACTTTGGTTTGGCGCGATGACACTTTTCGACGGTTGTGAGGTAAAGTTGCTGTTTGTTAATAAGCCCGAGCTTATGCCTGATGCCGTAACCTTGAAAGCCAGCAATGCTAGTGATACAGAAAGTAAACGAATGTTGTTCATCTTTTAACCTTATAAAGCGATAGTCTTAACGCCACTCTCTAACACGGGCATTAAGCGCCATTCATTTGCGTTAGATGACAAACCATCAATAACCGCGCACGCAACTTGCGTACGACCTTGCTTCCCATACTGAATGTATATTTCTCTGCATTGCGTTCCTAGTGCAGAGATATAAGGTTTACCTAAGATAATTTGATGATATTGAGGATGCATAATGGTCGTGATATTCGCCTGGTTTAACTGCTCCCAATATTTCGCAGGGATTTTTTCGCCTGGAATATCTACAAAAGACTGAGCAACTAAAGGACGTTCAGCAACCACTTCTCTCGGTTTGCTTGCACATGCGCTAAGTGTAGTGATTAAAGAAAATACAAATAATACGCGCTTTATGGTGTTCTTTGGTTTCATTTAGGTACGCTACCGCCCGATGATTGTTGTCGCGCTATTCATTTAACGCATATTTAAAGCAATATTATTAGCGACACCTGAAGATGTCTGTTTTAGCTACGCTACCGCCCGTTGATTGTTTCCGCGCTATTCATTAAACGCATTGGCATTACTATCTGTTTATCCATTTTGTGGACGTTTACTCTAACGGGCTTCCACTTCCGTTTTTCCAAACGTACAAATGGAACAAGAGTCGTGCGGCTTCAACTTTCTAAAACATTGGAATAGAGGTCGCAAAAAACGGCAGGAGATTATCACAATAGAGAGGGTATTAAAAGTTATAAAAGACTTATAAAGGCGCAACGCATGGCGCACAATCATTGCATTCTCAACTAGTTAACACAAAAACATAAAAAACATAAAAAACATAAAAAACATAAAAAACATAAAAATAACTCTCTAGAAATAAAACACCAAAATAACAAAATTTTTCGAACTAGGTGCAATATTTAACCAGCAAAAAAAACGCAACATTAAGCAACAAATAGCTTAAATTGGTAAGAGCTTATAAATCATTAATTTTAATATTACGTGGGTATAAAACCAGATGAGACGAGGCAAACGAAATTTGTAATAAGAATGGCTAGCTCCATTAACGCCGTGGCAATTAAGCCAGGATACACGATGCAGGTGCCCTGTCGTTCGAAGAATTGTTTGATGGTGTTGTCGGGGTGCATGCCCTTGAAGATAAAAGGTCTATTCATAGAGACCAAGAAAAATGACGTTGTTTCTCCAGAAACCGCTTCAAGATGGCGTACTTCTCTTTGCGAACCTGTGCACTCTCATGCTTCGTGCGCTCCTAGTAACCGATAATTTGTCGTCGCCCTACTCGTTTTAGCTGCTCTGCCACATAGGGCTCATGCTTGAAAATATCATCCAAGATCATCAGCAAGCGTTTGACTTGTTTTTTACGATAAGAGATACCGCGCTTGTGGTACGGCGCCATGATCGTCAGGACTTGCTTTTTGGTGTGTGCGTTCACAGAGCCCCTCTAGCCAAGATATGCATTGGTAATAGTCACTCGATGATGCCCAAGTAACTTCGAAATCATCAAACGTACGGCATAGTCGCGTTTTTTGCTCTCCGCTTTGATGATATTAAGCGCGTTGGCAATGTATTGGTAATGCGCTTTACCGTGTGCGACACCGGCTTGCATTGGACATCGCACTCCCATTTCTTGGAAATACGTTTCACACACCCAATGCTTGCGCTCACCGTGGCTAAGATAGCTTTCGTCGGCTTGCTTGGTTTGGCGCCTCGTGTTGATGTTAGGACGGATGTACACGGCTTGGCATTCCCAACGCACTCTAATAGATGGTGATGAAATAACTAGGCAAATATCAACTTACGCGTCTTTCTGTTTACCCTCCTCCGTTAAAGGGAGGCAAGAAAATCATTCCACAACAGATCTCTATCATCGACATGCACTGTGCAGCATTAATGTTACTGTGCTCTCGTCAACCAATTCACAACAATCTCATCATCAACCCTGAGGATATCGCTCCTCTCCTGCTTTTCGCTTTAGTACAAGACTTTCCATCCAATCATCTACTTCACTTTCTAACCAGGCAACCGCACGGTCACCTAGACTGACTTAGGGAAAGTGTCATCGTTCATTTTTCTGTAGATAGCCGAGCGACTTAATCCGGTTTTTTCTTTTACTTCTTCCAATTTTATAAATCTCATGAGGTTCACCCGCAATCAACAATACTGAATGCCAAACGAATAAAGCTTGGCTCTAGTTGGCTTTATTTATTCAATACCCTAGCGAGCCTACTTACCTGAAAAGTAATTTGCTTACCGTTTTGCGATCACGCTCGAACGAATAACGATTTTGACGTAATTTATATATTGACTTTCCTTCAGGAGGCGGAGTCCCTTACCAAATCAGGCAACACCTACTACTTTCTAACGATCTCGTTTCTACTATTCGCATTTACTAGTAAATGTTATCATTATCACATTAATGGCTGATGCGGCTATGGGAAAGTTGAACAGTTCCTTTGGTACCCCCAAAAAACTAATTTTGAGACTTGGTACCCCACCTGATACCCCACCAGTCTAACCATAAATTAAAAGGCATAATTTTCAAATGGTTAACAACAACATTCAATGGTTCCCTGGTCACATGCATAAGGCACAAAAGGAGATTGCCGAAGCGATCCCGCAAATTGATGTGATCATCGAGGTACTTGATGCACGTATTCCATTCAGTAGCGAAAACCCTATGATTTCGAAACTACGTGGTGATAAACCAGTCGTAAAAGTACTGAATAAACGTGATCTTGCAGATCCTGAGTTGACTCAATTGTGGATTGACCACTTAGAAAAAGAACAAAATGTGAAAGCGATGGCTATCACGACAAATGAAACGAGTGAAGTACACAAAATCATGGAGCTTTGCCGTAAGCTCGCGCCACACCGCGAAGAGGTTGGTAAGAACATACGCACCATGATTATGGGCATTCCAAATGTGGGTAAGTCGACTATCATCAACACGCTAGCAGGTCGCACTATTGCAATCACAGGGAACCAACCAGCCGTCACACGTCGCCAGCAGCGCATCAATCTACAAAACGGGATTGTGCTTTCTGACACACCTGGAATTTTATGGCCTAAAGTAGAAAATCCACACAGTGGCTTCCGACTAGCTGCGACTGGGGCTGTAAAAGATACGGCAATGGAATACGATGAGGTTGCGTTCTACACGATCGAATACCTAGCAGCTCACTATCCAGAGAAACTTAAAGAACGCTATCAAATCGACGAATTACCTGAGTCTGATATTGAAATTATGGAAGAAATTGGTCGCCGCCGTGGTGCACTTCGTGCGGGTGGTCGAGTGGATCTTCATAAAGTATCTGAGATCCTGTTACACGAACTGCGTCAAGGTACTCTTGGGCAAATCACGCTAGAACGGCCTGAGATGATTACTCAAGAACTGATCGAAGTTGAAATCGAAACGGCTCGTAAAGAAGAAGAAAAAGCCAAACGTAAAGAGGAACGTCGTAAACGTTATCTACGTAACAAACGATAATTTGATTCTATCAATTGTAAAAAAGCGCGAAACTTCGCGCTTTTTTTGTTTGTCGCCACGTACAGTTTCTATGAATAGATGACATGCCTTTCGATACTACTAACTAACGATTGTGCATTCGACCAACGGAAGACTTTCTCCAACACTTCATTTCCACCTGGTGCTTTCCAACTACGTTCTTGGCCTTCTTGGCCACCGATATGCTGGTAAAATTCAACTGCTTGTTCATTTTGAGACACGACTTCAAGGTACAGTCCACTATCCTTAAAGTACTGCTGCTGCCACTCTGCTACGGCTAGTAACAATTGTGTACCAATACCTCGTCCACGATAGCTGTCATCAACATGTAATGCTTCAATAAAACTGCCGCGTTCGAAATCGTGATTCCCAAACACACAAACAAAACCTAGAAGCAGGCCTCCTTCTTCAGCTAATACAATGTGCTGATTAAAGGGTGGATTAGTCAACCGAGTTTGCCAAATCAGTAATTTATCATCGATAGCTTCGCTTTCAAGATAGCCGTCACTTAGAATCCCACGATAATGACACTTCCAACTCTGCACGTGAAGATGAGCAATGCGTTCATAATCCTTATATTCCGCTAATCGTAACTCCATTACGTATTCCTATATTCTTACTTTTCTTGCCTTTACACTCTGCTATGACATATTTAACCAGCTTATCGATTAATTATTGGTAGATATTATGCGCTCATAGCAACAACTCACCTTTTAATACTACTCATAATTCATTTAAAAGCAAAATATCCCAACCACAATGCTAGTTTGACCTCACAAGAAATGTAACCACATGTTAACTTTACTTTGACTTACAAGTGTACGCTGATATTCTGGCGAACAGTTGTTAGCTCAAAGTCGGATGCACACTGTGAAAAAAAACAAACCACCACTCATTTGGTTGAATGTACTCATCTTTTCTGCCAGTTTCTTTCTCTCCTTTACAATTCTCCCGTGGTACGCATACCATTTTGGGCTGGGTTGGACTCACCTCATTTGGGGAATTATTGCGTTTAGCTTTACCAATTTATCCATTACTGCCGGTTATCATCGCCTATGGAGCCATAAAGCATATGAAGCACATCCGATTTTACGTTTCATATTTGCCATTGGCGGCGCATTTTCACTACAAAACAGCGCAATACATTGGTCTTCTGATCACCGCGTACATCACAAGCATGTCGACAATAATGATAAAGACCCTTATTCAGCAAAACGTGGGATCTGGTTTTCTCACATCGGTTGGATGCTTCGTGACTACAACAAATCAAAAGAAAACGAATACACAAACTGCCGCGACTTAAAACGCGACAAGATCGTGACATGGCAGCACAAGTATTATGTTCCTTTGGCCATCGCGACCAATATTGGATTCCCTTTGGTGCTTGGCCTTATCTACGGTGACATTTTAGGCATGTTTTTGATCGTCGGTGCCGCTCGTCTTTTTCTGAGCCATCACACAACCTTCTTTATTAACTCGTTGGCACATGTTTGGGGCAAACAAACCTTTACCGATAAAAACACCGCTCGTGATAACGGCATTTTAGCCTTCTTCACCTTTGGTGAGGGCTACCATAATTTCCATCATATCTTCGAGAATGATTACCGTAACGGCGTGTACTGGTGGCATTACGACCCGACGAAATGGCTGATCAAATCCTGCTCGTGGTTAGGACTTACGTCAAAGCTCCGTACTACTTCGACATTCCGAATCGAAAAAGCGCGGGCTACGCAATTATTAAAGAAAGCGAATGAAAAGCTAGAAGCTAAGCCAAATAGTCAGTCGATTCGCGATCAATTACAGTGTGAATTTGATGCCCTGGTGCATCACATGCAAGAGTACTACGAAGTTCGTAAAGAAGTGTTTGGGGAGAAGGCTGCTACAGTAGTCAAGAAATACGAACATTCCGTTTCTAAGCTGAAATACGAGCAGATTAAGGAAGAGTTTGAACGCCAACAACGCAGTTGGAAGCTCTTAGTTCGTCGCTATGCATAACGTGTAACTTTTATTAATGAACCCTCGAGACTCAAATACAACTCTTCATCGTACATATGGTGCGAATCTCGGTGAAATACGTCCCTTGGAAGAACTACAAATCGGTGACAGCTGATCTAAAGAAAATCTTATCAATCTGTCACCGAAGATGAGCCGCTGTTGGCTTTAAAATTGAATTATTACAACCGGTTAACATTATCAAGTTTATAAACTCTTTAGATCCTGCATTTACAAAAAACAGTCTCTATTTTTGCCACTTTTATTACACGACATTAACACTTAAATGTTTTGACACTTTTTGCTTAAACTGTGAGCCAAACATTCACAGTCAGCTACCAACCTTGTTTCACTTAGGATCTCACTACCAAACCAAAGCACCTTTACGCCGATTTAACATTTTCTTCATACATAAAACCCGCTTATAACAAACATTTTTAATGTTTCAAATTATTTTTATTTAACAGGGTAAAAAGAGATTCCAATCACACATTTATTGGTTATAATCCGCGCTCATTGCGTTATGTGTTGAAAAACGCAAACTTATTTTGATTAACCCTATCTTTAAACCAACCCCTCTTTGCTGTCTGCCAAGAGGTATTACTGAGAACAAAAATGAGCAAGATTGATAAAGCTATGCGCATCCTGTTAGCAGGATTCTGTATCAACCTTTGTCTTGGCATCCTGTATGCTTGGAGTGTATTCAACAAAGCACTAGTGACTGAGTCAGGCTGGAGCGCGGCAGAAGCATCTGCACCTTACGCAACTGCTACTATCACTTTCTCTATCTGTCTTCTTGTTGCAGGTATTCTTCAAGACCGTATGGGTCCACGCTTGATCCTTATCCTAGGTACTGTTCTAACAGGTCTAGGCATGATCGCGTCTAGTTTTGTTAACTCACCACTAATGCTGAACATCACTTTCGGTGTGATTACTGGTGCAGGTATCGGTTTTGGTTACGCGTGTCTTTCTCCTTCTGCAATGAAGTGGTTCCACGCATCTAAGAAAGGTATGGTTAACGGCATCATCGCAGCAGGTTTCGGCCTTGCAGCTATCTACCTTGCGCCTTTGACTTCTGCACTGATCGACGGTATGGGCATCCAAACAAGCTTCCTAGTTCTTGGTGTTGGTATCCTTGCTATCGCTGTTCCTCTAGCAGCAACGATCAACAACCCACCAGCAGATTACACGCCAGCTGAACCTAAAGTAAAAGAAGGCCAAGCGCCTAAGGTTGTGAAAAAGTCTGACGATCTAACTTGGAAAGCAATGCTTAAAACGCCACAGTTCTACTCTCTATGGATCATGTACGCGTTCGCAGCTTCTGTTGGTCTAATGATCATCGGTAACATCACGACTATCGCAAGTGTTCAAGCGAACCTACCAAACGCGGTTTACCTAGCGTCTATCCTTGCGGTATTTAACTCTGGCGGTCGTGTAGCAGCAGGTATGCTTGCAGACAAGATCGGTGGCGTACGTACTCTTCTTCTAGCGTTCGTTCTACAGGGCATCAACATGGTTCTGTTCGCAACGTTCCAAACTGAGTTCACGCTGATCATCGGTACAGCAATCGCAGCAGTAGGTTACGGTACGCTTCTAGCGGTATTCCCTACTCTAACGGCTGAGTTCTACGGTCTGAAGAACTACGGTACTAACTACGGCGTGCTATATACAGCATGGGGTATCGGTGGTGCAATCGGTGCTGCTGTTGTTGGTTTCTCAATGACTAACGGTGACGGCTACAGTCTTGCTTACACTATCTCAGCAGTAATGATGGCGGTGTGTATCGTGCTAGCGTTCATCACTAAGCCACTGACTGAAGCGAAAGTAGCACAGCTGAAAAACGCATAATCAGCTTAAAAGTTCTGCAGACCTTAATTCTGCAGACCTTAATAGAGTTGCAGAAATTGATTCGAAAAAGGCTTAACCTAAGGGTTAAGCCTTTTTTTATGTCGGTCGGTTATGGAAAACAGTGTCGAGCTCGCTCCTGATTATTATTTATATAACTTCTTCAAACTCATCCAACACGCAACGCAATGGTACGGCGATTTATTGACTTCAGACGAGCATCAGTGGTTGTCAGCCTTTGAGCAATTAAGCAAATCTGCTCAGTGTCTTCTGGTTCGTTTATACAGCCGTAAAGGGTGTTGGTTTCGTAGCGACAAACTAAACTATCAAGAAATCGAAAATATCCAGTCTGCTTTAGATGAATTGGCAGCTCATGATTTTGTGTCACCCTCCCCTGAGCTAACAATACAAGAATTAGCTGCAAATCTACTAACCAAGCCAGAGATCGTAATGCTCTACCCTCAGCACCCTAAATCCCTCAAGAAAGAGGCATTAGTGGCGTGCTTAAGTGAAGAGAGTTTTGATCAATTTGAGGCTCTGGATTTCACGGTGATTCAACTTAACTCGTCACACATGATTGATGTTTTGCTGACGCTGTTTTTCGCCAATACCCATCAAGACCTCAGCCAATTTGTACTAGACGATTTAGGCTTACACCAGTTCGAACAATACCAGTTAAGTAAAGCCCGTCGATTCTTTGAGAGCAGAGAGCAAATCGATCGCCTTATCGCGCTCGGCCAGCTCTCCAATCTCTATTGGCAGTGCGATAGAAAGCAAAAAGCCAACCTCGATATGCTTATCACAGAAATGCCAGAGCGCGTTGAGCATGATTACGTCGACCGTAAACGTGAGCACATGATTAACGACATTGCTCGAGATTACGAACGCTTAAACGAGCTTGAGACTGCGATTTCATTGTTTAAGACAACGACACTCGCCCCAAGCCGAGAACGTCGTGCTCGCATCTACGACAAGCTAGAACAAAACAATTTATTTAGTGACACCGTCACTGATATGCTAGTTTACCCTCTTGATGCCTCCGAGCTTGAAGTGGCACAAAAGCTCGAACAACGCTTAAAGCGTAAACAAGGCTTAAAAGCCCCAAGAACAACTAAACCTAAGTGCAGTGAATATCACATCGAGTTGGATCTATCCCAGCAACGTGTCGAACTAGCAACCAAAGTACATTTCGAAAGTTTAGGTTGGACCGTTTTCTACTCCGAGAATACCCTACTCAACAGCTTGTTGGGCTTAACCTTGTGGGATGCGATATTTGCACCAATAGAAGGCGCATTCATCAACGCTTATCAACATCGACCTTTGGATTTGTATCACGCAGATTTTACCGATAAGAGAAAGCAACTTATCGGTAACATTCTTGAGCAAGTTCAACAAGGCAACACGCAGGCGTTGTTTGATACCTACAGAAACAAAGTTGGGATCAGTAATCCCTTCGTCAGCTGGACGCACGTCAGTGAAGAGTTATTAACCCTAGCACTTAAACACATCCCTAATAAACTGTTAGTCGAGCTGTTTAACGTGCAGTTAAGCGACCTGAAACTCTACCGAAACGGCATGCCGGACTTAATTGCATTTAAAGATGGGAAGTTTGAATGGATAGAAGTGAAAGGTCCGGGCGATAAACTTCAAGATAACCAATGGCGTTGGATCAAGGAGTTCAATCGCCTCAATGTGCCGTTTTCAGTGTGTTATGTAACGGCACAAGATTTAGAACGAGCATCGAAATAGTCTTAGCTGCTCACTTTGGCGTTCTTCTGCCCTTTCTTCTCTTTAAGTTGATCAATCACGTAGCTTGGTGCGACTTTCTTTAACTCGTCCAAGCACTCATCCGTTTTTAGGTTATCGTAACGAACGTAGATATCACACACCGCGTAGAGCTGCTCTGGCGCGCCAGAAATCAAATACGCTTGCTCAAAAGACTTCACTGATTTGCCTAAGTTGTAGTCTTCTTGCAGTACACCATTGAGATACCAGAAGTAGCTGTTGTCTTTCGCCATGTTGGCTGCTTTCTCGATTTCTGATGCAGCGTTCTCCTTGTCATCCAAACGCACAAGCGTCAGTGCTTTCGAGTAATGCAGAGTAGCGTTATCTTGATGCAGTTTTATTGCCGTATCTAACGTATTTACGGCTTCAGCGTCGCGTTGCTGCGCTCGGTAGTTGTCCGCTAAACTCAACCAAATTTGCAGGTTATCTGGTGCTTGAGTGATCAAAGCTTGGTATAGCTTATCGGCCTTTTCCCACTCATAGTGCCAACGGTATACATCCGCCAACAGCAGTTTCGAGTCATTATCTTGCTTGGCTTGTAGAAAACTGATCAGCTCAGAGATAGGCGCTGCTAATGCTTGTTGTTGCTTGCTGCTCACATTAGAAAAATCTCTCACCAAATTAGTTGCCGCGGTGATACGAATCATGGGCTCAGAATCACTTAAAAGCGGCTCAATCATGCGCCAACGGTGCTCAATGTTGTACGGTTCAGCACCCACAACAGCCGCTTTACGAATCGCAGGATCTTGATCTTGAAGACTCCGCGCTACAGCCACCAACGCATTTTGGCTTGGATAGTTAGCTAATTCATGCAGGGCTTGAATACGATTTTCTGTTGGTTGTTTGATGTCTTGGGCTTGATAAGACAGCTTTGCAACCACTTGTTGTGGCGACATCTGAGCGGAATTCACTTCCTGATCATTAGCCACACTTGCGTCAGAAACTTGGTCTTGCGCCACAACAGAATTGCTTACGGTTAATCCGAATGCGATTGCCAATAACGTTTTTGAGAATGTCATATCAATCCCCTTAAAATTTAGTGTCGAACACAGGACGCTTCGCCGCTTGCTGGCGTAACACCGCATCACTGTATTTGCCATGTGCGACGGGGTTACCCGTTACACGAAGAATGTATGCCATTGCCTTATCAGCATGAGAGAAGAACTTTTTCCAACCTGCGCACAAATAGTTCAAACCCGGCTCGCCATCTTTAGTGCGAATAAAACGGTTTTTCGGACACTCGCCGTAACAAGCGAACTGATATTCGCATTGTTGACACTGCTTGGTCAGAGTGCGCGTTTTTGCAAAACCAAACTTTTTCTGCTCTGGGCTATACGCTAAGTCATCGAGCTTTTCATGATGAATGTTGCCAATCTTGTATTCAGGGTAAACGTAGTGGTCACAGGCAAATACATCGCCATTTGGCTCCATTGCCAAGCCCTTCCCGCAAATCTCGCCCAGCGTACAAAGCGGGTTCTTTCGCCCCATCCAAGTTTCTACGCTCGCTTCAAAATATTGAACAAAGACTTTGCCAATATCGTGCTGAATCCACTCATCAAAAATCGCGATAAGGAAGTTACCCCATGCCTCATCAGCCACGCACCAAGGCTCAACGACTGATTCTTTATGCCCGGGGGTCAGGCGCTTGTCCCCCTGCTTTAACTGCTCTTGTGGTTGCCATGTTTGCGGCGCAGTCGTGCGGAAAGTTTTCTGTTCCACAATGGGAATAAACTGCATTTGTGGTGATCGCACTTCATCACGCAGGAATCGGTACACCTCAAGTGGATTACGGCTGGTCAGGTTGTTTATACAGGTCAGTGTTGCGAACTTCACTTCATGCTTGTGTAGCAACTCAACAGCCTTCATCACTTGGTTAAACGTTCCACGACCTGCGCGGTTGGTTCGGTAGGCATTGTGCATCATTTCTGGCCCGTCGATACTCAGCCCGACCAAGAAATTGTTCGTTTTGAGAAATGCACACCAATCGTCATTAAGCAATGTACCATTGGTTTGTAAGTCGTTAGAAATGATCACGCCTTCAGGCTTGTACTTGGTTTGAAATTCGACAATTTTCTGAAAGTACTCCAAACCCAACATGGTTGGTTCACCTCCCTGCCATGAGAAGATGATTTCCGGTGTATTCTGCCCTTCAATGTACTGACGAATGTAGGTTTCCAGTGTTTCTTCATCCATCACTGGCGTGCAGCCTTTTTTGTACTCAAGTAAATCCTGTTTGCTGAGGTAGTAGCAGTAAGTGCAATCAATGTTACAGGCCGCCCCGATAGGCTTTGCCATGACATGTAAACGCTTAGACGCTTTACCATTGAATTGAGGACCTTGAGTAATATGCATAAGTCACCTTTTCGTGAGTAGAATTTCGCTGAATCTGACTATAGTAGTGCCATTCCCATCTTGATTACTCAATCATAAATCTCATTAATGACTGTGGCTTGTTATACCATTTATAACCTTTTTTCATAACGATCTTTGCTAATCTATTCCGTGACTTTTTTGGCGAGAAACTATGGATGAAATCATTTAAAAGCAAATCGTTATCTGCACTTTCCATTCTATCATTCAGTGTATTAATGAGTGGTTGTGCGACTCAATCACCTCACCCTATCGCGCTCGATATTAATCAAGACATGGTGTTGGTTGAAGGTGGTTCATTTATCATGGGATCAAACAGCGACTCCGCCAAGAAGGCAGAAACTCCGGCACGCGAAGTCACCGTAAACGGCTTCTACATCTCCAAATTTGAAGTCACTCAAGCGTTGTTTGAATCGGTCATGGGCTCTTCGATGAGTTATTTCCAAGGCGCAGACATTCCGGTTAATAATTTGAGTTGGCAACAGGCGAACTACTTCGTCGAGAAGTTGAACGAACTTACTGGTGAGCGCTACCGCTTACCAACAGAAGCTGAATGGGAGTTTGCTGCAAAAGGCGGAAATAAGAGCCAAGGTTTTACTTACGCAGGCTCAAACAACATTGCTGATGTTGCTTGGTACGCCGACAACTCAAAGAACCAAGCGCACCCTGTGGGTCAAAAGCAACCTAACGAACTTGGTCTTTATGACATGACGGGTAACGTCGGTGAGTTCGTTATCGACGCTTACGACGACACCTTCTACCGCTTCGGTCCAACCGATAATCCAAATAACGCAAAAGATGAAAAAACAGGTTTGGCGCACAAGTCAGTTCGAGGCGGCAGTTTTGCCTATCACTCTGATGAATCAGAGAATTTCCGTCGAGACTTCGCCAGCCAGTCTATAATTATGTCGGACATGGGGCTTCGACTCGCCAAAGATTCGCAATAACCAGTTCTTATCCCGAACCAAAAATAAGAAGGATGAAATATGAAGTCAGTCTGGCTAGCAAGTGCCACACTTTTATGCTTGGTTACACCGGTTTCTTTTGCTGCAGAGCAATCTAAACCGACCCTTATTCTTCAAATCACCGTTGACGGATTGCGCGCAGATCTGCTCGAACGCTATAAACATAATTTTGGTGATGATGGATTTCGATATCTCATGGAACAAGGGGTCTACTATACCAATGCCAACTACCAGCATGGAAATACCGAAACGATTGTTGGACATGTATCCCTGGCAACAGGCGCCCCGCCAGCTGTACATGGTATGGTAGGAAATGTTTGGTATGACAGAGCAAAAGAACGCTTGGTTTATAACGTAGAAGATGAAAACTACACCATGTTGACCAGTGGTGCAGGGGTAGATAAATCGACCGAAATAGACCCAACACAAAAAACGGCACAAAAGGATGGGCGTTCACCTGCCCCCATTCTCACCACGACATTTAGTGATGAGCTGGCAATGGCCAGCAATGGTAAATCGAAAATCTTCTCAGTTTCAGTAAAAGATCGTGGTGCGATCTCTCTTGGTGGTCATTCCGGTAAGGCATTTTGGTTCTCTAAAGCGACTTCAGAATTTGCCACAAGTGATTACTATTACGATAAATATCCAAACTGGGTGATGCGCTGGAACGAAAAAAAGATTCCGAATCAATACTCCGGACAGCGCTGGGAGCTATCACTTCCTCGTGAGCAATACACTTTGAAAGAGATTGGTGAAGACTATAAAGTTGATCTTGCTGGTTTCGCTCGAACTTTCCCCCACCCGTATGGTCCGTCGAGCTTTAAGTACTATTCGACCATGTTAACACTCAGCCCGGCAGGCGACGAAATCACTGCAGACTTCGCTCAAACCTTACTTAAACAAGAACAGCTAGGCAAAGGCAAATTCACCGATTATCTCGCAGTGAGCTTCTCTTCAAATGACTATGTTATCCACATGTACGGCTCAAATAGCTTAGAAACCGAAGACAACTTGATTCGTTTGGACAAAACGTTAGCCAATTTATTTAAGTCTGTCGATCAGGAGGTTGGTTTAGAGAACACTCTGATTGTGCTTTCGGCAGACCATGGTGTTCCAGAAGCCTCTCCCGTAGCCAACAAACTTGGTTTACGACAAGCAAAATACTTCGATGTAAATACACTGCTATCCCAAGGCTTAGAACAAAGACTAAAAACCGAGTTTGGTTTGGATAAAGAAGTAATTCGCCTCTACGCTCAGCCTTATATCTATCTCAACCATGAACTCATCGCAGAGAAAAAGATCGACCTCGATGCCGTACAATCGGTAATTGCTGATGAAGTGTCAAAAGTAGAAGGGGTAGCTTATGCGGTAACAAGTGCTGATGTTCAACACAACCGCATTCAAAACACTCGTGTAATGAAATTGGTTGAAAACAACTATCACCCTCAGCGTTCCGGGGATGTCTATGTGATCTTTGGGCCTCGTTCATATATCAATGATATGGATGGGCTTACCATAGCTTCAACTCATGGCTCACCATGGCGTTACGACACGCATGTGCCTGTACTCTTTGCTGGGTTTGATATTAAAGCGAAGAAAACCGCTCGCCCTATTACTCCATACGACATCGCTCCTACACTATCCAACAAGCTCGGTATCACCCAACCAAGCGGAGCAACCGGGGATGTACTAAGAGAAATCGTTCAGTCAACCCACTAAAATTCAGGCTATTAAAGCTCCCCAACACGGGGAGTTTTTATTAGTTTTCTCAATTTGTCCTCGATTTTTCACGATTGCTTCACGGCTCTACGCTCAAAATGCCTCTCATCAACTCCAAGAGGTAATAATTAAATGAACAAATCAGCCCTAGCAGCAAGCTTGAACAAACTGATTCTTGCGTCCATGCTTACCCTACTTTCAGGCTCAGCATTGGCCGCTTTTAATGGCCCAGAAACCGCTGCAATTAGCTCAGTGAAAGAAGCACAAAACGCGTCAGATGATAGTTTTGTTCTTTTGACAGGCAATATTGTGCAATCCTTGGGTAACGAAACTTACCTGTTTAAAGATGATACTGGTGCAATCGAAGTTGAAATCGACAACGAAGACTGGAAGGGGCAAGAAGTCTCCCCACAAGATAAAGTCGTCATCCGTGGTGAAGTCGATTCAGAGTGGACAACAACACAAATCGATGCTGATACCGTTCAAAAACTGTAATAGAGATATCTATTAAACAAAAGCCACCACATATTTGGTGGCTTTTCTGTATGAGGTTAATGTACCGTTAAGCAAGGGCAGTTTGGAGGAAGAAACAAACGTATGCGCTTTGGTTGAACCTCAAAGCGGATCTTATTGGAACGATACGGTTCACCATCTAGATTCAACAGCAATGTTTTGGGGAAATCAATTTCCAACCAACTTGCCTGAGTATACTCCCGCTTTCTTACCGTCTTGAATAGTGCGCATTGTCTTCATACCGGCTCCCGTTTAATTAATCGCTTTACCTACTAGCTTGATTTGCGTTCTTAACCATTGATGAGCACTTTCATTGTGACGGCTAGAGTGCCAAATCGCGCAAAGATCATGAATTTTGTCACTGAAAGGAAGCGGCACCGCTTTAATATTATACGTTTTAGAGAAGTGCTTGATGGTGGAAAATGGTAGCATGGCGATATAGTCACTATCGTGTATCACAGGTAACATTTCCATCGCCCCGGACGCTCGATAAACGATGTTACGTTTCGCTAGATCTTCGATATCTTCTTCACTCATCAGGCTCTTACGTGCATGCCAACGCGAGACTACCACATGCTCTTCTGCCAAGAATTGCTCGACAGAACAGGTGTCATGAATGCGAGGATGGTCCGCACTGCACACCACCATAAGACGCTCAGAAAACACTGGTTCCACTTTCAATACCGTTCGTCCTCGCGGTGCCATATCAATGATCAAGTCGTACCTTTGCAAACGCAGATCACTTTCATAATCTTCGGTAAATAAGGGGTGTACTTCCAACCCAATATTTGGTGCTATCTTGCGGATTCGACGCAGAAGTTGAGGCATAAACTCATAGCTCGCCAGCGAGACGCAAGCAATCGAAAAAATACGATTAGACACTTTAGGATCGAAGCTACTAGAAGCGGATAAAGTAGACGTGAAGTTTTTCAGTGCTGCGACCATCGCCGGATAGATATCTATGGCAAAACTGGTTGGCTCTACGCCCGATGTGCTGCGGTGAAACAGTGGTTCGTCATAGATATCACGCAAACGAGCAAGTGCTTTGCTCACAGCTGGCTGGCTAATATCAAGACGAGCAGCCGCCTTAGATAGGTTCTGCTCTTCGTAAATCGCCACAAAAATCGGGATGAGGTTTAAGTCGGTGCTCTTCATTTTGTTCACATAAAACAGGAGATGAGACTATTTTAGCTAACAGTTTGATCTTTAACGACTCAGAACATCGGATTTGAGCGTCAATGCATGTTTTCGTGAGAATTGACCTTATACTGACGAGAAGTGTGTCAAAACAACTCAGGATTTTCCTAAGTAAGGGGTTAAAAATGCGCTCACCTCTTCAACACACAAGCCGACTTCCACCTCAACACCTCCTTCTTGGAGGATATCGATACCACGACCAGCGTTACGAGGATCTGGATCCAGCATCGCTACGACCACTTTTTTAATTCCGTAAGTGACCAAGGTTTTAGCACAAGCTGGCGTACGACCAACAAACGAGCACGGCTCCAATGTCACATACGCCGTCACTTCACTCATATCACCAACATAAGCATTTAGTGCTTCGACTTCTGCATGGTTACCGCCAATGGCTTGCGTATGCCCTTCTGATACGATTTGACCATCTTTGACAAGTACGCAGCCGACGGGTGGATTTGGTTGACAAGCAGGAAGCGCATTACGTGATACTTCCAACGCACGCAGCATAAATTTTTCATTCATTGGCTAGGATTCTCAATTTAAAAAATTTTGATAGTCGATTCTAGCGCTAGCATGCTTGCGCTTCCATACAAAGATTGACAAATGACTTCACGTTGTAAAATGCAGAGAGCTGAGCTGATTCTTCTTACTAGTGTTTATCTAGCCTGTGTTGACTTCCTACTTCGCTGCTCATCCAATTGCGGTAGCGTTTTGGGTATCCCCCACTTGAAGCGTTTAGACTTAAATGCTTGTATCGCTCTCCACAATGCGTTCATCAAGCTTGCGTCCTCCTGTCCCTCTTGCAATCGCTGAGAACGCTTCTGCCAAACGTCAGAGCTACTTGCTTTACTCATTTCGAGCTTGCCTGTGTTACTCCTCAACTGCTTATACAAGCTTGCTCGAGCTGCGCCCCATCGTTTCGCTTTCACCATTTTTCTGAACACCAACCATGGCGGCGAAGGACGAGAACGATAATAACGGTGAATGCTCAAGGCGGCGATAACGAGAACCAATAGCGTCGCTGCGCTGCCAATCAACCAGCCAGAATAAGCTCTAACAAACGATTGAAATGTATGCTTGGCTTTGAAGCTCTTACCCTCAATTACCACCGTTTCCAGCTGTTTATTCTTGCTATTCCACCATTGGAACTTGTGTTCAGGCAAGGTGAACTCACCGCCCTGTTGGATAACGTACACGCTTTCTTCAATGCGACTCGATTGGTAATCGCCACGCGTTTGCTTATCGTCTAAGCGGTTTGGTTGAGGGTATGCTTGATAACTGGCAGTAGAATCATTGGATAACAAGTCTGGAAGCAATACTGACAAACTGTCTTGTGCATTGATCGTTATGGTGCGAGTGATTGCATCACCCACTTTCAGTTCATCGTTAGACGTTGTCCATTTCTGATCCACACTCACTTTCGTCGCGGTAAACCATGCAGACTCATCACTGAGCAAGCCAGAAGGTATAGACGCTCCGAACTTAATTGGCGGTGTATAAAGCGTACCAGCCACTGTCGAACCATCCGGCGCAGAAACTTGCACACCTACAGCGACAGGTGGAATCACGAATTGCCCTGATACTTGCGGATACAAGGTAACTTCCCAGCGCTGCCGAGACCACGTTTGCCCCCCTTTGCGCTCAGTATAGTTGGTCGCTAATTGGTTACGCTGCTTCGCAATCACGTTGGGGACTTCTACGCTGCCAATGCGTGTACCACCTGTGAACCAGCGAGGCGTTGCGACTTCGATGTACAACATCACCTGTTCATTCACGCTGAACTTAGGCGCTTCTTTCGTATCTGCATCTACACCCTGCTTGCCAACCCACGCTAACAGCTCAACGTTATTGCTGCGCTGCAAGTCTTGAATATCTTGTGCGTTCACCAAACCAGTAAAAAACAAAGCGAACATCATCAATATAGTGCTCAGACGCCCAATCATAGAGTCAGCGCCAAGTTTGAATACATTCATCATTGTGCTTGCTCCTCTTCTTGTTGTAGTTGCGGTTGTGGCTTCGGCTCCGTTTTCACAGGCTCACGCAGTTGAATTTGGAATTTAGCGCGCAAGAAGTACTTAGGATCGGCCTCTACGCGTTTTAACCACTTATCCGCCAGTTCTTGACTGCCGAGGATTTCGTTCGCATTGAGCTTCTCTTTCAGCATTAATTCAGCGGCGGTTTTTTCGTCCGCTCCATCTGCCGTTTGCGGGTTGTCACCCAGTTCAAACGACTCTTCGGGTCCATCTGTTGTCCCTGCTTGACTTTCACTGGTGCGGTTAATCTCTTCAACAATGCTGCCGATGACTTTTAGGTTATGTTCAACGTCTGGTCGCAATTGCTCGCTCAAGGTGTCTTTGTCTGCTAGTGTTTGCAACAAATTACGCGCCGCCAGGTATTCACGTTGACGCGCCAACGCACTCGCAGCGTTGTACAAGCCATAGTCTTTTACCGCATCTGATGGATCGTTTTGCATCTCCAAGAAAGCCGTATGAGCCAGTTTGTATTCGCCTGCGTAGTAATAAGCCGTCCCTTTTCGCAACGGCTCCGTAAAGTGCTTTGCTGCCTCAAGGTATTCGTTTTTGTTGAACAGGCGCTGACCTTGCTGATTTGGCGTGAGCCACAGATCCCACCACCATTGAGACGCTTTATCCCAAACCGTGACCTCTTGCACCACTTCAGACTTATCCGCTTTGAGCGAGACGGTTTCCGCCATTGCTTTTGGCGTCATAAACAAAGACGTTGACACCATCGCGACAACACACCATTGCACTAGCCACCCTTTGCGGAACCAAAGCATCATGATGAGAGCAATTGGGAACAACAGTTGATAGCCCATGTCTTTCCAAGGCATTGATGATTCGCCATTGAGTTGCATGTTTCGCTCAACAAAGCGATTCAGCTTCTCTATGTCACTATTGTCTACCGTCACTTCAACAAGGCGTCCTCCTGTCGCATTGGCAAGATTGTTCAACGAATCCAAATTGACAGGGTTATCAGAAACAATGCTCGAGTTACCCGCGGCCAAGATCAATAATTGATACGGCTTGTCTGCAAAGTAGTGTTTGTAAGCGATGATGGTTGCAGGATTAACCCCATCCGTGACCAACAGAACCGTAGAGCCCGGTTGACCTTGTAATTGTTGGTCAATCAAAGGCAGCGCCGTTTCAGCAAGTTTACCTTCAACCGGCATGATTTCTGGTGTTATCGCCGCAAGAAACGGTTCGAATACTTTACTGTCTTGCGTCACAGGCATCGCTACATGTGCAGAGCCCGCATAGACAACCAACCCAGTGCTGCCGCCTTTTCTTGCTGCCAAGAGGTCGCGGATCTTTTGCTTAGAGCGTTCCAAACGGCTTGGCGGAAGGTCTTTTTGCAACATCGAATCGTTGTTATCCAACACCACCAGCATGGAGGCTTTATCCTCGCCAAATGGAGAAGCTTGGCGCTCCCACGAAGGTCCTGCACAGATGATGATGGCAATCGCCACTATCACCATAAGTAGCTTGAGCGGCAGTTGCTTTCGCCAACCATAGTCGCCAATCGTAAGGGCTTTACGTAAGTGCTCTGGAAGAATGTCTTTCCAGCTTGGTTTGGATTCTTCTCGCCATCTTAACCAAAGCAAAAGAAACATTGGGATGAACGCCAATAGCCACATTGGACGAATGAAATGGAACTGTGTGAAAAACTGTTCAAGACCCATACTAGAGAAAGGAGAATCAAACATGGCGCTCTCCTTTTCCGTTTTCTGCTTGTGTAGAAGCTTCACTGGTTACTGATAGTCGACGACGCTTAAATGTCGCCAACGTGAACGCGGTTAAGTACATCGCAACGACCAAAGCCATTAAATAATGATGCAAGCTTTGCTTCGGACGGTACGTGGTGCTTTCATAAAGCTGTGGCTCCAACTTACCAATCTCATCATAGGCTTGAGCAAGTTCGTCACGGTTCAACGCTTCAAACGCCGACCCACCGGACTCTTTCGCAATGCGTTTTATAGTACCCATATCGAGTGCGGTTTCACCCACCGTTTGTGGATCACCCATGGCAATCACGTGGATACGTATATCTTTCGCTTTCGCGACTTTCGCAGCATCAATCGGCTCCACGAAACTTCCCGTGTCATTGCCATCCGTTAGCACAATGGCGACTTTCTCTTTGCTCTCTTCTACGTCGGTACGTGACTGTTCGCTTTGCTCAAACACTTTAATCGCCAAGCCAATTGCATCACCTAAGTGAGTGCTTTGCCCTGCCATCGCCACATCCGTCTGGTTAAGGAGCGCTAACCACACTTTTTGATCGGGCGTGAATGGGGTTTGCACAAATGCCGCATCGCCAAACAAAATCAGACCTAAACGGTCGCCTTTGCGCGTTTTAGCAAAGTCGCTCAACACTTCTTTGGCTGCATCAAGGCGAGTGATCTTTTCTCCGGTTTTGGAAGTAAAATCTTGCTCTGCCATTGAGCCAGACAAATCGACCACAACCATGACATCACGCCCTAAGCTTTCACGCACCTGTGGCTCGCCAAGTACTGTCGGCTTTGCCATTGCGGTCACGACCAAAAGCCAAGAAATAATCAGCGTCGCGCGCTGCCACCAGTTCGGAGTCAGTTGGCTTGCACCTTCTGATGGCGTTTCACCGATGGCATCCACAAGCTGACTAAAGAAAGGCACTTTGATGGCCATTTGCTTAGTGCGGTAAGCAGGTACGACGAAATACACCACTAAAGGCAGCGGCAAGATGATGAACCACAGCGGATGTTCAAACTCAAAACGGCTCATGCCAAGCCATGAAGCAAGAAGATCACCCATGGCGACCTCCTTTTAACGCGCGCGCTTTGTAGGCAAGCGTGCGCTTCTCAATGTTGTGAGCGTTCTCGTCGTGCTCTGTCACCCACTTAGTGGCGCGCTCAATCAGTTGTAAACGCTCTTTTTTTTCCAGTTCAACACTTGGGTCAACGATACTTTGCAGCCATCGCTTGGAGACTTCGTCATCAAACATTTTATGCTTGGGATTAAGCGCATCTAACTTGCGCAGAAACGCCGTATCAAACAAGCGAGCAGTACGGCTATCGAGATGAATCAATACCATTTTCAAAATCGAGAACAGTGCTTTGGGCATACTCGCGTCATCTGGATTCAAGCGAGAAATGGCTTCAATAGCTTCTTTACGGTAGCGGTTATCCCACCAATGGTGCACCAGTCGATAGCCCAGATACATAAGTACAATCGCACCAATGACGGCAAGGATCTTCCAACCAATGGTTTGTGGTACCCAACTTACGCTTTCTGGCACCGCGACGTCATGCAGCTCACGCAGAATATACGTGCTTGGAGGCGTGTGTAAGTCTGTCATTTATCGACCTCCAACGAGTTTTTGGAATTGGGTAATGTGGTCACCTGATGTATCGATTTCGATGTGAGGGAGCTTTTTGATTGCCATTAACTGAGCCAGTGATTGACGTTTTAACTGCGCTTTCTCAACCAAGCTAGCACTGGCTGCATCGACTTTGGCTTTACTGTCTAAGTTGAGCTGGTAACGGCCGTCACCAATCACCCATTTCACTTTCGCTAAATCTTGAGGAAGCGACTGCTCTAACGGATCGCTCACCATCACCGCAAGCAGATCGTTGTGTTGTTGAAGTTGCTTGAGATGATCAAGGTGGTGTTCTTCACAATCGCGCCAATCACTGATGAAAATCAGCGTGGATTGTTTTAGCTTCATGCGTTTGATGAGTTCAATCCATTTACTGAACGTTACTTTGTCTGAATCCAACGAGTCCGCATTCAAGCGCTGGTTAGCTTGAGAGAGTCGTTTCAGTTGAGCGAGTAGATCGTTTTGCGAACGCTGGGCTTTGCTGTGGTATAGAGCAGCGTCAGATGCGATAACAAATCCAACCCGGTCACCGTCTTTCAATACTCGCCAGCCGCACATAGCCGCGACTTCCGCAGCGACTACGGATTTCATGACCTCGGTAGAGGCGAAAAACATCGCACTGCGCTGATCAACACATACAATCACATTGCGGTCTTTCTCTTCGGTGTAACTGCGCACATGAGGCTTGCCTGTGCGCATGGTGACTTTCCAATCTAGGTTTCGAATGTCGTCCCCTAGTTGGTAATGACGTAGTTCTTCAAAGTTCAAGCCACGCCCACGAAATAATGAGTTATGACGACCAGAAAGTACACTGCCCGCTTTTAGATGAGGCAGTAAACTGAAGGATTCGGCTTGCGCTTGTAAACGTACTAAGCGGGAGTAATCGCAATACAAGCGAGGGTCGAGCCCTTGGGATTTAGGAGCAAGCGTTGGCTTTGCCATCGTCCCTCCTATTTATCCGATTTCTACACAATCAAGCAGCTCTTGCACCACACGTTGGTGATCGACACCATCAGCAAGTGCATCGTAAGAAAGTGAGAAGCGATGTCCCAGCACCGATGGCACCATTGCACGCACATCATCAGGCGTTACATAGTCACGCCCTTGTAACCACGCATAAGCACGAGCACATTTGTCTAACGAAATTGATGCTCGAGGACTTGAGCCAATTTCAATCCATTTTTGCAGCTGAGAATCTGCGTAACGCTCTGGTTTACGTGTCGCCATGACAAGTGCCACGATGTAGCTCTCTACCAAATCAGAGACTATGATGTTCGGTAACTGACGTCGAGCTTCAATCACAAGCTCTGGCTCAATGTGTTTTGGCGTGACCAATTCGCTGCTGGTTTCTGAACCCAACTCTTCGCTACGAACAAGACGAATGATGTCACGTTCCGCTTCATCTTCTGGATAGTCGACGGTCACTTTCATAATAAAGCGGTCCATCTGCGCTTCTGGCAGTGGGTAAGTACCCTCTTGTTCAACTGGGTTTTGCGTTGCAAGCACCATGAACAACTCAGGCAATACATGCGTCTTATCACCTACCGTAATCGTACCTTCTGCCATGGCTTCTAGCAGTGCGGCTTGTACTTTTGCTGGAGCACGGTTCACCTCATCCGCCAATACAATGCTGTTGAAGATTGGACCCGGTTGGAAGTGAAGCTGTGGCTTACCATCTAACTCTTGGTACACTTCGGTGCCCGTTACGTCTGAAGGTAATAAGTCGGGAGTAAACTGAATACGACCAAAGCTGGTGTTAAGTAGGTTGGCAAGCGACTTCACTGAGCGGGTTTTCGCCGTACCCGGTAAGCCTTCTAGCAAAACATGACCATTGGTCAACAGGCCTACAACTAACGCCTGAACCACATGACTTTGACCGATAACACTCTGTTCTGTTTGTCTAATGAGCTCATTGATTGCCTGCTGTGCATGGTTCATAAGGTTTCCTCAAAGGTTCAATCTATTGCTTTATACATCCTACCCATAAACACCATAACTATTGGTTATAGACTTCATGCCTAGGCATAGCGACAAGTATTAACGTCTGATCTGAGTTCTTAATTGTTGAATCACTTCATCTGGCGCCACTTGCTTTAACTGCTCAACGCACTGTTCAAACGCGAATGCGATTGATCCTTGCTGGTAGTTACGCGCCAACACCTCACACTCGGCGTATAAATGCTGCGGATTTCCACCCACGGTATACGCCATGTTTAGAGCCTTGCTAGCGGCAAGAGTATCGGTCTTCTCTAACGCCAGGCCATAAACATACCAATACTGCGGATTGCGCTCTGCCGTTTCGGCCGCTTTTTTCAGGTATTGATTCGCTTTAACGTTATTACCCACCCGAAGCCAAGCTAACCCCGCACTATATGGCAAAGCACTGGATTTCGGTTGCGCTTCAATACCAACCATCAACGTTTCCAACGCTTTAATGTCATTGCCTTGCACACGATATAAATCCGCCAAGTTAGCGTAGCTGTTCTCGAAATAAGGCTCAATCTCTATTGCCTTTTGGTAAGAGGTTATTGCTTTGTCCGTTTCGCCTAAGTCTCGATACACGTTGGCGATATTGGTTCGCCCAAAGCCTCGATCCGCATTGAAACGCTGGATTTCCATATAGTCTTCCAACGGCTTTTTAATCTTGTCACGTTGCAGCGGATTCATTTCCGAGTAGTGGCGAACCAAAGCACCCGCAGTTTCGGCGCGAACGGATAACACTGGGTCATTTAGTAATGGTTCAAGAATTTGCCAACGGTCACTGAAGTCATAGCCAGAAGATCCTGCGATTGAGCCCAGACGAATCATGTCGCTCTCATGCTTTCCTGCGCGAGCTAGTGATACCAAGGTGTTTTGTCCAGTATTGCCGCCCATGCGCTCTAACGCAGAGGCACGAACAATGTCACTTAGCGATGCGTCTTGACCAGTATACGCCAAGGCATCAGGCGCGCCGCGGTGACCAATGGCATCGGCATAAAACGCGACAGCAAAGTGTTGTTGATTACGGTATTTCGAATTCGGGAACCATTCGCTTATCTTCTTATCTGCCCATTGGTTAGCTTCATCTTCATGGCAAGACGTGCAGACGTTTGGCGTATTAATGTGCTGACTCAAATCTGGACGCGGCACGTGCCAACTGTGGTCACGACGTGGGTCAACTTGCATGTAAGTCGTTTCTGGCATATGACAAGTGGTGCACTTGGATGCCTCGGTATTTGCCTCATGGAAAGTGTGATTCTCTGGCATGTAGTCAGACGCAATATGGCACTGCGCGCAAACGGCTTCTTCAGAAATTTTTAACTCTGCGGTATGAGGGTCATGACAGTTGGTACAAGTTACACCTTTTTCTGCCATGTCAGACTGCAAAAATGAACCGTAAACGTAGTCTTCATCGTAAATCTGACCATCATGATAATAGAGTTCTGGAGTGATTAAGCTGAGGCGGTATTTATCTAGGAAAGAGCCTTTAACGTGGTCTGCACTTTCATTTAATTGTGTACGACGACTATGGCACTGCGCACAAGTCTGAACTTGATGAGTCATCGCAATTTCTTTTGGCTGGAGCGTGCTGTGCCCTTCTTGGTAGATCCACTCTTTTACTGCCATGCCAATATCTCGGTCAAAACCATAATGGTTCGTTGCGGCGAAGGCATTCCCAGATTTTTCCGCTTGTTTGGCAAGCTCTGCGTGTTCACTGGCCGGGCCATGGCACGCTTCGCAACCGACATTGATTTCAGACCAAGTCGTCGAATACGTATTCGCTTTGGCGTCGTAGTTCTTTTCTAGATTGGTTGAGTGGCAATCGGCACACATGAAGTTCCAGTTTTGACCGGTATTGGTCCAGTAGAATTCGTCGGTTGGCGTGGTGTCTGGATAAAGGTGGAACCAGCGTTGACCGCCTTGTTCTTTGGCTCTGGAATCCCATGCAAAAGGAATGAGTTGGAGTCGTCCATCTTCAAACTCAACCATATATTGTTGAAGCGGCTCCCACGCAAAGGTGTAGCTGATTTTGTAGTCATGCCATTCACTATCTGGGCCCTGGATATTGACCCAATACTCGTCCCCTTTTCGGTAAAAACGGTTTGGCTTTCCTTTGAATGTAAACGTGTAATCGTTAAAGTCACCCAATACAGACTCTACATCAGCATGTCTCATCGCCATATCATGATGAGATCCTTGCCATGCTTCGGTTTCTTTTTGGTGACAATCTACGCAAGCTTCACTGCCTACGTAAGTCAGCATTGATGATTCGGTTGATTGCGGCGTTTCCTGCGCAAACAGAGAAAAACTGACGAGCGCTGCAAGACCAATTAAGGTTTGCTGCCAACTTGCCCAGTGAGTCATAACTGTCCTTGTGTGATTCTTTTTATTCTCTGTTCAAAGATAGAAGTCTTTTTTCTTTTTAGACAAGCAATTACATGAGTTTTAAGAAAAACTGAAACGAGGCGCAAAAAAGAGGCTCCGAAGAGCCCCACGTTTAGTTGCAATCAATTCAATTCCAGTTACTTATTTGGATTCTCTTGTAGTTTTTCCATTACTTGCTCAAGAGAAAAACTCGCGGCTTTCTGTCTTGGTGGGAACTCTTTAAATGTTTCCAAAAACTGACCAACATAAGCCTGTGCAGGAACCAGCATGTAAGCACGGTCTAACATCCAGTCATAGTAGGTATTTGATGTAATATCTGCCACTTCATACGGGTCCATACGCAAATTGAAAATTTTTGGTAAGCGAAGTTCAGTAAAAGGTTCGGCCCAAATGCGTAACGTCCCTTCAGCACGCTGCTCCATAAAAACAATTTTCCAATTGTTATAACGTAACGCCGTCAAGTCACCATCATCGGAAAAGTAGAATATCTCTTCACGAGGGCCTTTCTCTTCCTTACCTGTGAGATATGGCAAGAAGTTGTAACCATCTAGGTGCACTTTGTAATCTGTACCATTAACTGATTCGCCTTTAAACAGTTTCTCTTTTACTTTGTCGTCGCCCGCTGCCGCTAGCAGCGTTGGTAACCAGTCCATATGGTGCATGATTTCATTGGAGACTGAACCCGCCGCAATCTTACCTGGCCAACGAACCATCGCAGGCACTCGGTAAGCGCCTTCCCAATTGGTGTTCTTTTCACCACGGAATGGCGTCAACCCTGCATCTGGCCAAGTGTTCATGTGAGGACCATTATCCGTCGAATAAAAGACAATCGTATTATCTTCTACGCCTAGCTCATCGACTTTCTTCAACAATTGACCAACTTGGTTATCGTGTTCAACCATTGCATCTGCGTAGTAACTGATGCCCGTCTTGCCTAAGTTTTCTTCTTTCACGTGTGTACGAAAATGCATTCGCGTTGCATTCCACCAGACAAAAAATGGTTTATCTGCTTTCACCGCACGCTCCATAAAGTCCAGTGCCGCATCTAACGTTTCTTCATCGACCGTTTCCATACGCTTACGTGTCAGCGGACCCGTATCTTCGATCTTGCCATCAGCATAAGATTTAATAACACCTCGTGGGCCAAATTTCTTGCGGAATTCCGGATCCTTAGGGTAATCCACATTCTCAGGTTCTTCCTCGGCATTCAAGTGATAAAGGTTGCCAAAAAATTCGTCGAAACCGTGGTTGGTTGGAAGGTGTTCATCCTTGTCACCCAAGTGATTTTTCCCGAACTGCCCTGTCATATAACCCAAAGGCTTCAAAAGTTCAGCAATCGTTACGTCTTCGGCTTGCAAACCAAGATCGGCACCGGGAAGGCCAACCTTACTCAAACCCGTTCTCAAGACCGACTGACCCGTAATAAACGTTGAACGCCCTGCCGTACAAGATTGTTCCCCATAGTAATCGGTAAACATCATACCTTCTTTCGCAATGCTATCTATATTTGGGGTCTTATACCCCATTAGGCCGAAGGTATAAGCGCTTAAGTTGGATTGGCCAATGTCATCCCCCCAGATGACCAGAATATTCGGTTTTTCTGCTGCGACAGTAGTACTTGTCGCGCCAACTAAAGCAGCGGCAAGAATCGCTAGACGGCGTTTCACGCCATAATTCGCTGTCATATAAACCTCTGTCTGTATTAAAAAGTGCTTCCTGCACAAAAACGTATAGCTCACAAAACAGTTTAATGCGAATCAATATGCATAAATAAATCACGCAAAAAACTAATGCCTTGCATCCACAAAGCAGTGATGAATTAACGTGGCCTGAGTCTCCCTTCAGTTTTTCTTTCATTGATAAAAACTTAATGAAAATCCATACAAAACAATAAATTAAGTCGCCACATAACTTATGGTTATAAACACTATAAAGCGACATTCTTCAGGTACATCATTAACTTAATAACCAACGAAGCGTAGGCGGTCTCTTTGCTTCTCTTCCAACTTTCAATCAATTTGGAGTTTTTATGGCTAACCAAATGAGTAAGCTGGCTGTCGGTCTCGGCGTACTGGCAACCTCTAGCGCAGTGACGGCGGCAGACAAACCAAACATTTTAGCAATTTTTGGTGATGACGTTGGGTACTGGAATATTAGTGCATACAACCAAGGTATGATGGGTTACGAAACCCCGAACATCGACCGTATCGCAAACGAGGGGGCATTATTTACTGACCATTACGGCCAGCAATCATGTACAGCCGGTCGGTCAGCATTCATTTTAGGCCAAGAGCCATTTCGAACTGGTCTACTCACTGTCGGCCTACCGGGGTCAACACATGGCATTCCTGATTGGGCACCAACTCTCGCTGATCTACTACGTGAACAAGGTTACATGACTGGTCAGTTTGGTAAAAACCACCTTGGTGATCAAGACCAACATCTACCTACTGAGCATGGCTTTGATGAGTTCTTTGGCAATCTTTATCACTTAAACGCTGAAGAAGAACCAGAGACTTACTACTACCCTAAAGACCCTGAATTCCGTAAAAACTACGGTCCACGTGGCGTCATCAAGTCTTATGCTGATGGCAAGATCGAAGATACGGGTCCAATGACTCGTAAGCGCATGGAAACGGCGGATGAAGAATTTCTCGAATCCACACTGAACTTCATGGAGCGCGCAGTCGCAGCTGATAAGCCGTTCTTTATCTGGCACAACTCAACGCGTATGCACGTCTGGACTCGCTTACAAGAGAAATGGCAAGGCGCATCGGGGATCAGCATCTATGCTGACGGAATGTTAGAGCACGATGAACATGTCGGAATACTTCTCGACAAGCTTGATGAACTAAAAATCGCTGATAACACCATCGTTATCTACACAACCGACAATGGTGCGGAAACCGTATCATGGCCAGATGGTGGGGCGACACCATTCCACGGCGAGAAAGGTACAACTTGGGAGGGTGGCTTCCGTGTACCTCAGTTAGTAAAATGGCCTGGCGTTATTGAGCCGAACACTCGCATCAATGACATGATGGCACACCAAGACTGGCTACCAACGCTATTGGCAGCCGCTGGTGAACCGAACATCAAAGAAAAACTCGCGTCGGACAAAGGTTACCACGCTAACGGAAAAGATTGGCGCGTGCACATTGATGGGCACAATTTCCTACCTTACTTCGAAGGTAAGACAGAAAATGGTCCACGCGAAGAACTCATGTACTTTACAGCCAATGGTGAGTTGAACGCGATTCGCTGGAACGATTGGAAGCTACACTTCGCTACATTTGAAGGCAACATCACCGATGCCGTTCGCTTCGAACCAAACTGGCCTCAAATCATCCATTTACGAGCTGACCCATTCGAGAAAGCGCCACACGAATCAGGCATGTATCTGCGTTGGATGGCCGACAATATGTGGTTGTTCGTACCTGTTCAGGATGTTCTGGCCAACTTTTTCAGCACCATTCATCAGTACCCAATGCAAGAAGGTCTTCAGATAAACCCAGCGGGCATAAACTACCAGTCACTTGGTCTCCAAGGAAAGATGCAACAGCTCAATCAACTTCAACAAGAAGTGAATAAAATGAAATAGTTTCTTTTTCAGCTACCGAAAAAGCCCACCAGCCAGCCTTGGTGGGTTTCCTTTATCTGTTCGCCACCCGGCCGTGTTGACCTTTGTTTGGTATTTGTCGACTTATTTTGCTTTAATTAAAGTAAATTCAATTTACTTAAAATAACCCTATGATTTTGTAATTAATTTTCTTTGTATGTATGGCCTCTATATTTGCGGGTTGCGCTGCATACGCAGGACTAAACTACGTTTCACCGTTTGGCCCCGAATACGTACGTGAATGCGCACTTGCCACCGACTGAGCAAGGTACGATTGTGGACAAGACTCATATGCCGCTTACGCTTGATGTGACACGTATCACCAACTGGAAGAAATGGTTTATCGAAGCCGATTATCAAGTTGAAAACCTACCAAACTATGAACCTGAAGTCGCCGCGAGCCCAATGACAGCGTTTATTGATTTCTCAGATCAACATGCTAATGGTACGCAGTAAGTCAGGTAAGGATGAGCTGTTTACCCTGCTGCACAATAACGCTCATACCAATATCTCGAGCTTATTCAATGAAGAGAGCAATCGCGACTTTGCTAAAGATGGCATCACCATTGTTCGAGGCGTGGTTGGAAGTTATCCCGTCGCATTGTTTTCGATAGAAGTAACACAGTAAAAGATTTTGTCACTCAGTTTACTACCTTTAGGACAGAGTCCGATTACGTTAAGTTGTTGGATAGTTTTGCAATTCGTCGAAGCTCTGAAATGTTTTGGCCATTTAGCGAGCGCGTCCACGATTGGTATCGTAAAAAACAACCGATCGAATTTGGTTTACTTGACTATAATCGTTTTGAGAATCGATGATGATTGAAGGGGGTTCTCATGAGTATCCGAGACAACATTGCCGCTCTTGAGCAACAAATTTATGTCGCTTGCTCAGAGGGAGACTACGATACAGTCAATATGCTTGAACACCAACTCGAATACTTACGTGGCAGGGTTGAGCATCCTTTAGATGATGATCCTTATGCGCTAGACACTCGGTTCGAGTGGGAAGACGATACGACCCGATAGAAAAAACCTCCGGCTTAATTCGGAGGTTTTTGTTTAATTAAATGAGAGTATACCCAAGTAACCTCAAGATGTTTGATTCAGGGGGAATGGCTTGGATATCGAGTCAAAATGCTTACACATTCATCAGATTATCAAGGGCTTTCACCGAGTCACTCACTTGCTCTTTGAGCGTAAGTTGATTCTGCGAGTAAATATCTAATGGCTCCGGTGCAATCTCAATATTTTGACAAGTATCCATCAAAGCAGGTAATCCCAAACTCCCGGCACTGCCTTTTAGCTTATGCGCTAGGCTCTTAATCTCGCGACTATCCCCTCGCTTTGCGTTTGCTTCCATCTGCTCTAGTACCTCAGCACTGGTTTGTCTGAATAAGTTAATGATATACAGCATTTTTTCTCTGCCTAGAATCTTCATGTCAGATTGAATCACACTCGGGTTGATGATAACCATTACTGGCTCCTCTGCTCTCTCTCCCTTCTCGACCAACGTTTCACTAGTTTGACTCGTGGTCATTGTTTCTTCTTGCAGTACACGCTGTTCATTTTGTGGCAACAAAAGTTGCTTTCCGTCTAACATGTCTAGGATTATCGCGGCTAGTGCTTCTTTTTCCATTGGCTTGGGTAGATAACCATCAAAACCGGCAGCTAAATAGCTTTCAACTTCTTCAGCAAATACGTGTGCAGAGACCGCTATCATTGGGGTTGGCATCAATCCTTTATCTGCAGATTTTTTGAGTTCAATAGATTTTAAGCGATGAATCAAATCCACACCGTTACAGTCAGGCAGGTTAATGTCAACCAAGGCGATATCAAAATCTTGCCTGTCGATAATGTGTTCAGCTTGTCGACCGTCTTCGGCGATCACGACTTCATGTCCCATGCTTTCTAAGAAACCTTCCGCCACCAGTTGGTTTACCGGATTATCTTCGACAAGCAGTACTTTAACTTTTATTTTGCAGCGTGCACTCGCAATCGAAACGGTTTCCACAGGTTCGCTTTCCTCCAGCGGAATTGAGAACCAAAAGCGACTGCCATCGCCCTCATCAGAATCCACATCCAATTGTCCACCCATTGCTTCAATAATACGGCGACTGATCGCCAAGCCTAGGCCTGTCCCACCAGCTTGACTTAGCCCGCTTTCTGCTTGCGTAAAAGCATCAAACAGGCGTTTTTGATCATGCTTCGCAATGCCAATGCCCGTATCCGATACCTCAAACAGCACTTGCGATTCATCCTCTGGATTTAGGCTGACATAGATATCAATTTCACCTTCGTCGGTAAACTTAATTGCGTTACCAACCAGGTTATTAAGTACTTGACTGATTCGGGTCACATCACCTTTCCAGTAGCGCCCTACATCACTTTCAATGTGGTAAGAGAACAACAATGCTTTCTCTTGCGCTTTACCATTCATGAGCTGGAAGGTGTCTTCGGTCATTTGGTGCAAATCGAACCCCAAGTTACGAATTTCCAAATGACCGGCCTCAATTTTCGAGTAATCCAATACATCATTCAAAATCGCTAATAGGTTTTTACCACTACGATTTATGATTTCGGCATAGCGCTTCTGTGTTGAATTCAAACCAGAATCAATCAGTAAACGGGCTGTACCCAGAACCCCATTCATCGGTGTACGGATTTCATGGCTCATCGTTGCTAAAAACGCCGATTTAGCACGATTCGCTTGTTCCGCTTGTTTTCGTGCTTCCGCGTGGTTAAGGACCTCTTCATTGAGTCGACGGTTTGCTTGTTTTAACTGAGATGTGCGTCTTTCTATCTGCTCTTCTAGGTGTTCTTTGTGTTCTTCAAGATCACGCTTCGCTTGTGCTTCACCTTCGGCAACAACTTTTAACGCTTGTGCGGTGTTGCGCGCGGTAATAATGGCCTGCCCCATATGAGCCAGTTCATCTTTCCCTTTCACTTCAAGCTCCACAGCAAGGTTACCTTGAGCCACAGAAAGCAACGCTGCAGAGTATTCCCCCAAACGCTTCACCACCGACACGTAAACCACACGCCATAAGATCAAGACCACAACCACTAAACCTATAATGGAAATAAGAGTCAGTGACCATTGAGCAAACTTCAAGGTACTGGTGAGCTGATCAACCGCAACATGTGTCGTCTTGTTTGAGTCATCAACGAGCTTGTTTACCGTACTATTTAATCCAGAAAACAGATTTAACGTCTCATGCATGAGTTCTTGTGACTGTTCATTGTTTTCTTGCTGTTGAAGCAAAATCGTAAAAACCACTTGGCGTTTGCCAAGCTCGGTCAATAACTGGCCCATCTGTTTTGAACGAGTTGGATCCTCTACTGCCAACACCCGACGTTTCATTATCCTAAGGTTATCTTCAAATGCGGTTTGGATTTGCTGGATACGCTCTACGTTGCTCAACGTGCGTGCTTCTTCAATTTGGTTGAGCATTTTAAACGCAAGGAGATGTAATTCATGGAGCCTTTCGATCAGATCGAGATCGACTTCCACTAACCCATCGAGCGCTTGATATACTTGATTTTTTTTATCCGTTTCCAATAGATCGTATATGTGTGTGACATTAGCGACCGCAATGGTGGCGGTATTCTGCACTTGAGTCCGCGTGAGTTGCTCTAGTTCTTCACTCAACAAACGCATCTCTTCGACACGTGTATCGATCTCTTTTGCTAACCATAGCTTCCGCTCAACCGTTACCCCCAACTCAGCTAAGTTGTTGATCACGTTCTGAACATTGTTTTCCAAAGTTTCAAGTAACTTAGAATCGAACGACTCTCCTCCTAGCGCTTTTATGTGGGCAAGCAGAGATTCCAGTTGTTCAAACAGTATACGGCCCGCCTCTTTGCGCTCAAGTTCGTTCTGAGCGTTTAATAGCATCTGGACTGAGGAAATAATGCGTGTACTTAGCTCGGAAACTTGCCTTGCTTCAATCATTGCCGGGATGGCTGAATCCACAACATTCCTTTCTGTTTTTGCTACCAGTGAAAAGCCTGATACACCGATAAGCACCGACAACATAACCAACATTGCCATGGCAATAAAAGACAACAACAGTTTTCGCCCGATGCTTGCGGTAGCTAGCAACATATTTTTCCTAACCTTAATATTCGTGTTCTGCGACATATTACGTTATATTTTGCAGTGTTTACTTAATCTATGCCAACGAACTTTATTCATGGTTATAAATCAGCGTTCATTTCGTACAATTTTCAAGCGCTCTGTACTCACAATGTCACTTTTCGCTTCAGTGCCATCTTTTGCGGCAGAGAAAATCTGTGCCATTTACCCCCACCTTAAGGACTCCTATTGGCTATCAGTAAACTATGGAATGGTTTCCGAAGCGAAAAAACTCGGTGTTAATCTGCGCGTTCTTGAGACTGGTGGTTATTTAAATAATGACCGCCAAAAGCAACAACTGGCTCTGTGTACTCAATGGGGAGCCAATGCCATCATTCTTGGTACGGTAGAGCCGCAAGCTTACGAGCACAACCTCAAGAACTGGGTGGGTAACACCCCGGTGTTTGCAACGGTAAATCAACTTGATCTCGATAAAGAGCAAAACGAATTGCTCAAAGGTGTCGTTGGGGTTGATTGGTACTGGATGGGATATGAAGCGGGGAAATTCTTAGCAGAGAAGCACCCTAAAGGATCTGGTAAAACCAATATTGCTCTACTACTTGGCCCACGTACCAGTGGCGGAACAAAACCGGTCACTACGGGATTTTACGATGCCATCAAAGGTAGCGACATTCACATTGTTGACTCATTCTGGGCCGACAATGACAAGGAGTTACAGCGAAACCTTATTCAGCGTGTCATTGATTTGGATAATATTGACTATATCGTAGGTAACGCTGTTGCTATTGAAGCGGCTATCAGTGAATTGCGCAGTGTTGGTAAAACGAAAGAAATCGGCTTGGTTTCTATTTATCTCAGTCATGGCGTTTACCGAGGCTTACTTCGCCACAAGGTATTGTTCGCCCCAACCGACAAAATGGTTCAACAAGGCCGTTTATCTGTGAGACAAGCCGTTCACTATTTACGTCAACTACCATACGAAAAGCACGCGTCTCCAGGCATTAAACCACTGACACCTAGCACGCTTCATGATGGCACAATTCAAGAATCGTTATCTCCATCAAAATATAGACCGACATTCAGTGTTAAGGCTGTTGATTGATCAATAAAAAACGTATTTTATTGGATGATCGCTACTTTAAAATCATAAAAACGGAAATCACTTGATGCAAAAAACAACCCGTACCATGCCAGCGCACAAACATGTGGCATTGGTTGCCCACGATAACTGTAAACCCGAACTACTTCGTTGGGTTAAAGAGAACAAAGAAAAGCTACAAAGCCATTTCTTATACGCGACAGGTACAACAGGTCACATGCTAAGCAAAGAAACGGGCTTAGCCATTAAGAGTTTGATAAGCGGCCCAATGGGCGGCGATCAACAACTTGGCGCCCTGATTTCTGAAGGCGATATCGATGTTTTGGTGTTTTTCTGGGATCCTCTTAACGCCGTTCCACATGACCCCGATGTAAAAGCACTGCTTCGCATCGCCAGTGTTTGGAACATTCCAGTCGCGACAAACCGCGCAAGTGCAAAATTTCTTTTCGCCTCTCCGCTGATTGATCAAGAAGTCGATATTGAAGTACCTGACTATCAAGCTTACTTAGCCGAGCGCACTTGATCTTGGTGTGTAAAGCATAGAAAACAAAGGCGATACCCTGTATCGCCTTTGTTGTGCTTATTTTGAGCTAACGATTGGATAATCACCGCTGACCAATTCTTGAACAAAACCAGATCCTGCCCCCGTGTGCGTAATCCACACTTTCTCTTTTGCTCGTGTCATTGCAACATAGAATAACCGACGCTCTTCTGCATATGGGAATTTGTCTTTCGACTCAGTCAAGGCTCCATCAATGTGTGCATGCTTCTTCTTCGCTGGGAATTGCCCTTCATCTACAGAGAGTACAATAACAAAATCTGCCTCCCTTCCCTTACTCGCATGGCAAGTCATAAAGCGAATGTCCAGATTTGGGAAACGCTTCACCCAGTCATCATACAAATCTGGCTTATGGTAATGATTGCGACCAAGTAGCAGAACAGACTTAATTTTCTTCGCCTGTTGGTTCAACTGATCAAGGATTTTCTCAACCTGATTGCTTGGCGCAGTATGCACACTCTTCTGCTTACGTTGCTTATGACTATTCAATATTTTTGGCAACTGCGAAGGGTTTTGCTGCACAAAGGTATTCGCTACCTCACCAATCTGATTATTAAAACGGTAAGTGGTATCGAGATAATGAACCGTCGAGTGTTGAAAACGCGTTTGGAAACCGGTGGTCAGATCTACGTCTGCCCCGGCAAACTGGTAAATCGCCTGCCAGTCATCCCCTACAGCGAACAAGGTTGCTCCTAACTGCTTGTCTGTCGATTCGCACAGTGCTTCAATTAAAGCCAAACGATCTGGCGAAATATCTTGATATTCATCAACCATCACAAAACGCCATGGTGAAACAAACTTTCCAGATTTCACATAATCTGTCGCGCGACTGATCATGGTTGGAAAGTCCACTTGGTTACTGTCTTTTAGCATTTTTTGCCAAGCGCTATAGCACGGCCAACACAACGCAAGTTCACTATTCAAGCGTGTGTAATCTTGATGATTAACCAACTTTTCCTGTACTTGTTTCTTGGTTAACCCGACCAAGGCCAGTTGAGATATCTGTGAATCTAACCATGCAATCAGCTTGGGGTTCTCTGAGTGACTGCCAAGCTCGTCATCCCCTTTTAAGTACGCGATAGGCCACTTATCCAAATGTTTCTGCCAACGTTTAAAGTTAGTCGGCGTCATCCAATGTTTTTTCAACCAATCAATGCACCAAGCAGTACGTTGGTTGTCATCCAAAGCGACCGGGCTAATTTCTACGGCTTGTGGTTCAACTTGGTTCAAAATGCGTAGGCCAAGTTGATGGAAGGTATTTACACGTACGCCTTCCGCAGCCATACCCACTTTGTCTACTAATCGATCTTTCATCTCGGTTGCTGCATCGCGGCCAAACGCCAGCAACAGCAGCTCTTCCGACTGAGCCTGATGGCTTTGAAGTAAATAGGCCACCCGCGCAGTCAAAACACTCGTTTTACCCGAGCCTGCACCTGCTAACACTAAATTATGATCGTCATTAAGTAGCACCGCATGCTGCTGCGAAAGGTTCAATGGAGAAGATTCAATACGATTAAATAGCACTTCCCAGTTCGGACGCTCATTTTCCAGCCACTCATGATTACGTTCAGCCAGTGTTGCCGAAGTCTCCGACAACCAAGGTTCTATCTCAGCCATACGATTCGGCATACGCATTTTTGCTTCAGCCAAACTGGTTTTGATGTCAAAAAGTTCACTATTAAGTTGGTCAGCCCAGCTTTGAACTTTTGAGTGAGATAAATAAGCTGGTAGATGTTTGAGCTGATACAGCTCATCTTCCCACCGAGGTAAATATTCAGCGAGTTTACGACACTGGCTATTGTGCCAATCTTGATACTGGCGTACGGCTTCAAGTGCAAACTTACGACACTGGGGCCATGGCAAACCTTGTACTAACCAGCTTTGCTGCTTGCCACCTTGTTCGTGAGCAAAAAACTGCAGCGAGCTCCAAAGTAAACCACGCTTAACGCTCACTTTTCCGTTCCAAATCGTGAACGGAATGTGCTCTTCGCTGCCAATTGATGTTAATAAAACGCTGTTTTCTTTTATTTCAACTTGGAAATACTCATTTTGAATAAAAAACTGTGCTTTATTAGAGGCTGTGAGCAGCATGAAAGAGGCGCCTTTTGATAGAGAAGTTCTCATTTTATATCATTTTAGACGGCCAAGTTGTAGCAGGGGATTGAGACAAAATGCGCTTCTTTCGGTATTCTCAATTAAAAATTACATTACTGTTGAATTTGCAAACAATAATTTGCGATCTAATGAGTACACTCACTGTAAGTCAATGACGCACCTGTTTAATTTCTAACCAAATGACAATATTTATTAAATTAGGTCATAAACGCGCTATAGTGAGTTTGTTAAAATTCTGTCGTTTTTACTGGCAACGAAAGGCGCACTGTGCAAGCTGCTTTAAAACTTCGCCTCTATTGGGCAAACAAGACCATCAAATACAGTATTCTCATTTTGATCACCTTACTAGGCGTAGTCGTCCCGGCTTGGTATTTTGAACAAAATACGTTAATTACCCCTTTAATTTTAGGTGTAATCGCTGCTGCATTGGCTGAAAGTGATGACAGTTTCACAGGACGCATCAAAGCACTGTTCCTCACTTTTCTCTGCTTTGCCGTTGCCGCACTTTCGATAGAAATCTTATTTAACATTCCTTGGGCGTTCGCTATCGGGCTGTTCATTTCTACCTTTGGTTTTATTATGCTCGGCGCCATCGGCCCTAAATATGCTAGCATCGCTTTTGGATCATTACTCATCGCGATTTATGCCATGCTGGGCGCCCATGAGAGTACTAACCTTTGGTTCCAACCCGCACTGTTGCTCGCAGGGGCGGCGTGGTACTACTTCATGTCGATGATATGGCAGATATTTTGGCCGCTACAACCCGTTCAACAGAGTCTTGCAGCCGTATTCCTCCAGATCGCTAATTATCTTGATGCGAAAGCAAAGCTATTTCACCCGGTGACGAATTTGGTGCCTCAACCCATTCGTATTGAAGCCGCCAAACTCAATGCTGCGACAGTGAATTCGTTGAACGCTTGTAAAGCAACCCTACTCAGCCGCTCTAAACGTGGCCATATCGATGGCCCAAGTGACCGATTCCTGAATATCTACTTTATTGCTCAAGATATTCATGAGCGTGTCAGTTCAAGTCACTACCGCTATCAAGATCTCGCCACCGAGTTTGAACGCTCTGATGTGCTATTTCGCTTTAAATATTTGCTTGAATCACAAGCGCAAGCTTGTCGTGATATCGCGCATGCAATTCGTCTTGGAAATGAATATATCCATACGGATCAATCCATTCTTGCTTTGGCCGAACTGCAAAACTCACTAGCCTATTTAGAAGAGCAGCAACAAAACCATTGGAAACGCCTGCTCACGCAACTGACTTACCTCTTCAATAACCTAGCAACGGTAGAAAAGCAGTTGAGTAACATCAACAACCCGGACGCAGAGCGTTTAGAAGAAGGGACACTTGACGACACCAATCCACACACACTCAAAGCGATGTGGCAACGAATAACAGCAAATCTAAACAAAGACTCAATGCTGTTCCGTCACGCCCTGCGCATGTCCATCGCGCTGACCGTAGGCTACGGTATCATTCAGATGTTTGATATCGACCGTGGATATTGGATTTTGCTCACCACCCTATTTGTATGTCAGCCCAACTACAGCGCTACCAGACAAAAATTAACGGCGCGTGTTATCGGCACCTTAGCCGGCCTGTTAATTGGTGTTCCCTTACTGACCTTCTTCCCTTCTCAAGAAAGTCAGCTAGTATTTATCGTCCTCTCTGGTGTCATGTTTTTTGCATTTAGAATCAACAATTACGGTTATGCTACGGGCTTTATCACACTACTGGTTCTGTTTCTATTTAACCAATTAGGAGAAGGCCATGCCGTCGTATTACCTCGTTTAGCCGATACCTTAATTGGTTGTGTGTTAGCTGTTGCGGCAGTGATGGTGATATTGCCCGATTGGCAATCTAAACGATTGCACAAAGTGATGTCTGATGCGATTGACGCTAACAAACAGTATCTTGCGCAAATCATCGGTCAATACCGTATCGGCAAGAAAGATAATCTAAGCTATCGTATCGCTCGACGTCAGGCACACAACAATGATGCGAACCTATCTTTAGCAATCAGTACTATGTTGGCTGAGCCTGGTAAATATCGTACTGCGGTGGATGAAAGCTTCCGTTTTTTAACCCTTAACCACGCAATGTTGAGCTACATCTCTGCGCTTGGCGCTCACCGTACGAGAATTGAGGACGAAGCGATTCACCAACTCGTACTTGATGCACATCGCTGTATTCATCAACATTTGGATGTACTGCATCGTCAGCTACACCCTCATTGTGAAGAGTATGATTTATCGTCAATGGATGATGCTGATCTGGAACAAAGACTGAATGAATGGCGTGAAGAAGATGATCACTCAGCTAGGATGGTACTGCAGCAGCTTCATCTGATCTATCGCATGTTGCCAGAACTCCATTCACTGGCTTCCAAATTTGCAGTCCGCGTAAACTAGAAGCTCTTACCAATTGTTAAACACTAACTGACATTACTCGGACAAAAAAACACCAGTCAAAATCTAAGCTAGACGTATCGGGTTTTCAGTGGCGATGAGAGCCGCGCAGCGGGTTAATGATGGAAAAGCCCAATCAAGATGCGGAGATAACAATGACTGCTCAGCAATTTAACGACTTAAAAGAAAAAATCAATGAGTTAACGGCAAGCCAACTGCGTTCGTTGCAAGGGCAAATTAGCCAAACACTCAGCAAGAAGAGTGCGCCAATTTTGTCGAGTGAAGAACAAGAAATGTTGTCAAAACTGTTTACTTAGTCAAGCCGTTGAACAAAAACACTCGAACATTTTTCAACACTTTTATGCTCAAGAAAGCATAATGAAGAGTGTAATGCCATGTCTATGTCTGGAATTCGGTCTGGGTATCAACGGATTCAGTTATCACAGAAGGTGGCTGACGATGCTGCGCATGACATTCAACAAGGCACTGTAAAAAAGCGCGACAGTTGATAGACTGCCACGTTTTTTGAATGTCAGTTCAGGCTTGCTTAGCCAAACTCACCATTAGCTATAACGTTATTATGCAATTGCGACTCCGCAATATCATTTGATGACATACCGTTGAAATAGTTCTCAACCAAAATCGTTTGATGCACATTGACATCAGTCGTGATATTTAATGAAACAGCCTCCATTGATGGGTCATAATCTACCTTAATTTGAATCAGTAACTCATCCATATCGATCGCTGAGTCGTTCAAGTCCATGATTTGGAAAGAGACACCAAGCAAAGCCTTGCCCAACAGTAACGATTATCCTTATTATGGCATGCCATTCCATGCGCTCGTCCGTCCGCGTTTGCCCATCAATATCATCGTTATCATCAATCAGACTTATAAGTAAATTTTCAACAATTGGCGACCTAAACGTTTGCGTAATCGCTAACCTTCTCTTAACCTTGTTTTGAGGCTTTCATCACGGTTTTTCCATTGATATAGTTAACCCATCAAAACGAAAAAGACCATTCGAGGCATGGAGCTTCCTCACTAATCTCAAGAAGAGAAGAATTGGTACCGACAACAATCGGCAGATTTAAGAGGGTCAAATTATGGAGATGAATATGGTTGAAATCCTAGGCTACGCTGCCTCAATCATGGTCGCGATTTCACTTACAATGAAAGATATCGTTAAGCTACGTATTCTTAACTTTATCGGCTGTGGTCTGTTCACTGCATACGGTCTGATGATTGACTCATGGCCAGTTGTGCTAACTAACGGGTTTATTGCTTGTGTAAACGTGTATTTCCTAGCAAAAATGCAGCGTGAAAAAAAAAGTTTCGCCACTGAGTAATGTCTAAATATATTGAATAACGAAAGCCCGAAAGTACTGTTCTTTCGGGCTTTTTCTTAATTATTCAAAAACTTACTTAACACAACTTAGATATGAAAGGTCATGAACACGAACACGGATAAGTAAAAGTCTCTTCAGTACTGCACCTTAACGCCCGTTCGGTATATACTCGCGATAACATCATCTCGAATGTAGAGGCTATCTATGAATATTGGTGTGGCTGCTGAATTGACAGGGCTTTCTTCCAAATCTATCCGACTTTATGAAGATAAAGGCATCATCACACCGCCAGCACGCAATGACTCGGGTTATCGAGAGTATTCAGACAAGCACATCCAAGAGTTAAATCTAATTTCTCGAGCAAAAAATGCAGGATTCTCTCTTCAAGAATGTAAAGAGTTTGTGCAGTTGGCGCATAATCCAAACCGAAAAAGCAGAGAAGGTAAAGCTCGAACCATGGGGAAACTACAAGAAGTTGAAAACAAGATAGCTCACCTTGTCGAAATCAAAAAGCAACTTGAGAGTTGGGTTACTTCCTGCCCTGGTGACGCCACAAGCTGTTGCCCAATTATTGATGAGCTCACTAAATAACCTCAGCTCGAGACAATCTAAGCCATTCAGCACAGCGCTTTTAGCGCCTAACGTCGTTAAAATGACCGCAATAGACTCACTATTGACTTGTCATTTTGCCTTGTTATTCATCTAAAATAACTGTACTGACTCCTATATCAGCTTAAGTGACTCATGAATTGGGCTATGTAGACTTTCTTGTCCCGAGTTGAGGTTAAAAAACCATCATCCGAGCAATCAAAACCGGCCTGTTTCGAGGCTTCTCCACACCTTCAAAGTTTCAAGTTGCACGTCCTTCTAAAGTGAGATCATTCGCTCAAATTTTTAATTTTGACATTACTTCAGTAACTGAATGTTTATACTTCATGAAAAGGACAACTTTAAAAGGTATGGAAAATGAAAAAGTTAGCATTGATCGTGTTTGTTACAGCTCAACTGATGGCGTGTACTGAAGTAGGCAGCGAAGCATGGTGTAACGATATGAAAGAAAAACCAAAAGGCGAATGGACGGCCAACGAAGCGTCAGACTTCGCTAAACATTGCGTGTTCTAACAATACCTTAGACCCTGTAAATAATTCTGTGTAACTGTCGGCGTTACCTATATTCAGTGAGTCGGTCTTCGAACATAATCATAAAGCGGTTCAGTGCTTGTCGCCAGTTTCTAATCGGCATTGTCCACTTCTTGGAGGTATCTCGTTTCGCTAGGTAAATCACCTTTCGAGCTGACTAACCTGTTGGGAACAGTTTTTTGTTTCTTAATCGCTTTTCTAATAACGCTGTTGAGTGACTCAATGGCGTTAGTCGTGTAAATCGCTCGACGTATATCCTCTGGGTAGTTAAACAGGGTATTAAGGTTCTCCCAATGCGTTCTCCAAAAAAGAGAATAGAAGCCCGCAATCTTTGTCCTTGCAGAACAAAGCAGCACTCTTGGCGCTGCTTTGATTTGTAATGCTACTGCATGCGTTTTAGCATATTCAATGTAATGTTCGCTGAGTTGTCAGCCGTGGCTTTCTTCAAATCAGAGTATACCATCTCTGCAGATCCATCCGCTTTGTCCGAAATCGTACGGATCACGACGTATGGAACTTTAAATGCATCTGCGACTTGACCAAGTGCGGCCCCTTCCATTTCCACCGCCATGGCATTGTACTCTTGATATATTCCGGTCACTTTTACCTTACTTGCTATGAACTGGTCACCTGAAGCGATAATGCCTCGATAAACACTCTCTTTACCTAACGTATCGACCGCAGCTTCAAACGCGTATTTTTGTAGCGTTTTATCTGCGTAGAAGTAACGCTCTTGATAGTCTGGTAATAGACCTTTCGGCATATTAAAAGGTGTTAAATCGACATCATGTTGAACAAGGCGTGTTGATACCACCACATCCAACGGATCCAATTTAGGATCGCTTGCACCTGCAATACCAGTAAAAATCAGTTGGTCTACACCGAATGACTCAATAAGCAATGTGGTTGTCATAGCGGCATTCACTTTACCAACGCCAGACTTAGTTACGACTACTGATTTGCCTTCTAACTCACCCGTGTAAAAACTGTGCCTACCAATTTGTTTTACTTGTTGATTTTGGATTTTTGGTAATAGAGCTTCAACTTCTACATCCATTGCACCGACGATACCAATGGTTGATGCTGCAATGGAAGGTAGAGAGTAAGCTGCAAGCATAAGAGCAAGTGATTTCTTCAACATATGAGTCCTGAAATGTAATACGAGCCACCAATTTGTGACGCAGCTCAGATTATACAACACCCCAAAACAAGAGCAATCGTTTGCTTTGAATATTCAAGACTGATTGATTAAATAACTTTCAATCCATGATGATTATTTAATCACCATCGCTCTTGATTTAAAAACAGCTCTGTACACTGCGTTGCATTGGTGATATTTTCAGCCTCACTTTATTGACGCATACATAAGCGATAACTGCCCACTCCTAGTAAAGTCACGTCTTATAAACATCTCAGGACTCCACTCAGAACGCTCAAATCGTGAATATTTTAGTTTATCCGCGTGCATCTTTCTTATCAATCTAACCATTCCCATAAGAACATGAAAAATATGAAAATTAGTATAATTTTAAAAACCAATTGAACTTGAATCATAAAATAACAATGCACAATAATAACTAAACCAACTGCAAACCTATTAATTAATAAAAAGTCATACTTAATAAGTTTAAGCGTTAATATTGTTTTTTAAATTTCACCACCCCAATTCCAATTCAATAAGCACTGACCATTAATTTCATTGATATAATTTATTTAGGTGTGAAATATAACATTCATCATTGGACACCTCTTACTAATTTCAATCAAGAAAAATAATATCACTCCAATATCCATTTTTTTGATTTAGCAACGCAATGGAGCTTTGTTGCAGAAATCGAATGAACTAAATCAGAATATTACGATCAGATCAGTAACATTCATTCACTGACGTTGATTTCATGCCGAAGCCTCGCGACAAAACCAATCACTGGCGCAAGTACAATAACGCCTTGGTCAACCGAGGCTCACTCACCTTTTGGATTGACGAAGAAGCGATAGCTGAGTGGAAGCAACCCAGACAGAATAGACGTGGTCGAGCACGATTGTTTAGTGACCTCGCTATCACAACCGCTCTGATGGTAAAGCGCGTCCTTTCCTTACCTTTAAGAGCCCTACAAGGCTTCATCGATTCTGTTTTTAGATTGGCAGACGTCCCACTGGTTTGTCCCCACTATTTTTGCATCCGTCGCCGAGCTAAGGATGTTGAGGTTAATTTCAAAGCCTCATCACGAGGTGCTATCCAACCCCTAGCTATCGATGCAACTGGGCTCAAGGTATACGGTGAGGGTGAATGGAAAGTAAAAAAGCACGGAATCGATGGTAAGCGTCGAGTCTGGCGTAAACTCCATCTTGCTGTTGATACTGGTACTCATGCAATTATCGCAGCGGAACTGACACTTTCAGGCGTGACAGATGTGGAAGTACTCCCTAATTTACTTAAGCAAACACGCCGAACCATCAAAGAAATTTCAGGAGATGGTGCGTACGATACAAGGGAGTACCACAGGGCGATTAGGGTTAAGAAAGCGACACCTCTAAATCCCTCCACGTGAAGGGGCAGCTTTCTGGGAAAAGGGGCATCCACGTAATCGAGCGGTTGGCTGCCAAAAACTCTACGGCTCGAACAAAAAGTAGAAACAGAAGTATGGTTACCATAACCGTTCATTGTCGGATACCGCTATGTATCGTGTAAAACCGCTACTCGGGCATCACTCACGCTTCGCAATTACAACGCATAAGTTGGGGAGACTTACGCCATGATCAACGCACTCAACATGACTGGGATAGGCATGCCTGATACTCAGTATGTCGTTTAAAATGCAAACGAATTAGCTAGCGTTCGCTCTGAAGCTGAGTTCCGCCACAAAGCCTGTTTAGCCCCTCTTTTTTATGCAACATTTTGTTACAAGTCAGATCGCGGGATGAAAATTATTTTTTCCTTAAAAATCACCCCTAATCTCTTTGGAATAAAATGAAATTTCCGGCGAAATGTTAATTACACATTGTTTTATTAACTGTCAGTTTAAGTAAATGTCGTTAAACACAGTTTTATTAATTAACCAAATAAGATAGTATTTGCTCTGAAGTTTTTATATTCTTCGATTAACGCCTCAATATTGATTAAAATCAGTAATTTAAATCAACGAACAGCAAAAGTACTCTGTCCATCGTGGAATTTATGCGTTCAGATGATAAGAAACACCGAGAATAAAATTAATTTGATGTGCATGTTGTATTAAAGAATGCATGAAGCAATCGATAAGTTTGTAACACCAAGAGTTATATTAGTAAAAATGAAAAAGCTATTTTTATTATTGATATGGGTATCAGTATCAGTTTCACCTTTTGCTTTTGCGCAACAGACAGGGAAGCAGACGGAAAATAACCTCACTCAACAACTTGTTGAAAATACATATAAAGAAGCCAAATTGAACGGTGTCATTGACTATGAGCTATTTAGTGATGCTTTTAAGGCTTATAACCAAACACCAAATCGAAAAAAGCAGGTGCTAACCATCATCGATTATAGCAAGCCATCGACTGAAAAACGCTTTTACGTGGTCGACCTTGAGAAAAATAAGCTGATCTATAACACTTACGTTTCTCATGGGGTAAACAGTGGTTTGAAGACCGCTACTAAGTTTTCTAACATTGTGAATTCACGTAAAACTTCGTTAGGTACGTTTTTGACCGATACCACCTATTATGGTTCTAACGGCTACTCACTTCGCCTAGACGGTCTGACTTCTGGTGTGAACGATAAGGCTCGTGAACGTTATATCGTTGTTCATGGTGCGGATTACGCCAACCCGTCATTTATTAAAAAGAATGGGTATTTAGGCCGCAGTTGGGGCTGCCCTGCATTACCTGAACATCTATCACGCCAGATCATCGATACCATCAAAGGTGGCAGCGTGATTTACGCTAGCGCCTAACCCTCGGCTCGTGTCATCAAGTCAGAAACCTAGGCAAACAGGATGAATAAAAAGGCGCTGTGATAGCGCCTTTTTTGCAAATGTTGTCTGAGGAATACCCTTTATGATGCTATCTGTGGTGTCGCCTTTGATTTATTCCACGCCTTACGATCTTTCATCATCACAAAACTCATAACAGCGAACCTCCGCATCATTAGTGTATCTGGCTCATCGGCATCTGTCGCGTAGCTAGAATAGTGCACCCGTAACGTATTACGCCCCAACAGACTCGCTGCCATCTTACGTCTAGGTAAAGACGGGGCTTCTTCAAGAAGCGGAGCGTCAACAATATCAGGAGTGAGGCGGGTAACGTGAAGATGGTTTAGTGACGCCTGTGCCTGACTCAACCCAAAAGCCATCAGTGCAACAAAAAGCCCTAGTACACTAACGAGGTAAGAACGCACGACAATCACCTAAACTACAACGAAATGCTCTTTAACCCCATGCGTATAAATTTGCAATTCAAATTCTCAATCGAGAATAAAAAGAAATGATTGAGAGCCTATCCCCACATGTTCTCAATGTTCTCGTGAGTTAGGGGGATATCTGGCATTGGCTAGATTGTATCTAAAAGGCTACTTTTTCCCCGTAAGGATAATTTTCAAACATTTTTGCGATCTCTTCGAATATCAGCGCTTCACGTTTCTTGGTGCTCATCGACTCCGTAAGCTTACGATTTGATACTCCCTTCCATACGACTTGGTTAGCTTTAGTGTCAACGAGTTCAACCACCAACTTGCCATATTTTCTTTCTTTGTAACGTTCAGGGCTTGTGGTCAGCACACCAAAGCTATTGCGGCCATAACCGACGCTAAAAGAGGAACCAGTAGAAACCAACTCAGACTCTTTAATGATGTCATAGTGAACATACAAATCCCCACCACTGCTCACCCTCGATAGTCCATTTGACTCTAACTGAGCAGCAATCGCCTGCTCGATTCGTCTTGCATCTAAACTGGTTGGAAGATCGGATTGCTTCCCAAAATCAAAGGTCTTAAAGGATGAAAAATCAGCTTGGCTATCAACATCAGTTGTTATCGTTGTGCAAGCCGTGGTTACCATTACAAGTAATGCTGCCAGTAAGCCTCTCCACATACACCGTTCTCCTGTTTCACCGTTTGATGCCACCATCGTGTATTAGTACGTTAGTGAGAAAGTATTAAATCATTTCAATATTGAGTTTCGACTATGAACGCTCAGTGTTCAAACTTGGTATTTCGAAGTTACAAATTGAACGATATAAGGTAGAAAAACGTGATCGAGGACAATCTATTTCAATCAAAATGCCATAAACGTACACTAAACAACCACTTAATCAAAAAAGACTTTTCTTTTTCAATTTATGTGGCATATTAGCTGTGCCTTCACGATAAAGCGTACTTCGTATAATGGCTATTACCTCAGCCTTCCAAGCTGATGATGCGGGTTCGATTCCCGCAGTACGCTCCAAAGCTTCTCTCTATTTTTTTCTTAAACAATCTCTAATTTTCAAATTGTTAGCGAATCTCATTTTAATTTTTTAACATCAATTTCTTGTATCTTTTTGGCTTCATGGCTCATTTGGGGACCAAATAGAGACCACGAGTCATCACTCAAAATTTTTACTCGCCGCTACTAAGTATTCCAAATCACTAGCTCAACATAACTAAAGCGAATCAACTAGCATCGCTTTCCTTGCTCTCATCTGCATCATCAACAATCTCTAACAGATCTGAAATTTCACAGCCCAAATAGCGACACAGCCTTTCTAGCGTATCAAAGTCAATTCGGTTATTTGTTTCATGATACAAGCGAGTAATCGTATTTCTGTTAATTCCGGATACCCGTACAACATCTGAGATTTTTAAACGCCTCGCTCCCATTAAGGTAGATAGATGGCACTTGATCATTTTTCAACTCTGATAATTATTTTCCTCAATTATTGCTGATGTTGTTCCTTTAGTTCCAATCCCTTACGCTAACTTTCTAGCCAAAACCTTACCAAAATGAACCTCTATAGGTACAAATTGAACTTACAAGGGATTCTTGTGATACCTATATTGTACCTATAGAAGGTCATTAATATACCGGAGGGAACACACGCCATTTTCGTACAACTATTTGATGTGCGCCCAAGCAAAATACTTCTGACATAATCTCCATTCCCTATCTGTTATCAATGCTCTCAAAGGAATTTTACGCCTAGCGTTAAACGACTTGTTGTTCCCAAACTGGTGGGGAAAACATAAAGCCACAATTGGTCTGAAAACTCCACTTCAGTGTTTCTTGAGCATATTCATCACAAACGCATGAATAGTGCGATGTTTGGAGCTAGATAGCGATTACCAGTATAAATATTAGCTAGTTCCATGCTGACTACATCTCTCCAAATACTTTCTTACACTGACGGCACTATCTTATACAACCATGCTTAAGGGGTTAGCTGTCCCTTTAAGCATGGTTCACATGGCTCAGCACGTGTTGCCTCACAGAAACATAAGACGATACGAGACTTACAGGCACTGGCAACATTCGCAATTAGGGAATTGAACTATACAATAAGCTGATACTTACCTAATCCAAAGGTGGTTTTTCCCCCGATATGAAGCAACTCCCCCACCTTAAGCAGTGGCACAATACCATAAACCTCGCCATAAAAGCTTAGTTGACCTTTAATACCGCCAAATGGCAAATGCGATTGATGTTTAAACGAAAAACGCTGCCAATCCTCCCAATAGCAATGTTCTGCCACTTGCTGCGTTCCTGTTAGCGCTTTATGCGCTTCAATATACATCGCATCAAACAAGGCATCGTCTTCTACTACCCAAAATCGGCTTAACCCAGTTAAACGGCGCATTATCTGTGTACACCAAAAGTCGAGATGCGGTACCGCATGATGGCAGACCTTTCCTTGATATTTCACTCGCACTGGAGTTTCAAAAAGTAGCGAACATTCTTGCTCTATGATGCTCGCTTGTGGAAGTGTTGTTAACCATTCTCCAAGCTGGCTAACAATAATGTTCGGCCGCAAACCATAAGGTGTAACGCTCGCAACGGAGAGCAACTCAAAAGGGACATTGTGCTTCCCTAGGCCTAGGTGTTTGTGCGTGGCTGCCGTAGTTATTGCATCAACGACCGACTCCCCACATTGCACCGCTTCACCAAACAAGGAAAGTTCAAAGCTGAATAACTCACCTTGCTGCCACTCCTGCTTGTGATCCCCACTTGGGCAAATCACATAGGGTTTAGGCTGACGATTATCATGTACACCAAACAAAATATGGTAAAGACGGCCATCGTAGTTTTTGACTACTTGTCCAAACCAACCATGCAGCATAGAGCCTTTAAAAGCCGGAAAGCGTGCCGACCGGTTAAGCCTTACCGTGATATGTAGCTTAAGAACTGGGAAGTGATCTGTCAGTAATTTAAGAGCTTTCATTAAAGTTTTTCCAGATACTTGATGGCTTTTTTACATGCCTCTTTCGCAACTTCAAATCGTTTAAAAATTACTATGAGCTCTTGAACTTGTCCTAGCGTTATCTCCTGCTGTTTTAACTCCTTAACTACTGCCAAAATATCCCTTTTTAGTTTATCTTTCGCCGAGTTAGTGAGTTGATGTTGATTCACCAGTTTAGCTTTAAGAATTTGAGTTGTACGCTCAACATAAGGCAAGTCCCTGTTTAGTAAAGCTTGCTTCAACTCTTCTTGGAGGCAATGGTACTTATTTTCATTATCAAACAGTACTTTAAGCCGCCCGCTATTGAATGCTAGACTGCTACGAATTGGAGTCTCTTCCTCCTTTCGTGGCAATAATACGCCATCAAAAGAAATATCAGGTATTGATTGCTTTTTCTCTTTAACATCAGAAAACTCACTCAATTTCATGTAATTAAATGTGTTACCACGATCCACATTCTTATCAGTCAACGCGACTAAATATCGAATTTGAGGCGATTCTTGCCAGCCTTTAGGAGATTTGAAATGACTGTTCATATGCTCAACAAATTGCGTTTTTAAGCGCTGAAGATCGACTTTACTCGTTCGATCTTGATGAGTAAAAACCAGTGAGCGACTTTCATCTATCTCGATAGAAACCGCACCTGCGCCTAACGGTTTGCCATGACCGATAGTGTGTCGTGCATTTTTATAATCACCTAACGAAATACCCCACAACAGTGCGCCCAATTCTATAGGGTGAAGGTTATGAAATACTACTTTACCTGAAAAAGAATGACCCGGGCGAAGCGTTTCTAATGAAGAACAGACATCTAGGTTTTTGCTCTCTGGCTCATGATGCTGATATTGACTTTTTACTGGATAGCGCTTCCATCCTTTTAACTGAGCTTGATCGTTATCATATGTTGAATATTTCCTAGGCAAAGGTTGCTCAAGATAGGCACCAAGAAAAGTTGCCTTAGGTGAATTTAAAACTGTCGGTTTTAAGCGCTGTACCGATGTGTTTTCATCAAATGCATCCTTGTCGATTGTTGCATCAGAAAATGACACCCGACTTTTAAGGCCAATCCCTCCATCTCTTAGCGTACCAAACATCAACTCAGCCATATCGAAATAGGCATTCTCAAAATGCGCATTACTGGTGTTGTAAATGATGTCGTGTATTGAGTTTTTATATGTCATACGAGGCATTTTGGCAAAGCCAAGAGAATGTACTTGCCCCCTGTCAAACAAAACAAAGACTGGAATACCATATTCTGGATGAGGTTTTTTACGTAACGTTAATACTAGGTCTTCGTTGTGGTTTGCAAACAAGCTATCCACGAGATTTTGATTCACCACATCTGTTTTAGTCCCCGGAGCAAAAAACAAATAACTAAAATTGAGGCGTGTATCGCGATATGTTTTGCTACCAAATCGATAATCTGTGAATACTAAGTTACCCGTTTCTTGGCCACTACCGATTCGGTGAGCGCACTCAACGGTCACCGGTTTTCCTTTAGTCCCTTCAATTTCTATACAGTACTCGTCAAAAGATAATTGAGATCTTGGCTGATTAAGTGGATACGCTTTGTACTTATGAGTGGCGGTTTGCCCTTCCATCCCCTTATCTTTATCCGTAGGTTGATTAATTATCTCAATATTGTTAGGAAACGCGTTATTTAGGTCTTTGTTGAATATAATCGTATGCTTGCATACTTTTAGCTCCCATTGGGATTTCTCTGGATTAAATTTTAACCAAGCTGACTTGGCTAAACTTTCGTACCAATTATTACTAAGCTTACGCGTCGCGATAGACTTGTATTTTTCATTTTTAAAGTCACGAAATGAGAATATCTGATCATCAACATTGCTGAACTTACCAAATGAACTGATTTCAACCACACTTCTTATCGCCCCTTTCATGGTCGATCCAGGAATAATTGGATAATGCAGAGGGTCACGCGCCATTTCCACCAATGTTGAAGCGCCTTTTTTCCTATCCTGCTCCGCCCCCACACACAGCGGCGTATGGTTAGTCAAAGTGTATTCCAACACGCCAGATAGGCCATCTTTAAAGGGGACATCGTGGCTAACCAAATGCGCCCAATCTGGCATGTACACCCATTTAGAAAGCGGAACAAAATGGTAAGGGGTATGAACTTTGGCATTCATAATACGCGCTCTCCTTTGCCATTGGTAAACCCTAGTAATTGCTGTGCATGCGCCAACCAACGGCCTTGTAGATCTCCCTCCTCTTGGTATTGATACCAAAAACGGTACAGTGCGCCTTGTGCTTGTACTTTAAGATCGTTACGCAACCAAATGACTTCATCACGATAACAGTCACCACCATCACTGTCTGATTGGGTAATCAACCGGGTTAGCTGATACGTATCATCACCAAGGTAGCGCACGACTATAGAGCCATCTGAGCAAACAAGCTCGGCCTCAATGAGATCGATTCGGCCGAGTGTTGATGTGATTAGCTCAACACCATCGCGATAACATGCCCACCCCGAAGCTATCGTGTGACTAGTGAGAGAGTCGATTAACGCTTTGCTTGTTACCCTTTTCGAGCATACCTTTAAGGTTCCTTTTTGCATGGTTGGTAACGCCATACCTAAAGTCATAGCGCGATCGCTGATCTGATCATCGTTCTTTATACGCAACGCATTATAATGCTCTAAACTCATGCACCGACCTCCTTATTCTCTGCACACCAACTCGATAAGTTAACCTGCCACTGTTTTTCGTTATCCCGGATCACTAAGCTGTTCCCACGACCGCTGCCCGCCCCCATAGGTAAAAGCCCCATTTCTATGTCTTTAATGGTATCTTTAAGCGCAAGAAAAACATTCGGATCGCTTTGCAATGCTTTTTGCTGCTGAGCTAGAGGATTAAACCAAATTCGCAAGGTAAATTTTGGTTGATAAAGTAATTCCTCACTATAAAGGGCACCTTTACGTACGCCACCGGTGAAACGGTCAATCGCATTATGGTGCCTAATCACCAAGTGCTCAGGATCAAACGACAATTCGCAGTCGTCCACTATCAACATGCCAGCAAAGCTATTAAGGTGATTCGCTTCATCGGCACGACCAAACAGCACTTCAATCCCTTCCGGTCTCGTTTGCCATTCTTCGTGACTCGCTTGTGCCATATCCTCTGCCCATTGTTTGTTTCGTTTACGGTAATGGAATGCAACACGGTGTGCCAACAAACCTTTCACGCTACTACCACATAAAACGGGCACCGATTTTTGCCAACTTGCGCGATTATCACTCCACTGCCAACGCGGCTCTGAGTAGGTCAAAATAGCGACCTTTTGCTCGCTACTGTAATTCTTTGTGAGTAAATCTGTGCCGGTTCCGCAGCGCCAATTATCTAATGCTTGGAGCGGCAACTCTGCGAGCAACGCATTTGGAATATCTACTTGGTGACGCAACTCGTTTTGCTCTGGCACATGCTGTGCGTTAATGTACTGGCTAAGTGCCTCTCCACTCTTTTCACCTAACGCGAGATCGAACACCCGCTCTTGGGATGCGACTAGATTAATCTGTCCTAGCCCGTTACGTGTCGAAGAACCAAATGCCATCTGACGCAGATTCCATAACAATAGCACCTCATGAGGGTTCCTCGCATCTGCCGCCTCCCAACGAATAGTGATGGAAAAGCGTGCCCCCGTTGGTAGCACAATTTGATCAAACTTATGTTGATCAATAGCGACTCCTCGGTCGTTAATCGACACTCGCTCACGATGGTGGGGTCGTGCCAAAATACTGCGTTTAAGCACTTCGTCTTGCTCAAACGTTTTTGGGTCGATAAAACCAATAGCAGGACGGTTGTCTTGATCGTGCAATACACCATTAGAGATAGAAAAACGAGAGCTTACGCGAAGGACGGTTCCATCTTTATCTTGCGTTTGCTCTTTGTTGTTGGCCGCTTCGCCAAACCAAAAACGTTGACATGCTTTACCGTAAAATTGTTCCGTTAAATGGCTCCATACCCCTGCAATTGCCGTTGCCGGAATAGTGGGCAGGCCATTGGCATCACGCGCTAACGCGGTATCAAAGTTAGTTTCCCTTTGTCCGGAACTGATCGCCATAGGGCTTACCGTTTCCACCACCAATTTCACTACATGAATCACGCTCATAACGTTCTCTCCTCGACTGCTAGAAAGCGATTGTGTTTGGCAAAACGGTTTAAATCCTGGAATACCGACACGTCATAGCGGCATAAGCGCTCTATCATCAAACTCATTCGAGCTTTAGTAAGCTGCATCACTTTTGCGTTAAGATCAGGACGCGATTGAGTCACATCAACACTTACCTTTTGTTCGGTAGCAACATCATTACGACTTTCAATTAACGCATGACTAATCAGCCCGTTTAACTGTTCAGCAAAGGTGACAAATTCTTGCCCATTATCCCAAGCTAACCCCCAGCCCAAAGGATCATTTTCCTCCTTACAAATGGCGCTTTTCCCCTTGAATAGGGCTTTCATCCAATCTTGCTCGTCGTAGCGAAACAACTCAGCAACCCGGCGCCATTGATTGCTCGACGGTCCAGCCTGATGAGCGTTTAAAATGCGGTTGTATTGACGCGCCGATTTGTAGGCGACAAACAGAGTGTTGAGATCGCGTTTTACACCATCTTCAATTTTCTGAGCACCGCGTTGCTCTTTAGCTTGCTCACTTACCCACGCAATCAAACGGCTTGTTTCTGGTGTTGCGGGCTTGATTATCGCTTGCTCGCGTTGCGGCAAATCAAACTGATGGGCATCAAATAGAGTACTCACATTTAACTTACGCTGCTGTGCCCATGTTGGGTTCACTGCGACCCATCCTAAGCCTTGTTGTTGGTTAATCCCAATCCCCTTACTGGACAACGCCTCTAACTGAGTTTGCGTCAATGTAGCATCGTCATACACCAATACTGAGCCTTTGCTAATCAACCATTGTTCAGAATCTAGCCCACCTCGCTTTTGATTGAACAATGTCGTTGTGTGCGAACGAATAAAGCTTAACTGGGCATTAAGCATTGCAGAACCATGGTATTCACAACCACAATCAGCAAGTACGTTCGCTAACGTTGGCGTTAAAGTCGGTAAACCGAACTCATCGAAACATTGGCTATCGCTTAAACACCATAGTGTAAGCTGGTTAGAGGCACGGGGCGCTGATGCAGACTGCCCTGACAATAACGTGATTTCAACTCGACCAAATTCACTTCCACGCGAGCGACCTATACGATGCACACCTTGTAGCGCATTGATTAAAAGATCATAAAGTTCTGGTGTCTCACAGGTTACCCAACCAATAAAGGTCTGATCCTTTTCGATATAGGTGTACGAGAAAAGTTGACTATCTGCAACCGCACCCGTGTCGCGATTGAGTGCCGTTTTGGTTATCCGCCCCTGCTTTACTTCACCTTGTTTGCCGTTTGCGGTGATGTATCCGGTTCGGCATTGCTTATACTGAACCGTCTCATTGCGCTCACCTAAAACAGCGTGATTTTCAACGCATGCTTGCAAAACATGCGTTAGGTTTTGTGCTCCGCCTTGTTTTGTAAAGACCGCTTCGCCTTTTGGAAAATGCCAACTGGCTGGGATTGGTAGCGTCATTTGCTCGTCATGGGCAACATACGCCGGGCCATACTTAACTGCACTAGAATGAAACATCTTCCAGCTTTGATCCGGAGTCAGTTCGCTATAACACTGCGCCGCTACCATTCCCAATATCGCACTGCCTGGGATGCAATCCAGTCCTTGGTGATTGTTGGTCGTGGCCGTAGTTTGACTGAGAATGATCGGGTCTAGTGTGGTTAACGAATAATACAGCCTCATATTAGTTTCCTCCCGATGGCATTTCATTCACTGTCACCAGCACTTCACCTAACCCACGATGCCGCTTCGCCCCCAAAGACAATATTAGATTTGCGCAGGCTTTAAGCCACGCTTCGAGTTCATTAGCCTGAACGTATGAATCATCTAGGTTGATCACGCTAATTTGCCCATATAACACCATGGGTATCGCCACTTCTATTTGGCGCAAGCTTGCGTTTTTTGCCACACCCGTTTGGCTATCAATTGCAGTAAAAGCAAGGACTCGTGTTAGGTAGCGAGTCTGCTCTGCGTGTTGAATAAAATATGCCTGCTCTGATACAGGCAACACCGCGTTAGCAAAGTGTAATATCCCTTGAGTATCGAATCCCTGCCCTGATTGTCCAAACAAGTAATTGATTAGCATAGGCGTCAGTTTTTGCTCAAACCAACCGTTTTCTTGCGCTTGATTGAACGCTTCCCGATATAGTCCTTTTATCGACTTTCCCGGCACATAAGGAAGTTGCTTCGCATCACGCAAAATTAGGGCATCTGCGTACGCGCCACCTTCTTCACCCGAACCGATGTGCCAATCTCTTTTTATATCTAGCGTCATTTCATAACGGCTCATGCACTCACCTCCGGTGTTGACTGCGATTGTTTAGGGGCTAACTCGTTACCCGTAACCACCGCACGGAAGTGATCGTAAACCAACAAATCACTGACAAAGCTGCTGAGCGTATTACCATGTTGCCAATACCAGTCATACATCATGTCACACTGAGTAGGGAACAGTGCTTTGATACACTGTGAAAAATTCTGGATTTTCTTCTTGTCTGCGCAAAGAGACAGCGCACGCTGATATACATGCTCCGCTTCGGCAAAATCACGTTGCGAGATCAACGTTGCCATTTGACGCCACTTCGCCATTGGCATCACACCGTCATCTTTGCAAAGTGCCGCTAAGTTTTTTAGTTGATTGGTTGAGCGAGGATGCTCAATAATATTTCCGGTTTCTTTTTCCAACGCTAGACGCGTGTGTTCATCCATATTGACGAAGTAACTCGACATCATTAGCTCTGCAATCCGACCATCTGAGATAGGATAGGACTGCGCTTGTTCTAGCAAAGTCGTTAACTCGCTTTGGCTAGCATTACTGACACGGTAAAAAGCTAATGCGGCAGGTCCAACCTTTTTACTTTGAGTGCCATAGACGGTTTTAGTTAACGCTTTAGCATGATCACAGAGCTGTTCAACTAAATGATGTGATTGCGCAAAGGGGTGACCCCCTTTGTGATACAAAATCCCTCCGCTGGCGGTCAAAAATTCTTTGATGCCTGAGCCACGTAAACTCACTAACGTTTTCCCTGATTGGTCACCATGGCCACAATTTCTTTCTTCGACTAGCTTATGGTTTTCATCAAACAGTGATTTAAGGGCATGTTCGGACTCCACTTTAAACTGTTCGCAAAAGGTTTCAGCAAATTCCAACGCAATGTCTGCTCGGCAGAACAGCGTTAAATCGTCCCCACCTAGCACAATAGGACGCATCGGCATGACCACTTCTTCACGTTGCTCTGCCGCCGCGACTTGGTTGTACACTTTTAAGGTCGCTATTTTCGCAGCGGCCTCCGTCGCTTTAGCTAAGGTATCGGAAAAACGACGAAACGTAGTACGGAAGATTGCTTCATCTGTGTCATCGTTGTTATTAAATTGAGCCATCACCACTTTTAGCTGACGAAGCAAAATGCCCAAGCCATTCCCGTCAATATGGATCATCGCCATATTCTTCACGGCTTCGCCTTCAAAGCGGGTGAGTCTCGATTTGTCACCATGGTAAGGAAATTGAGTGTCGAAATTGAGCGGGTACCGAACCAAATGCAGCAAATGATCAGGCGTGAAACGCTTTAAAAGGGGCGATATATCCGCGTCATTAACCGTGGATTCCCCTTCGCTAATAACATCCGCCGAATGGGTCTGGTTTAACCCGAATAAATGGTAAGCTTGGCGATGCCTTTCTGTATCAACATCCACAACCAAGTTATTCCGTTCCGGTCCGCTGCCCTCTTTAGCAAATTGGCTTGTCAATATCTGTGCTTGGCCCGTACGCTCACTTCTTGCCATTATTGTGGTAGACAATGGCAACGTCAATTTAGGTAAATTGCGGTCTGCTTGTAGCTTCCCCATTGCTTCGCTAATGGTTGCTTGCAGATCATCACCTTCACTAAAAGCATCAGTATACTCAAGAGAAGGAAATAGCTGGCTCAATGTCAGTGACCAAGCAGAACGGAGCATTAGCAGTGGTTGCTTTGATTTCGCATAAGCGTAAAACGCACCACCTTTACAACGGATAAAATGCACATCCAACGCTGAACTTAATTCTGCTTCGTTCTCTTGCTCATCATCAATATCAGAGGATAAGCCCGCACTTTGCAGTACTTGCCCAAGCACACTATTGTGATTCGAATCAACCAATCTATCTAAACGCTCACTGGCAGCTATAACATCACGCAGTTTATTCGTTTTAAATAAGTAAGCCTGTATCGACTTGGCTTCGAATAGATAACAATAGTACATGCCAACTCCTTCTGACATTGAAATAAAAAGAATTAAATAAGCGTAGACTTAATTTCAAAGATCTGCGAAACCAATTCATAAATCTATTTGCCACAATCGGATAAAAACACTTTATTGTCTCCAATGCTAATTTAAATAAGTGCTGAAAATAAACAAAACAAACTCAATTTTTTAATGCCATTTTTCGCTATTTGCACTTTCCAACTCATGGGCTATTTTTACCTAACATATATCCAATAACTGAACGCTACATTCGTAAACACACACAGCACACATGTCCATCTGTGTTTTTAATTCAATGTAACATTTTCAGTCCCGTATAAAACGAATAAGAACCGAGCGTTCTTTACTCTATTTCAGCGAATTACTGAACCAGCATCCAAAATGTTCGGTAGGTGGCTCGCGACGTAAAAAACACTGTGCACTCTGTCAGATTTAAGCCCAATTGCTTTTCAACAAAACAAGAAGACATCGCCAAATAATACACAGGAGCCATTATGACGATTCCGTTAACGCTTGATGATTTGCAAGCCGGCTGGAAAAAGGTCGCGGCTAATAAAGGGGCTCCGGGTGTAGATGGTGTCAGCGTCCAGACTTACCAACAGGGGGTTGACTCTCGCTTGAAGCGCTTGCTTACCCAGTGGAATTCAGGTGACTTTGTCCCTCACCCTTACAAAGTCGTTACCATTCCTAAATCTGACAATCGCACACGTAAGCTCGCGATACCAACAGTTAGGGATCGCATCCTTCACACCGCTATCGCGACGCAACTGGTGCAGTATTTTGAACCCGAGTTCGAGTCCATCAGTTATGGCTATCGCCCCAATCGATCCTATACCCATGCTATCCGACATATAGAGCAGTTAAGAAACCAAGGTTATTACTTCGTGTTAGATGCCGATATTGAAGGCTACTTCGATAACATCTGCCATGACATCCTCAAACTGATCCTCAATAAATACCTTTCGAATACTTGGACGGATTCTCTGTTGAACTTACTCCTGACTCAGCAAGAAGAGCAATCACGACTCGCCTTCGGTAGAGAAAACGGTATTGGCATTCCACAGGGCTCTCCTATATCGCCTCTGCTTGCGAACTTATATCTTGATGGCTTTGATGAAGCATTGATCGACCGAGGTGAACAAATTATTCGCTACGCCGATGATTTTGTCGTCTTGGTGGCAGACGAGCAAAAAGCACAACGTTGCCTCAATTTTGTGACCCAATACTTAGCCAAATTAAAGTTAAATTTGAACGCTGAAAAAACGAGAGTTGTCTCTTTTGAGCAAGGATTTACCTTTCTTGGAGTCACGTTTCTAGACAATATGGTACTACCACTCAAAGCGCATACCGAAAAATCGCTGGTTAGCCTTGGCAAATATGAGTTTGAGCTATCTGAAGATGAAGCAGAACTGATCCGCAGTGATGAAGATCAGAGTTTGAATGCCACACTTTGGCATGCAAGCCTGCCACCCGCGCTACGAAGCTTACAGGCAGCGATTTACGATGACGATAGTTTTGTTGCCACAGAACCGGATATCGAACGGATGAAGCGACTCGCTGTAAACCACATTGCTCGGCTAAAACTGGTCTACTTACATAAACAAGGAGCCGCCGTACACAAAAGTGGCAATCGGCTCAATATCTTTTTCAATGGCAAGCCGCTTTCTTCCATTCCCGCCAATACGATAGATATGATCCTCTGCTTTGGTAGTATTCATCTTACCCACGCTGTGCAACGGTTCTGCTTAACAAATGAAATCACGGTTATCTGGCTAACGCAATCAGGGCAATACTTAGGTTGCTTGGCTGCCCCATACCAAGGCGATCCCAAGTTAACTCAAGCACAAATATACAGCCAAGCCAATAGCGAAGTTAGAATTCAACTCAGTAAGTTTTTCGTACGGAGCAAAATCAATAATAGCCTAGGGGTCATGCGTCGCTTTGGAAGAAAACAACAAAGAGACAAAAGTAGTGAAAAGCAAATCGTAGCCATAAGAGACAGCCTCGACAAGAAAGGCACGCTGCCTAGCATTAGAGGCACTGAAGGCGCGGCTGCCCGAGCATACTTTAGCTGGTATAAGCAGCAGTTTGATGCCGAATGGAACTTTACAACACGCAATCGCCAACCACCTAAAGATCCGATCAACGCGATGCTCTCCTATGGCTATACCCTACTGTTTCATAACTTGAGAGCGTTGCTAGAGGCGCGAGGTCTTTTGCCACATATTGGTTATTTACATGGGGATCAACCCAACCAACCCTCTCTGGTTCTCGATTTAATGGAAGGCTATCGTCCTTGGTTAGTCGATGAACTCATATTACAACTTGCAAGCAAAAAACTTATTACACCAGAACAATTCGCCTACAATTCGTCTGGCTGTTGGCTTAACCGTGATGGGCGCCGAGTATTGATTCAATCATTTGAACAAAAGATGCTTTCAGAACATCAGCATCCCACATTGAAAATTAAGGCTGACGTAAGGCGATTGATGGACATTCAAATTCTTGAGTTTCGGCACCAATTACTCACAGGCCAATGGAGCTTAACTCAACAGAGGATTCGTTAATGAGCGGTGAGCATTTTGTAATTTGCTATGACATCAGTGACAGACGAGCTCGTTATCATGTAGAAAAAGAGCTGCTTGGCTACGGTGAGCGCGTTCAGTATAGCGTGTTTGAGTGTCGATTAAGCCAAGCCGAATTTTTGAGGCTTCGAGCGACCTTAGTGAGCTACATTGCTGATAGCGACAAAATCAATTACTACCGTCTTTGCTCCCACTGCCAGCGAAGACGCCTAACCCAAGGCTCTATGATTGCTTGGCAAAGTACCCCTTATGAATATATTGATGGGTAAGGCGCATAATGATCTGGCTAGTCAGTTTCGACATCAGTGATAATAAACGCCGCAGGCGAGCGGTTAAAACGATACTTGGCTATGGTAACCGAGTACAATACAGCGTATTTGAATGCTTGTTAAGACGGAAAGAACTGCGTCGTTTACAGCGCCAATTGAAGCACATCATCGAACCAACAGATCGAGTGCTGTACTACCCGCTGTGCGGAAAGGATGTATTAACGCGTTATGCTGATGGGCAGGGTGAAGTGCACTGGCCAGATGCATTACACATCATTGATGAATAATACGCTATTTTTGAAGCACACCATGAAAAACAATACATTAGTTCATTTTGCACTAATCTAAAATCCACCCACATGATTTAATATGCTACAATGCAACATAATTAGTCAGACATTGACATTTTTGCAGCACAGCCCCCTCAGAGAGCTTGCAACATAAGGGCTGTAGCGACTAGACTATTAAGACTGCCCGGTTTAGACGGGATTAAGACGCAAGAACTCTGCAAGAGTTTTACCGTCACTTGTTCTATTAAGACTGCCCGGTTTAGACGGGATTAAGACTCTTAGTAACTCTTTTATTTTACGCACTTCACTTCTATTAAGACTGCCCGGTTTAGACGGGATTAAGACTTGGGTGGGCGGTGTTTATGCATGTGCATGGGGTGGTCTATTAAGACTGCCCGGTTTAGACGGGATTAAGACAGGGTGTTGACACCCCATACGCGCGCTGAGATTTCTATTAAGACTGCCCGGTTTAGACGGGATTAAGACTCGTAATATCCGACATGGTCACATCTGACCCAGGTCTATTAAGACTGCCCGGTTTAGACGGGATTAAGACCTTAAGAGTTTTGTACAACTCTTTTGAACCCAGCTATTAAGACTGCCCGGTTTAGACGGGATTAAGACTTCTCCGTCTCCGTAGCGAAGATCGTACCCCTCCTTCTATTAAGACTGCCCGGTTTAGACGGGATTAAGACTTTGTCGAGGCTGACCTTTTTGTTTTCAAGTACCTATTAAGACTGCCCGGTTTAGACGGGATTAAGACAAGCTTAGCAGGGCAGTCACAACGGTTGAGCATTCTATTAAGACTGCCCGGTTTAGACGGGATTAAGACGCGTAGGTGTTGTAGTGCTCACTTCCTTTATGTCTATTAAGACTGCCCGGTTTAGACCGGAGGAGGTGTACTAGCTCATCAAACCTTGTTTGCATTTTTCAATTTCTAGGCTAAATTTACTAAACTTGTTTCATAAGAAAGCACGTTAAACTGGCCTCCTAGAGTCGGCGTCTAAGGGACGAGCAACAACAAAGGTTAGTGCAGTACAATTTAGGGGGAAGGTAGCAATGCGTTGGTTTGTTTCTCGCCATGTGGGGGCTATCAATTGGATTAAATCGACCAATACCTATATTGATCGCTTTGTTGATCATCTTGATATTGAAGACATCAATGCCGGAGATATTGTGTATGGCACTTTGCCCGTCCATCTTGCGGCAGAGGTCTGCAAGCGTGACGCTCGCTACTTTCATCTTATTCTAGACATGCCAGAACACTTGCGAGGCCAAGAATTAGATGCAAAACAGTTGGAAAAAGCGCATGTGAGAATGCAGGAGTTCAATATTCAACCACTTTAAAGATAGGTCTCGAGCTTTGAATATTCTTATATCACCTTACCCCGCTTTAAAAGATAAGCTAGAAAAACAAGGGATCATTATTGACCATGTACACCATCGTTTTTCACCCGAGTCTTACACTAGGTCGGATGTTATTTACGGTCAGTTGAGAGTTGAAGACAGTAGAGTTTTGTCGGAAAAACGTATCCCTTACCTCCATATTACAGCCTCTATACCTAGCAATCTGTCCCCTGATGAAGTCACAATGAAGTACCTCGATGGTATCAATATTGATATCAGTGAGCATCAATTTCAGGATCACGGCATCCCTTTAAGAATCAATATGTTCAATAGGTATAAAGTAATGAAAAAAGTGATCCGGCAAAACTGGCAAAAATGGAAAACCTCTGCTTGGTTGATCTGGCTTTTAACCACTTTATCCTTGGCCTCTTTTGCGTGGTTAGGGGATCTCTTAGCTGGGGAATCTTTATTTCCCTGGTTACCCGAAAACCTAAAGCCAAGCCAAACAGAAACCATTGCAATAGCGCCAACGTTTATCCTATTCGCTGTATATGTCTTTTGTTCGTATTCTTTAATAAAGCTTGGACGCGCATTTTTACCATCACTCCGTAGAGTCAATGTCACCAACAATCCTAAGCCTAAGAAAATCTTGCTGCTGACGGTTTCAAAAATCGAGGGGCTTTCAATTGCGCACGGAGTGGCAATCTATCAAAATCGTCAAAACACGACTATTGAACTCACCGGCTCCATTGAGCAAGATATCACGCTTCTTGACGGCCAGCGTTGGAATGGTACCCAACTACTGAGAGGGTTGAGCAAACATCTTCCCAAGGTTAAGAAAATCATTCTGTTATCGACTGAAGATGTCGGAACCTCTGATGATACTCGAGGAACTCGGCATAAGCTCGATTCAATCACCGAATTCTTGAATCTCTACATCAATCCAGAACATTGCCAGATTAGCGCTTGCCACACGTACTTAGATCCTAATGATGTTGGAGAAACTTATTATCGACTTTCTGAGATACTTGACGATTTAGTCACTAATCAAGGCCTCTCAGAGAAAGATATATGCCTTGACATCACAGGTGGCACGTCCGCAATGAGTGCAGCAGCGGCGCTCGCAACCATACATCGCGATACGAAGTTTCAATATATTAGCACCATTGGTGAGAACGAAATCTATCAGCAAGATTTGCAACTAGCTGCGTCACCAGCTCGTTATAAATAAGGATAATCATGACGACACTCGTCACTTTTATTGGACGAAGCTTTCACAACAGTGATGGCTCTGGGTATAGGAAAACGTCTTACCAATTTCCTGATGGTAGTCTTTCTGAGCCTGTCTCTTACGTGGGTAGAGTTCTTATTGACAAACTTAAGCCTGAGAGAGTAGTCATTATTGGCACACCTGGCAGCATGTGGGATGAGATCTGCTTTAACGAAATCGGGGATGATTTTCATATTGAGCTACTTGAACATTGCCAACAACATTGTGTCGATAGCAAATTACTGCATAAGTTAGAGTCTAAAATAAATCAACAAAGCTCGATTCCTTACTCGCTTATATTGGTGCCAGATGGTGCGACAGAACATGAACAAGCTGAATTTTTTGCCACATTTACTACGGCCGTGCATCCCAATGAGTCTATCGTTCTGGATGTGACACATGGTTTTCGCTTTATGCCTATTTTGGCATTTTCATCCTTACAATTTTTGCAATTTGTAAAACAGGTAAAAGTCCAAAATTTACTCTACGCGATGTATACCCCAAACCAAGATATCTCATTGATCTTTTCACTACAGCAAAGTATTGAATTGGATAGATGGGTGAATGCACTCAGTCAATACGATCACAGTGGCGACTTAGGCGTATTTACAGAATTGTTACAAGCTCAAGACTGGCCGAAAAGTAAGATAAATCAACTTAAAAAAGGCGCATTTTTTGAACGCACGACAAATTCCAGCATCGCTAAAGCTGCGTTGAGTGATGTTTTAAACGAACCATGGAAAACCACCATTGGTCAGCTTATGTCATCTGAATTCGCAACTAGAATTGAATGGGTGCGCAAAGATGACCGTTCTTCTCGTGAATGTCTGTTGGCCATTCAGTACCTAAAACGTCACGATTATTTACGTGCGGTTATTTATGGCTTCGAAGGACTTGTCAGTCGCCACGCCACTAGCAATGATTATGCAGACAGAGAATGGAGTAAAAATAGTTTAACTGGGCTCTATGGTAACGAGTATAAAGTATTACGTGCACTGCGTAACAATCTTGTTCATGGCGTGCGAACCAAGCCAACCAATACGATGGGCAAGCAAAACCGTGAAATTCATGAACAAGTAAACAAAGCGCTCACTGACAGCGAGATGTTACCAGCGTTGATTGCGTCTCTATTTAAGTCATTAGACATTGGGTAGTGAAAAGGTAATGAGTTAATCACATTGTTTATTGCTGCCACTCTCTAAATAGTGGGTCCTTGCTTTTTTTTTGCATTCTAGTCTTACATTTCAGGGGTTGTTTCGGCAAGAAACCGAATAAACAAGCATTCTCATTTTTAATCGACGACTTTAGACTTATTGCATTCTTGTCGATCATTAAGTGTGAGCGTCTTTTAGAAAACTAAAATTAGTGATAACCCCAACGCAATTGGTCGGGGTTATTCTATTTCTTGAAGCGCAATATCCTCCGTGCATCGCAATATGTTGCGCCACAAGTACTTTCAGCGACAACTCTATTCAGCGGTTAACTCTTTTACACCAATAGCGAAACCCTGCCCTACTTCCACACCATCTTGCATATTATTATATGCACATACGAACAAATCATGGCTGAGGTTAATCGCGCAGTAATCAAACTCGTCAACTGCCGCTATTTCATCCACTTCGATGAGCAACCCATCTTCATTTAGTCCAACTTTAGTTGTCCAAGCGCCATCCCCCATTTCACCTGTATCACTGATATGATCACCTTTAACATTACCTTCAGCATCGAAAACAAGTATATCTAAGTGAAATGCAAATTTATTGGCATCCAAATTACCTTCTTGAGGCAACTCGACCGAATTAGCCGAATCAATACAAATCTATAATCGGTATAGGCCACATACAGCCTTAAAATACAAAACGCCCGATGAAGTACATCTGTAACCCTCCCCGAAAAACTGGTCGCTCGCAATTAGAGGTTTTCCGTTTACACTGAAACAAACGGAGAACGCATGA